>DASQGY010000125.1:0-128429 GCA_035632375.1 Bryobacteraceae bacterium | reverse complement strand
CCCATCCGATAGCCGCCCGATCACCCGCGCGTCCGGAAACTCCAGCGCCCCCGGCGTATCGATCAGCACCGCGTGAAACTCCAGCCGGAACCGCGTCAGCAATTCCCCCAGCCGGTCCACATACCGCATGTTCGCGATGTTCGTCTCCCCAGTCCCCGCCGGCAGCACGTAGAGCCCCGGTATATCCGTCTTCAGCGTCAAATCCTCGAATCGATATTCCTCCACCGGACTCTCCTCCGCCAGCATGTTCGCCAGTCCTCAGCCGTCCGGTTTGCCGAAAACTTTGTGTAGCCTCGGATGCCGCAGATCCGCCTCCAGAATCAGCACCCGCCGATTCGTGTTCGCCAGCGCGATCCCCAAATTCGTCACGATCGACGACTTCCCTTCGCCATCTCCCGGACTCGTGAACACCATCACGCGCGGCCGCTTGCTATTCTGCCCCGCAATCCAAATCGACGCCAGCACCGACCGGAAAGATTCGGTCGACTTGACGGCTAGATTGCCACTCTGAGTCTGTTCAAAAGCTCTACATCTTTCAATACACGTATCGCATGTGCTTCACAGAATTCCAAAACAGGCGCTTGGTAGAAATGTCCGTCCGATGTGCAGATTGCATCCACTCGTCCCGAGACGGCCGTCTCGATGACAGCCTGATCTTTCTCATCCTGGATAACCGCGCGGAGCGCCTCAGGTGTTACTTCCGCGGCCACGCGTGCGAGGTACTGGCAATAAGCACCGATCTCCAAATCGGTGAGCGGCCACCTTGCGCGTATGCGGTCGCGGCGAAGAACGTCGGCAACCTCGCTTAACAAATAGGCAGAGATGATAAGCGTATGTTCCGCGCTCGCCTCAATCAGCCGCAAAATTTCTCGGGCCGAACCCTTCGGTGTGATTGCCGCTCGAACCAGCAGATTCGTGTCGAGCAGAATTCTCATCGAGGTCCGTGGCGGACCTGGTCACTGACTTCGTCAACGAGCCTTTCCAGCTCTTCGGCAGAGCCGCTGGTTTTCTCTGCAAGGCGATCTCGGTGATCGTTCAGTTGCCGCCATGCCTGTTTGCGCACCGCTCCGGTTGGAGCAGAGTGTGGCCTGGAAGCCCAGATGCTGACTTCCTCATCGTCCGCTAGCTGACGCCCCAGCAGCTTCTCCAAAGCTTCCTTGGCGCTTGCGGGCAGCTCTTTGGTCTTGTGAGTCGACAGGTCCGGCATCGGAGACCGCTCCTGCTATTACGATACCAGGATCGAATCTGCTACCCACTCCGATAATCGTTCAACACTGCCCCCAACACGTTAATCCCATCCTCCTGAAACCGCCGACCCAACGCCGCCGCCTGCTCCCGCTCCGTCGCCCCCGACCGGAACACCAGCACCGCCCCATCCGATAGCCGGCCAATCACCCGCGCGTCCGGAAACTCCAGCGCCCCCGGCGTATCGATCAGCACCGCGTGAAACTCCAGCCGGAACCGCGTCAGCAATTCCCCCAGCCGGTCCACGTAACGCATACTCGCGATGTTCGTCTCTCCAGTCCCCGCCGGCAGCACGTAGAGCCCCGGTATATCCGTCTTCAGCGTCAGATCCTCGAAGCGATATTCCTCCACCGGACTTTCTTCCGCCAGCATGTTCGCCAGCCCCCAGCCCTCCGGTTTGCCGAAAACTTTGTGCAGCCGCGGATGCCGCAGATCCGCCTCCAGAATCAGTACCCGCCGATTCGTGTTAGCCAGCGCGATCCCCAAATTCGTCACGATCGACGTCTTCCCCTCGCCATCGCCCGGACTCGTGAACACCATCACCCGCGGCCGCTTGCTATTCTGCCCCGCAATCCAAATCGACGCCAGCACCGACCGGAACGATTCGCCGGGGTCCACCGGATAGCGCAGTCCACCCAATCCATTCACCGCCACGAACTCGTTCGCGCCGCCGACCTTCTGCACTGCCCCCGCCGTCGGACTCAGATCGATAATGTGCCCGCCATGCAGCGCAGCGCCAGGCTCCTCGTCCAACTTCATGTGCGGCACCGTCCCCAACTCGACGACGTTTACATACGCCGCGATATCGCCCGGCCCGTGCAGCTTCGTATCGCGCGATTCCCGCACCGCGCAGAAACACGCGCCCACCATCAGTCCACCCAGCAGTCCATACATCAGGTACAGCAACGCACTCGGCCGAATCGCATCGCCCGGCACATGCGCCGCCACCAACACGTGCGACGTCTTCTCGGCATTCACTTCCGCCAACACCGCCTGCCGTTTCTTCAGCAGAGCGTCGTAAATCGCGCGCTTGGTTTCCAGATCTTGCTTTTTCGCTTGGAACCGGATCGCCTTCTCATTGCGCGCCGCCGCGTACTCAGCCTGCGCCCGGCGCAACGCATCCGCCAACTTCCGCGCCTCGCCCGCTTCCGGTGACCCTGCCGGAAATTTCGATTCCAATCCCGCGATATTATTCTTCACCTGTGCGAAACGATTTTCGACTAGCGCCCCGCTCTGCGGATCCAGCGCCAACCGCGCCGCATGTGCGTATGCGACAAGATCGTCTTCCGCGCGCTGTTGCGCCGCTTTGGCTTCCGCAATCTGATCCCCCAGCGGATCCTTCGCGCCCGCCGCTCCCAAACTCCGCAGCTTGATCTCCAGATCCTGAAACCCGCTGGTCAAAAAATTGACGAACGCCGCCGCCCGCTGCGCATCCGTCGCCCGAAACGCAATGTCCACCACTCGTCCCTGCGGCGACGCCGTCACCGAAAGATTCCTCAGCACGGTGCGCAGCAACTCGCCGGCCTCCGGCTTCTTCTCGATCCGCAGAATGCTTCTCAATCCATCGATGGCCGAGCTTCCTCTCGAATATTCCGGAAGACTCTCGAGTTGCGCCTTGGCCAACGAAGCCGCCACCAAATCCGGATCGGTTAGTTGCTTCACCTCGACTTCTGCATTCTCCGACGGCGGTGGCGCAATCGCGGCCCGTGCCTCGTACCACGGACGATGGAGCAGCGCGATCGACAAGCCCAGCAGCGCCCCTACCGCGGCGAAAATCCCCAGCGCGCCACGATGCCTGCGCAAAGCGGCAAGAAAATTCGTGGCATGACGCGGCACGCCACTCGACGCCGGTGGGACAATCTGCACCCGCACGCTCGGCAGTTCCAGCGGACGGCCGCGGAGCATCAGCTCCAAATCGGGCTGATCAACCATGTTGGACATCATCATAACTCCAGACACTTCAACAGTCCGATTCTACGGACCGCTTGCCCCGCATCAAATGCACCGCGAGTACTGAACGTACCGGCAGGTACTATCCGCACAGTAAACTGGAATAGCCGATGCCCATCGCCACCAAGCGGAAGACCGAAGCGCGAAAAGAGGCGCCCATCATCGAAGCCGAGCCCGCGCCGCGCCCCCTCGCCGAAGAGCAAGCCCCCGCGCCCAAAGTCACCGCCCTCATCTTCTCTTATGACAGCGCCCCCGCCCTCCGCCGCTGCATCACCGCCCTAGAAGGCTCCAAGGATCGCAACCTGATCGAAATCCTCGTGGTCGATTGCGGATCGCACGACGAAAGCCCGCAGATCGATTCCGAATTCCCCGGCATCAACATGCTCCGCCTCCCGCGCTACTTCGGCCGCACCAAGGCCTACAACATCGGCACCCGCACCGCTCTCGGCGAGTATCTTTTTTTTCTAACGCCGGATGTCGAAGTACTCCCCACCACCATCCCGGCGTTGCTCACACGCATCGAATCCGATTCCGAAGCCGCCGCTGTTTGCCCGCTTCTGGTTGACACCGAAGCCCAGCCCGCCGTGCAATTCTACACACTGCCAACGCCGCAATCGCCCACGCCGTCGCCGGTCATCATCGATAAAACAGCCGACGCCGTTCCGGTGGAGTACGCGACGTTCCAGGCCTGCCTGGTCCGCAAGTACTTCGTGAAGGGCATCAATTTTTTCGACGAGCGCTACGGCGAATTCGGCGCCGACCTCGAACTCTGCTACCAGATCCGCCGAGCCTCCCGCAAAACGCTCGCCCTCCCGCCGGTCACGGTCCTTTATACTGCGAACTCGCCGTATTCGGAATCGTCTCGAAACATCCTCGAGGCTGATCGCATCCACGGCCTCGCCGTCTACTTTGGCAAGCATTTTGGCCTGCTGTCTTCGCTCTTTTTTCGCCTCAAAAACGTGGCGAAATCCCTGTTTACGGCACGTTTTTCAGTGTTCCTGGCCCTGGTTTCCTTCTCCAAGATCGATGGCTCCCAATCCGAGATCCTCTAGTACCTAACGTTCCGGCTGACTACCGCCGATAAACAACCGGTATGCAGATGGACGCCATGTTGTGGATTCTATTGCCGGTTTTCATTGCCGGCGGCTCGGCCCTGCTGTCGTTCGTGATCATGCAGGCGCGAATGGAGGTCGCAATCTCCAAAGAACGCGAATTCTTGGCCGAAGCGCGCGCCGAAACCCGCACCCAGAAGAACACTATGGAAGAGCGCGTAAAGGCAACAGAACAAGAGGCTAGACGCCGCGCCCTGGACGACTTCATGCAGGATTTCCGCGTCGAAGAACGCCACTATTTCCGCGAGAGCAAGAGTGAGGCGGCCCGCCAGAAGTCTATGGTTCTACAGGAGCGTTTGTACTTCCGGAACATCCCGCTTTCAAGCTGGGTTGAGCACGAAATGCTGGTCGAAGAAGAAGGCGAAAACATGCAGCACATCGCCAAGGGCTGCTCCATTTTCAGCACTAAGTCGTTGTCGGAAGAGAAGAAAGCCGCTGTTTCGCGCATGATCGACCAAGCCTCGGTGGCGATGCCCACGTCAGAACTTGTGGCCGAAGCGATGGAAGCTGAAGCGCAGGTTATTTAGCCCAAAACACCATCCGGGTCCCGATCACCAGCAGGAAAGCCCCGTAGAGTCTATGGATTAGCGTCGGCGGCAAATGCATCGCGTACTTGGCGCTGAAGTAGGTCCCGACGAATAACCCCAATGCAATCAACGCGGCATAGGCGATGTTGATATGCCCCGCCCGGTAGTATTCCATCGCGCCGAGCAGGCCTACCGGCGGAATCAGCGCCGCTAAACTGGTTCCCGTCGCGTCCAAAATCGGCTGTTTGAAAACGTACAGCAAGGCCGGAACAATGATCAGCCCTCCTCCGATTCCGAGCACGCCGGCGAAGAGTCCGGCGAGTAAGCCAACCGCAAGCAAGCCAATGTAGTTCATCTTATTGAGCAGCTTAGCAGAGGCTGTCAACCGAATGGCTGGAGGTCCGTCCTAAAGGTATGATGGGCGCTATGGCCGATCGCCTGGAAGCCAGTCTGGACACTGATGCCAGCACGCGCGAATTCGGCTCCTGGATGGCCGCGGAGCAAAAGCGGATTTTTCTGCTTTGCCGGCGGATGTTGCAGGACACGGGCGAAGCGGATTCGGCCACGCAGGACACTTTTCTAAAAGCCTGGCAGGCGATGAACCGGCCTGAATCGAAGGAGTTGGACGATCCTGGAAAATGGCTGACGCGGATTGCGGTGAATACTTGCCTGGATAAATTGCGATCGCGCCGCTGGCAGTTTTGGCGCAAGCGGCCGAGCGGCGAGGATGAAGAAACCATCCTGCTGATGACGGCAGAGGCCAGCCCGAATGCGGAAGATCATGTTTTCGCCGGGCAAATCAGCCGCCGGATCGATAGTGCGCTGGCGCGGCTGAGTCTGCGGCAGCGGGCGGCTTTCACGTTGCGGCATTACGAGGATCGAAGCCTGGCGGAGATCGCGGAGATTTTGAATTTAGATGTTGGGACGGTGAAAGTGCATTTGTTTCGTGCCGTGGAAAAGCTCAGGGAGGAGCTGCACGATTTGTACTTTCGCGACCGGGGAAGAAAATGAAACACTGGACCGAAGAAGATTTCAAGCAATGGCTGTACGGCCTGAAGGAAGACGACGGGCATGCGGCGGAATGCGCGGATTGCCGCGGTGAAATGGAGCGGCTGACACTGGCTCGGCAGCGGATGGTCGCGCAGCCGGAAGTGTCGAGCGATTTCCTTGCCGCGCAGCGCCGCCGCATCCATCAACGCCTGGGCGACCCGATCCGGAATTGGATGCCGCTGCGCTGGGCTGTTTCGGCGGCGGCAGTGCTGGTGGTAATGTTGGGTGTTACGCTGCACAATGTGAGACAAAAGCCGGCGATCAGCGACGAGCAGTTGTTTTCCGAGCTGGCCACGATGGAGCAAACCGCCGAGCCGCAAGCGATCGCGCCGATTCATAAGCTCTTCGAGGAATAAAACATGTTACGTCCGATTGTTCTGGCAGTATTGCTGGCGGGCTCGCTGTGCGCGCAGATGCCGAAGGGTTTCTATGCGTGGTGGGCCAGCCCGATTGTCAAGGATTTGAATCTCACGCCGGCGCAGAGCCAACAGATTCGCGCGACGGTACGGCAGTTCCGGCCGCGACTCATCGATATTCGCGCGGAAGTAGCCAAGGCGGAGATCGACCTGGAAGCGCAGTTTGCGCACGATCCGGTGGATCAAGCGAAGGCCAACGCCGCGATTGAACATCTAATCGCCGCGCGTAGCGAACTCACTCGCACGCTTTCGCAAATGAGTCTGAAGCTGCGGACGACGCTGAGCGAGCAGCAATGGACGGATTTGCAGAGGCGGCGTCCGACCAAGGGTCGCGAAGAAACTTCCACAGAGCCTGGCCGGTAAGATTACGGGTTGCCGATCCTCACCGGTCTGCCGCCGGATTCTTTGCTGCGTTGAGCGGCGTCCAGGAAGGCGAAGATTTCCAGCGTTTCTTCGTTCGCGACTGGCGGACGGCCGGATTGGAAGAACTGGACAATCTCTCGAACTAGCGGGGCGTAGCCGGAGTCGACTTTTGTGGCCACTTCGGATGACTGGGCTTTCGGATTTTTGTGGAATGCGATTGCGCCGTAGTCGGCATAGGGTCGCATGGCGCGGACTGTGCCGATGCGTCCGTCTTTCCAGCGGCCAACGATCACGTCGGAGTCGGACGTCGAGATTCGAGTGACTTCTTCGCAGCCCGGACCCATCAATGTGTAGAGCATTTCGATGGGGTGGATGGCGTACCAGGCCAAGTCGAGATGATGATGTTCTTCTAGCGGGCCGGGGCCCCAGGTGATTGCGCCGGCAAGATCGGGCGTGCGCATTTTCGCGATGCCACTGAAGCGCAGGCTGGATGCGCTGAACCACGGGACTCCGGCTTCTTTCGCCAGACGCGCGATTTCGCGGGCGTCTTCTAACGTTGAAGCTAGGGGCTTGTCGATGAACAGCGGCTTGTGCGCGGCGATTGCGGCGCGGGCCTGGCCGAGGTGGACGCGGCCGTCGACGCTGGTGATTAGGACGGCGTCCACTTGCTGCAGCAGGTCGGGGATGGTGTCGACGATTTTGATTTGCCATTTGTCTTGCAGTTCTTTGGTGAAGCGGTCGATGCGGGTGCGGCTTTCATCGAGGTCGGGGCTGCCGCCTTTGTATGCGGCGACTATCCGCGCGCCGGGGATGTGATCGGGGGATGCGGGGTCGTTCAGGATTTTGGTGAAGGCGGTTACGTGGGACGTGTCGGTGCCGATGAAGCCTAGGCGGAGGTCGGCGGCGGTGAGGGTGGTTAGGGCGAGGAAAAGTGTGAGGGGTTTCATTACTCGGCATTGTACACTGGGCTTTGCTGGTTGACGGGCTGTGCCAGCGGTTGACCAAAAAAACCGGGGACAGGCAGCGCTGTCCACCGCCAATCGGCTGAGTACGGTTCCTTCAGGATGGACTTGGCTTGGGACAGCGTAGCCTGTCCCCGGTTTTTTCTTGTCCCTCGGGTTTTGTTGCACATTGTGGATACTTCTACTCCGCTTCAGTTTGTTAAAGGGATTGGGCCAGGGCGCGCGGAGATGCTCGCTACCAAGGGGCTCACGACGGTCGAGGATTTGCTCGGCTACGCGCCGTTTCGTTATGAGGACCGCAGCAATGTGAAGACCATCGCGCAGCTTGCTCCGGGCGAGATGGCGACGGTGATCGCTGAAGTGAAGTCGTCGCGGCTCGCTGGATTCCGGCGGCGCAATCTTGGGTTGTTCGAAGCTATTTTCACCGACTCGTCGCGCGAGAGGCTGATGGGGAAGTGGTTTCATGGCGGGTATCTTGCCGACCGCTTCGAACCGGGGATGCGGGTGGCGTTGTACGGGAAGGTGGAACTGGACAACTACACCGGCGATTTGCTCATCATGCATCCGGAGTTTGAGATTCTGTCGGCGGACGAAGGGGAAGGGGACGCCGGGCTGCACACGGGGCGCATCGTGCCGATTTATGAGGCGGCGGGGAAGGTGAGTACGCGTGTGTTTCGGATGCTGCTGGATCGGATTTTGGCGTCGATCGAGCCGCTGGATGATCCGCTGCCGCTGGTGATTCGCGGTCGGTTGAAATTGCCGGACCGGTGGGCGGCGATTCGGGCGCTGCATTTTCCGGACGCGGGCGCCGACTTGCGGATGTTGAATGCGTTCCGTTCACCGGCACAATGGCGGCTGATCTTCGAGGAGTTTTTTTGGCTGGAGTGCGGGCTGTCATTGAAGCGGGCCAAGGCCCGGGTGCAGCCGGGGATTGCGTTCGAGTTGACCGATCGGGTGCGGGAGAGAATCAAAGCGATGCTGCCGTTCAAGCCCACCGGCGCGCAGAAGCGCGTGTTGAAGGAGATCGCGGGCGATATGGCGGCGGCGCATCCGATGAGCCGTTTGCTGCAAGGCGATGTGGGGAGCGGGAAGACGCTGGTGGCGGCCGAAGCGGCGGTGATCGCGATGGAGAATGGCTACCAGGTGGCGGTGCTTGCGCCCACCGAAATCCTGGCGAGCCAGCACTATCTTTATTTCAAGAATCTGTTTCAGAAGATGGGTTATGTGGTGGTGCTGCTCACTGGATCGGCGACGGCGCGCGAGAAAGTGCAGCTCAAGAAGTTGATGGCTGAGGGATTGGCGCACGTCGGCATCGGGACGCACGCGCTGATCGAAGAGGATGTCGAGTGGAAGAAGTTGGGGTTGGCGATTGTCGACGAACAGCATCGTTTCGGAGTGATGCAGCGGCTGCAATTGGCGGCGAAGGCGAAGCATCCCGATGTGTTGGTGATGACCGCGACGCCGATTCCGCGGACGTTGGCGCTGACGATCTATGGGGACCTGGATGTTTCGATGATCGATGAGATGCCGCCGGGGAGGAAGCCGATCGAGACGCGGCATGTGACGGAAGATGAGGTGGAGCGCGTTTATAGCTTTTTGAAAAAGCAGGTGGCGCTGGGGCGGCAGGCGTATGTGGTGTATCCGGTGATTGAGGAATCGGAGACGCAGGCGATCAAGGCGGCGCAGCAGATGCATTTACATTTGTCGGAGCGCGTGTTTCCGGATTTGCGCGTGGGGTTGCTGCATGGGCGGCTGAAGACCGCGGAGAAAGAATCGGCGATGGAGGAATTCCGGCGCGGCGAGGTGCAGATACTGGTGTCGACGACGGTGATTGAAGTAGGCGTGGATGTGCCGAACGCGACGGTGATGGTGATTGAGCAGGCAGAGCGGTTCGGGCTGGCGCAACTGCATCAGCTACGGGGGCGGGTGGGACGCGGCGCGGATCAGAGTTACTGCATTTTGGTGACGGCGCGGTTGAACGACACGGGTCGCGAGCGGATCCGCACCATGGTGGATTCGAGCGACGGGTTTTATATCGCGGAGATGGATTTGAAGCTGCGCGGGCCGGGGGAGTTTTTTGGGACGAAGCAATCGGGGCTGCCGGCGCTGCGGATCGGGAACATTATTCGCGATCAGGAATTGCTGGAGATAGCGCGGAGCGAGGCGCAGGGGTTCATTGCGAATCCGCCGGCGGCTGAGGAATTGAAGCGGGCAGTGGCGTATATCCGGGAGCATTGGCAGCGGCGATACGGATTGGTGCAGGTGGGTTGATGCGAGTGATCGCGGGTGAGTTTCGGAGCCGGCGGTTGAAGACGCTCGCGGGGTTGGAGACGCGGCCGACTCCGGATCGTTTGCGGGAGGCGCTATTTAATGTGCTCGCGCCGGTGATTGCGGACGCGGTTTTTGTGGATGCTTACGCGGGGACGGGGGCGGTGGGGATTGAGGCATTGAGCCGGGGCGCGCGGCGATGCGTGTTTGTGGAGAAGAATCGGGCGGCGGTGGCGGTGATCCGCGAGAATTTGATGGCGCTGGGGTTGGAGGGGCGGGCGGAAGTTTTCACCGGGAAATCGGTGGCGGTGTTGGAGCGGGTGAAGGCGGACATTGTGTTTTTGGATCCGCCGTATGAGAGGACGGTGGAGTATGAGGCGGCGCTGGCGGCGGTCGGGGCGGCGGGTGATGGGTTAGTGATTGCGCAGCACGCGTCGCGGGTGGAGTTGGGGGCGGAGTATGGGAGTTTGCGGAGGTATCGGGTGTTGAGGCAGGGGGATAATTCGCTGAGTTTTTATCGAGGAGGGGTTACGGAAGAAGGGAATCGAGGAGCGGAAGAGGGTGAACGGGTTGGTTGAGTGGCGTAGCAGCGATCCGCTTCTTGTTCGTTTTCCACTCCGGGTGGGAGCCGTCATCCCAATTGATGAGCCGTTCTTTGATGGAGGCGCAATCGTTGATATCGCCGACGATCCAACGACGATGTAGCCGCTCCGCGACGTAGGCGGTAACGCCTCCGCCGGCAAAAGGATCGCAGATGAGATCGCCGGCTTCGGTGGTCAGTTGGATTATTCTTTCAAGGATGATCGGCGCGAGTTCGTTTGCCGGGCGGTTCTTGTACTTGCGATGACGGACTGGCGGAACGTCGTCCCATACATCTGTCAAATTCAAGCCCTTGGGGTTTAGAAATTTCTTGTGTCCACCGTAGTCTTTAACGTCTTTGCCGCAATGACGGCACTTCTGGATGGGAGTTCTCACCAGGTCGCGATTGAACACGCGAGGCCTTGGGCCCTTGATGTAGTAGAGCAGTCCATAATGACTTGGAGACAGACGGTTCGGAATCGGCAAGCTGTGCGCTTTGTCGACGGCGATCCAGTGTTTGAAAGTCATCTCCGGCATGGTGTTAAGGTAGGCGCCGTATTCGATTAACCACTTCGGAAGATTGTAGATGAACAGCGCGCCACCGGGGGCGAGGACGCGAACCGACTCTGCGATCCACTGCTTGCTCCATTCGAGATACTTGGCGGCGGGAAGGTCATCGCCACCGTTCTTGCCATAGTGCTTCTTCAGGTTGAACGGAGGATCGGCGAACAGGGTGTCCACCGTTCCACTACGTACCGATGCGAGGAGTTCCAGGCAATCGGCGTGAAAGACTTTTCCGAGTTTGGTGGAGTGGACCTGGCGCATTCGTTCCTGCTCTGGAGACCAGAGTAGGGGAAGCGGTGAGGAAACGCAAGCAGCTTCTTTCACGAACAGTACTTGTTGCTTCACTATGCTCTTCATATCGACCCAGCGAAAGAACTCAACAGCGTTTTGGGTTAAACTTGCCGAGTAGATGGCGAAAATAAAATCCGTTGAAGCCTTTGATGGAGCGGAGACGAAGATGCGACGCCTGGGGCTTCAACCACTTCTGGATGAAGTGAAGCGTTTGGTGGAGTCAACCAAAATCCTAGTGCTGGAAATGAAGAGGGAAGGCAGTACATCCTTCAATGGAGCGGCCGCGATCAGAATATTGTTGGACGCGACGTTCGAGAAGAGTGAGAGTTGGCTGCCAAAGAAGTCCGGCGACGTGGATTGGTCCAAGTGCAAGGTGGTGAACGGGACGCGCGTTTGCGTAGGCGTGGAGATTCAGATTTCCGCGCGGAGTGAGCTGCTCTACAAGGACATCCTACACTTGAAGAAAAGGATCGAGATTGGCGATATTGACGTGGGCATCATTGTAGTTCCAAGCGATCGCCTTCAGAGCTATCTGCCCGACCGGACTCCATCGGCGTCATACGCCCGTAAGGTACTCCACGAGCAGGACGCGGACCGGCTGCCGATTGTGTTGATCGAAATGGAGCACGATGGACCGGGGCCGCCTTTGGGCAAAAAGGTCACGAACTTGAGTCGGAGAGGCAATAGACGTGGTTAAGCGCGTTTCACTTCGAGTGAGAAAGACAAGGAAACGTTCCGTCTGTCCCCGGTTTTGTTGTCCCGGTTTTGTTCCGTCCACAGGCTAAAGCCTGTGCCACCTCTAATAGAGTGATAGTGCCTGGTGGTACAGGCTTCAGTCTGTGCGCTAACCTTTTTCATGCTTAGACGTCTATGTACTATGATGTCTATGTATGCCTAAGCCGGATTCGCTGCAAGGGTCCATGGACCTGCTGGTGTTGAAGATTCTGTCGCGGCGGCCGCGGCTTCATGGGTATGCCATTATGACCGCGATTAAGGACCGCTCCGGGGAGGTGCTGCGCGCCGAGGAGGGTTCGCTGTATCCGGCACTGCATCGGATGGAGGAGGCGGGCTGGATTCGCGCCCAGTGGATCACTAAGGACAGCGGGAAGCGGGCGCGGCTCTACGAACTCACGGCGGCGGGCAAGAAGCAACTGGTGGCGGAAGAGTCGCGGTGGCAGGCTTTGACATCGGCTGTGAACCGGGTACTCAGGACGGTGTGATATGTCGCTGTGGTCACGTTTCGCAAACATATTTCGCGGCGAGCGATTGAGCCGTGAAATCGATGAAGAGCTGCAATCGCATCTGGACGAAGCGATCGAGCAGGGCCGCGATCCAGACGAAGCGCGGCGCGCGTTCGGTCCGGCGGTGAGGGCGCGCGAAGAGAGCCGCGACGTTCGGATCGTCGCCTGGATCGAGTCGCTGCGGGCCGACGCTGTCTTCGGTTGGCGCCAGCTCATGAAGAAAAAAGTAACTTCGGCAGCGGCCATTCTATCGCTCGGTCTCGGCATCGGAGCATGCACGGCGGCGTTCCGCCTGATTGACGCTCTGCTGCTGCGGCCCCTGCCGATTGCGAATCCGGCGCGACTGTACAGCGTCGCTTTTGAGTCGCCGTCCGCAGCCGATAGCACCATCAAGGCCTACGACAGTTGTTCCTACCCCATGTTCCTGCGAATGCGCGCCGCGGTGGCGGAGCAAGCCGAGTTGACTGCCGTCTCGATGTTTAGCGGGATGGCCGATGTGACCTACGGATCGGACCAGGATATGGAGAAAGCCGACGTGCATTATGTGTCCGGCTGGATGTTCTCCGCTTTCGGACTGCGGCCGGCGGCGGGACGGCTCCTGACCGCCAACGACGATCTCAAGCCTGGGGCGCACCCGGTGGCCGTCCTGTCGCACAACTACTGGACGCGCCGCTTCGCGCGAAATCCGAAAGCGATCGGAAGCACCTTTCGGATGGGCAACGATTATTACCAGATCGTCGGCGTGGCCGAGGAGCGATTCACCGGCACGGAAACCGGCTGGGTGACCGACATCTTCGTTCCCATGGCGATGAAGAGTGCCCGGACACTCGCCAGCCTGAATAACTTCTGGATGCGGACGCTGGTGCAACTGAAACCGGGCGTCGCCGCCGAACCCGTGCGAGAGAAGTTGCGTGCTACTTTTCGCGCCATCCAAGAGGAGAGGGTGAAGGGTTTTCCGGCGCAGTCAAAACGGGACCGCGATCGAATGTTCCAAGAGAAGTTGTTGCTCGAACCCGCGGCTGCCGGGCGCTCGAACTTGCAGCGAGAATACCGCCCGGCGCTGGCGGCGCTTGGGTTGCTGGTGGCGTTGGTGCTGCTGATTGCGTGTGCCAACGTGGCCAACCTGATGACCGCGCAGGCAGCATCGCGGGCGCGCGAGATGGCGCTGCGAGTGTCGATCGGCGCAGGAAGATGGCGTTTGGTCCAACTGGTAATGATCGAAAGCGCGTGGCTGGCATTCCTGGGCTCCGCCTTCGGCGGGTTATTCGCATGGTGGTCGGCGCCGTTCATCGTGGGCAAGATCAATCCGCCAGGCTACTCGGCTCGTTTGGCTCTTGCGATGGACTGGAGAGTACTCGCGTTCAGCCTGGCGTTGGCTTGTAGCGTAGCGATCCTGTTCGGGCTTACGCCGGCGTTGCGTGCTTCGTCGGTGAAGCCGGTGAGTGCGCTCCGCGGCGGCGAGGATCCGCACTCGCGACGCCGGCTGATGCATGCGTTGATTGCCGCACAGGTGGCTTTCTGTTTTGTCGTGCATTTCGCCGCCGGACTGTTTGCGGCCACGTTCGAACGGCTGACCAATCAACCCACTGGTTTTTCCGCGGAACGGATTCTCAATCTGGAATCCGTAGCGCAGCGCCCTCAGCCTCCGTTCTTCTGGGACCAGGTGGCAGAACATTTGCGCACGGTTCCCGGTGTCGAGAAGGTTGCGCTGATCGGATGGCCGCTGATGAGCGGGGAAAGCGCAGTCGGCAATATTTCCATCGATGGTGCGCCTCCGAGCGAGATCTTCTCGGACTTCGTCACCATCTCACTCGGCTGGGTGGAGACGATGAGAATTCCCTTGCTCGGTGGGCGGGACTTTCGCCCGACCGACGCGAATCCAGCGGTGGCGATCGTCAATCAAGCCTTCGCCAAGCAGTATTTCAACGGGGAGAAGCCCGTAGGTAAATCGTTTGAGCGAGTGGATCCCGCCGGTGGGCGAACCCGTACCGAGATCGTCGGTTTGATTCGCGACGCTCGTTCGCGGGAGAGCATGAGGTTGGCGATCCGGCCGACGGCCTATATTCCGTTTCCATCGATTGACTCCAACGGCGCGCTGAAGCCGATGGGCAGGGGCACGTTTGTCGTTCGCACAGCAGGCGCAAACCCACTGGCGCTCGCGTCGTTCCTTCGCCAGGAGGTGCCGCGCGCGTGGCCGGGATTCCGCGTGAGCAACATCCGCACGCAGACGGAATTGAACCAGTCGGACACGCTCCGCGAGCGGCTGCTGGCAATGCTGGGTCTGTTCTTTGCGGGTGTCGCACTGTTGCTGGCGGGGATTGGCTTGTACGGCGTGCTGGATTACTCGGTACTGCAACGGCGGCGCGAAATCGGCATTCGCATCGCGATTGGCGCGCCGGCTGGGGACATCGCGCGCCGAGTGACTGCCGAAATATTTTCCATGGTGTTGGTGGGAGCGCTCGCCGGCCTCATGCTCGGCATGGTATCGGTGCGATACATCGGGACGCTGCTTTATCAAGTGAAGCCTAGCGACTTGGCGATGCTCGCGCTTCCGTCGTTGACAATTCTTGCGGCGGCGCTGCTGGCCGCGGTGCCTGCGGTAATTCGCGCGCTGCGGATCGATCCGGTTGCAATGCTGCGCGCGGAATAGGCCTCCGGCCGGTTTGCGCCTTATACTACCGGGATGGATGTTGAGAATGGCGTGATCTCGCGGCGTGGTTTGCTGGCTGGGGCTGGTGTGTCTGTTGCCCGGCTTCTCGCGGGCGCGAACTCGAATCAGTCGCCGGAATTTTGGACGTTGGCGCAGGCTGTGGCGGCGTTGCAGAGGCGCACTATTTCATCGGAGGAGCTGACGAAGTTGTGTTTGGCACGGATCAAGAAGCTCGATCCCAAGCTGAATAGCTTTATTACTGTTACGGAAGACAGCGCGCTCGCGCAGGCTCGCGCTTGTGACGCTCGCACATTGCGGCATCCTCTGTGTGGCGTGCCCATCGCGCTCAAGGACAATATCGATACTGCCGGTGTTCGGACTACTGCCGCTAGCCGGGTCTTTTTCGACCGCGTGCCGAAAGAGGATGCCGAGGTTGCAGCGCGACTCAAGGCGGCTGGGATGGTCTGCCTTGGCAAACTCAATCTCGACGAAATGGCGTTCGAGGGAACGGGAACCACTAGCTGTTTTGGTCCGGTTCACAATCCCTGGAATCTCGAGCACATCACCGGGGGCTCGTCCGCTGGATCGGCGGCGGCGCTGGCGGCGGGGCTTTGCTACGCATCGGTGGGGAGCGACGATGGCGGATCGGTGCGCATTCCCGCTTCGTTCTGCGGGATTACCGGGTTCAAGACTTCTTACGGGCGCGTGAGTACGCGCGGGGTGATTCCTTCGGCTTATTCGCTGGACACGATTGGGCCGATGACTCGCTCGGTGGAAGATGCGGCGCTGATGCTGCAGGTGTTGGCGGGCTTCGATCCGGCCGATTCCATTACGGCTGATGTGCCGGTGCCGGACTACACGACGGCGCTGCATGCTCCGCTCTCGAAACTCCGGCTGGGTATTCCGCGCGATTATTTTTTCGACGATTTGCATCCCGAAGTGGGGGCGGCGGTGGATGCTGCGATCCGGTTGATGCGGCCGAAGTTTCGCGAGGCTCGCGATGTTGTTCTTCCGCGGTTCCGATTCGTTGAGAACGGGAGCTACGATGTCGAGCTGCTGCACTATCAGGCGTCTTATTTTCGAAGGTCGCCGGAGTTGTATCACCCGTGGTCGCGCAGGCATCTTGCGGAGCTTGAGAAAGTGACTGCCGTCAATTATGTCGAAACGCTGAAGCGGATTCGAGAATGCCGGCGGGAGATCCGGCGCATATTCGAGCAGGTGGACGTTTTGATTTTGCCGACGAAGCGGGATACAGCGCCGACGATCGCGGCTACTGTCGATGAGAGCTACAAGCGGCCTCCGAGCAATACGTCGGCGTTCAATCGGTTTGGTACGCCGGCTATTTCGATTCCTTGCGGGTTTTCACGGGAGTCGCTGCCGATTGGGTTGCAGATTGTGGGCCCGGCGTTTGGGGAGGGGCGGGTGCTGGCTGTGGCTTATGTGTATCAGCGGAGTACGGATTGGCATACGCGGCATCCGAGGCTGTGAAAGAATCGCAATCGCTCCCTGACGGTCGCGGCTCGGTTTCGAGTGTGTCGTGTGTTTGGAAGATGTTTCCGTTAGATGCTGTCTGGACAAAGACGAGCGTCGGCAGGAGTGCCGATGCGGCACGCAAGAGTGCGTGCGCCACGACGAAATACACTAGCTCATTGGGTTCCAGATGTATTTGCCGTGCTTGTTGATGTAGCCTTCGCGGTCGCCGATCCAGACGGGCGCGAGGCCGGCGTGGAAGTTACCGCCGTCGTCGAATTGCGGATTGATGGCGAACGTTCCCGACCTGTCGATGTAGCCGAAGCGGCCGGATGTGGCGACCACGGCCAGGCCGTCCGAGAAGTCGCCGGCGGAATCGAATTGCGGATTGATCTTTACTTTGCCGGACTTGTCGATGTAGCCGAATTTGCTGTTTAGCTTGACCACGGCGAGACCGTCGTGGAAATCGCCCGCGGAGCTGAATTGCGGATTGATCGCCACTTTGCCGGATTTATCGACGTAGCCGAATTTGCCGCCGATGCGCACGACGGCCAGGCCATCGGAAAAGTTGCCGCCTTCATCGAACTGGGGATTGACCACCAGCTTGCCGGTCTTGTCGATGTAGCCCCAGCGGCCGTTGACCAGCACCGGCGCCAGGCCGCTGCCGAACTGACCCGCGCCGTCGAACTGCGGATTGATGGCGTACTTGCCGCTACGGTCGATGTAACCCAAGCGTGGGCCTACGGCGACGAGGGCCAGTCCGTCGGAGAATGGGTCGGCCATGTGATACTGCGGGGCGATGGTGAGCTTGCCTTTCTGGTCGATGAAGCCCCAGTTGTTGCCCAGCTTGACTGGGGCGTAGCCTTCGTTGAACGGCTCGGCTTGATCGAACTGTGGCGGGATCACCATTTTCGCGGACTTGTTGATGTAGCCGAACTTGCCGTTCACCTGTACCGGATACAACGTGGACGGGCCGGCGATCAGCCAAATGGATAACCCGATGAGAATCAAAACCAAGCCGGCGACCAGGAACAAGAACATGTGCTTTTTGCGTTCCAGGTAACCGGAGTTTGTAGATCTTACTGGCTCGGCGTCGGAAATCATAGACAATTCCTCCAACACAACCAACGTAAGTTGTTCAGGGCACATTTGTTGCCATTTGGTACGAAAAACGCAAGGAGGAGGGCGTTGGAGGTGTAGCCATGAACCTGAAGAACGGATTGCTAGCGGGGGCTTTTGCGCTGGTGGCGGTGGTTGGCGCCGTGGGCTGGAGTAAGGCGGTGCGCAACACGAGCCCCGCCGTGAATCCGCCGGCGTATGGGCAAACGGCCGACTACAATTCCGCGAACGCGCCGAATGCGAACGGCGCGAGCACGGCACCCAGCAATGGCGCGTATACCGCGAACGGCACTTATACTG
Organism: Bryobacteraceae bacterium; assembly: GCA_035632375.1. Lineage (GTDB taxonomy): Bacteria > Acidobacteriota > Terriglobia > Bryobacterales > Bryobacteraceae > Palsa-89. Next base: position 110,322 of record DASQGY010000125.1, on the reverse strand, counting down.
CGGGCAATGGAGCGTACACTGCGAACGGCACGTATACGGCGGGCAACGGTGTTTATACTGCGAACGCGACGTACTCGACTCCGCAGGGCGGTCCGTGCGTGGACAACGGCAATGGCGCGACCGATCAGGAATATTATCCCGACGATCGGTACGTGCAGAGCATCCACCGGCCGGTGGTAGTGCGGCGGTACGTGGAGCAAACGGCGCCGGTACAGCAGGAGCGAGTCTATTCGACGACTGAGTATCGGTATCATCATCACCGGTCGGGCAAGAAGTCGGTGGCGATTGTGGCCGGAAGCGCGGGAGTTGGCGCGGCGATCGGCGCGATTGCGGGCGGCGGTAAGGGCGCGGGGATTGGTGCGCTGGCTGGAGGAGCTGGTGGTTTTATTTACGATCGGCTGACGCACAACAGGTAGGTGTTAGGTTTTAGGTGCTAGGTTTTAGGTTGAGGATTGCGGCTTCGCCGCCTTCTTCCTTATTACTATTACTTATTTCACGGCGTGGAGCGCTAGGTTCACGGCGATCATTATTGCCGCCATCGCGGGGAGTAGCAGGAGAGCTTTTTTCAGGCGCTTGGGGTCGCCGCCGGCTATGGAGCCGATGATGCGGGAGCTTACTGCTAAGCCGATCCAGCCGGAGGTGATCACTATTCCCATTGCAGTGCCGGTCATGCGGGTGAAGGAGTCGCCTACGATGGCTAGCGTCGTCGGGAAGACTGGCGCCATCGCTACGCCGGCCAGGAAGACCATCGCTCCGGCGATTTTTGGATCGCTGGTTTGGAGCATGGCGTAGGTTGTAATCAGCATCAGGATGGATGCTGCCAGGGTCACGGTCAGTGGCGAGACCGTGATCAGGACGCGCGAGACTCCTACGCGGCCGACTAACAATCCCAGGGCGAAACCTAGCGATAAGATATTCAGGGCGCGGGATTCGGGGATGCCTTGCGCGATTAGATGCTGGACCAGCCAGTTCCAGACGCCGACCTCCGAGGCTACGTAGAGAAACAAGAAGATGGCCAAGAGCCAGAGAGTCGGGCTTCCGATTACGTCGCCTACTTGGGAGAAGACGAAGCTTTTTTCGCCGGTGGGCTGCGGCATTTGCGTTGCGACGTTGATTGCCAGGGTTGCGGCGGTGAGGCCGGCGACCAGATAGCAGAGTCGCACGGAATTTCTGGAGAGCAGGTTCGCGGAGATGAACGGTGTCGCCAGGCCGCCGAGTCCGAAGAAGAGATTCAACAGGTTCAATGTCGTGCCGCGATGTTCCGGAGAGACGTCGCTGGCGAGTGCATTCGCCGCAGTGACGATAATGCCGCCGCCGAGTCCCAGGAGGAATAGATAAGTGGCGATGGTTCCGAAGCTGCTCGATTTCGGAAGCAGGAAGAGCGCGAGGGTGATGAGCGCGAGGCCGAGCACCATTCCGACCTTTTTTCCTTCGTTATCGATCAGTGGCCCTACGCCGAGAGAGGCGATGATCAAACCCAGCGCCTGGCAGGAAGCGATGGTGCCGTTCTGCTGCGGAGTGAGTTTGAAGCGGGCGGAGAGATCCGGCAGGATGGTGCCGAGCATAGCGGCAATCATGCCGTAAACGAAGATGGCGAGGATGGCGGCGAGGATTAGCATCCTGCCATATATACCACGGCGCGACTACACGAAGTGGTATTTGCGAGCCCGGTCGTCCCAGATGATTTTCTTGTTGGCGCGGAAGGACAGCGTCGCCATGTGGCCGGAGATCGCGGCTTGCTGGCCGACTTCCGGCGGCGCGATCACCTTCGCTTTGCCCTGCATCGCTTCCACCCAATTGCGCAAGTGAGCTTCGACGGCTTTGTTGTCGTTGCCGGGGAGCTCGACGTGCACTTCTTTTCGGGCGGCGACTTTGGCGGGAGGCTTGTTGCCGAATTTTTCCGGGTAGAAATTCAGGATCTGGCGGTTCAGGACTTCGATGGTGCCTTCGTTGCCCATGAAGTTTTCGCCGTAGCCGTAATGATCATTGCCGAAGTAGCAACTGTAGTTGATGTGGAACTTGTCCGGATATTCGTAGATGGCGCTGAGGGTGTCGGGAACATCGCGGTCGTCGGCGCCGGTCCAGCGGTAGATGCCGCCGGAGGCCATGCAGGACGTGGGGACCACTTTGCCGCAGACGAAGTTGGTGATGTCGGTTTGATGCACCAGCAGGTCGGTGGAGATGCCGCCGGAATAATCCCAATAGAGACGCCACTGGTAGTAGCGATGCGGATCCCAATCTTTTTTGGGGGCGGGGCCGAGGAACTTCGCCCAATCGCTGTTTTCGGGGCTGGCGTCTTTGGGAATGGCATAGCGCCACGCGGGATTGTCGTCGAGAGAATTGCGATACCAGAAGGCGCGTGTGTAGTGTATGTCGCCGATCATGCCATCCCCTACCATCTGCTTGGCCTGCTGGTAAAGCGAATTGCTGCGATTCTGGGTGCCGACCTGGATGATCTTGCCGGACTTTTCGGCGGCCTTGACCATTTCCTCGCCTTGCTCGATAGTATGCGCGAGCGGCTTCTCGACGTAGATGTTCTTGTTGGCTTTGAGCGCGGCCATGAACATCGGGTAGTGCAAATGTTCCGGAGTGGAGATGACCACGGCGTCGATGGACGGGTCCTGGAGCAACTGCAGGTAATCGTCGTAGATCTTGGGCGTGTTCTTGCCCATGGTCTGGACGCGGTCCTTGGCGCGGTTCAGATGGCCGGTGTAGGTGTCGCAAACGGCGGTGACCTCCACGGCCGCGGCGCTGCCGGTGTAGAGGCGGTCCATCAGATAGTAGCCGCGTGAGCCGACGCCGATCCATCCAATGTGGACTTTGCCGGTTGTGTTTTGAGCGCGAAGAATGCCGGGGGCGGCGATGGCGGCGGCGCTAGCGGAAGTCTTGAGGAAACCGCGACGGGAGAGATCGTCTGGCATGAATTGAATATAACAGTCCGGCGGGAGTGGGGCGGTGGGCGCGGGTGCGGTAGAATGGAGAAGTTCGGGCCGTGGCGCAGCCTGGCTAGCGCGCTTGCTTGGGGTGCAAGAGGTCCCGGGTTCAAATCCCGGCGGCCCGACCAGCCTTACCAGTAACTGGCTCTACGCCAACAACGGGGCAACCCCCGATCCCAGACTGAAGCTTAACTCAGGGACGGTCTCCAGGGCCGAAGCGCCATGTCGATATCCGATCGCGTCGATACTGGTGGCGGATTCGAACAGGAAGCAGGATAGAATAGAGATTCATGCAAGTATTGCTTGCCGGCGGTTACAAGTTTCTGCTTCTGGAACTCGATCCCGATTTCGTCGCCAATATTGCCAGGCAGGCGGGCTTCGAATACCGGATCGAAGACAGTGACCGGGCGCTTTGCCTGGACCTGCTCGCTAGCGACCGTGAGGCGCCGTTGCTGCTCTTTGATGCCGCCGACCCGGGCAACCTGGGCTGGTTTTCGCGCTGCCAGTTCTACGTCGATGGGCACTCCGGGTCGGTCTTGCAGACCCCCATTTCGGTGGCCAACCAGAAGGACCGGTCCGGGCGAACACTGCCCCACTCCATCCGGCTGAAGATCGCCAAGGAACTGCCGGCGTCGTTTCGCCTTCCGGGGAAGCAGGCGGTGAACGAGCAGTTGGTTTACGCCGTCTTGCATAACTTGCTCAATGCGTTGCTAAATACGGGTGTCGGGGTCTGCGGGGGATCGGCGGTAAAGCCGCTGGCCGGGCGAACGGAAGCCATTGGAACCAGAAATTGATCTAATACCCCCCTTGGTCTTCCTAGGGTTTTAGTACATTTGTGCATCAAACATCGAAAAGAATCTTTGCCTCAGTCGTGATTTTGTGCCATTATTCATGAGGGCCAGGGCTGATTCGGAGGACGGCCTTGGCCTGCACGGCAAAGCGGCAGGCCTGCCCACATTGGTTCTACAATACAAGGACCATGAACCTCCGGATCTTCACCCTTGCCGTCTGTACCATTGCCGCCTTCGCCGAGAAGCGGCCGCTCAATCACCAGGATTACGATAGCTGGCGCAGCATCCAGAACCAGCACCTTTCCGCGGACGGCAGCTACGTTGGTTACGCGTTGTTCCCGCAGGATGGCGACGGCGAATTTGTTGCGCGCAATCTGAAGACCGGCAAGGAATGGCGAGTGCCGATCGGCGCGCGGCCGGCTCCGGCGCGGCAGAACCAGGCGAACTTGAATCCGGAAGAAGGTCCTGCACCGCCGCCCGGAATCACGGTGGCGTTCACGCACGACAGCCGTACGGTGGTGTTTTCTATGTTTCCGTCCAAGGCGGAAATGAACAAGGCGCGCAAAGAAAAGAAGAAGCCGGAGGAGATGCCCAAGAACGGGATGGTGGTGCTGGATCTGGCATCGGGAAAAGCGGACCGGATCGCCGATGTGCGAAGCTTCCAGGTTCCAGAAGATGGCGACGGCCTTGTAGCGTACTTGCATTTTCGTCCGGCTGAGGAAACGCCCAAGCCGGCCGACGCTGCTGCCGCGACGCCCGCACCGGCAGCCAGGCGCCGGCAGGAATACGGCGGAGAGTTGGTAATGCGCCGCTTGCGCGACGGGAACGAGCGAACGTTCGCCGACGTTCTCGAGTACACGTTGAGCAAGGACGGAAATACGCTGGTGTACGCGGTCGCGTCCAAGAAGGACGATGGCAACGGTGTGTATGCGTTTGCGACCGGCGGCGCTGCGCCATCCGCCTTACTCTCCGGTAAGGGAAAATACAGCAAACTCTCCTGGGACGAAAAGCAGACCCGCCTCGCGTTCCTGAGCGATCGCGACGATGCCGCGTCGCGTCAAGCGAAATTCAAGCTGTACCTTTGGGATCGCAAAGCTCCGGCGGCGGCGGAGTTGGTGAGCGCGGCAACGCCTGGATTTCGTCCGGGCTTCGTCATCACCGACCGCGGGAACGTAAATTTCTCGAAGGACGGACAGCATGTGTTCTTCGCTTGCGCGCCTGCGCCCGCCGCTGCTGAGCGAAGAGCCGATTCGACGCCCGCCGAGGACCGCGCCGGCTTCGACTTGTGGTCCTGGAAAGACGACTACATCCAGCCGATGCAGAAGGTACGGGCGGAACAGGAACGGAACCGGTCGTATCGGGCCATTTATCACCTCGAGGAAAAGAAGCTCGTGCAGCTTGCCGATCCCGCGCTGGCCGATATCGCACCGGGCGAGGACGCGCACATAGCGCTGGCAGCCGACGATCGCGAGTACCGGCGGATGGTGGAGTACGACGAGCATTACGAGGATTCGTATCTGGTGGACACGCTCACCGGGAATCGCAAGTTGGTGGCGAAGAAACATGCGGGGCGCGTGAGCTGGTCGCCGAACGGAAAGTACGCGCTGCTGTTCGACGGCAAGGATTGGAGCACAATTTCCGCGCCGGACGGCAAGACCACCAATCTGACGGCGAACCTGGGTGTGGCATTCGCGGATGAAGAACACGACACGCCCGGGCGTCCGCGCGCGTACGGCTCGGCTGGCTGGACCGAGGACGGCAAATACGTGCTGCTCTACGATCACTACGATATTTGGGAGGTTCGTCCCGACGGAAGCCTGGCGAAAAATCTGACGCTGGGCGCGGGACGCAAGCAACATTTGACGTTCCGCTATGTCCGGCTGGATACCGATCCGAACGACCGCTGGATCGATTCGAAGAAACCACTGCTGTTGCGCGCGGAGAACGACGACACGCACGGCACCGGTTTCTATCGCGATTCCATCGACTCGCCGGAGCCGCCCGTGAAGCTGATCTTCGAATCGAAGAACCTGACCGCGCCGGTGAAGGCGAAGAATGCCGATGTGCTGCTGCTGACGGAATCCGACTTCACGGAGTTTCCCGATTTGCGCGTCACCGACTCGAGTTTCCACGAGCTGCGCAAGGTGAGCGACGCGAATCCGCAGAAGGCGCAGCTTAATTGGGGAACCAGCGAACTGTTTCAATATCGCAATTCCGATGGCGTCCTCCTGAAAGGCGCTCTGTACAAGCCGGAGAATTTCGATCCCAAGAAGAAATACCCGATGATCGTGTACATCTACGAGCGCCTGTCGCAGAACGTCAACCACTTCGTACCGCCGGAGCCGCGCCACACCATCAACATTTCTTACTACGTCAGCAACGGCTACCTGGTGATGACGCCGGACATCGTCTACACCACCGGCTATCCGGGCGCGAGCGCGGAGAAGTGCGTGCTGGCGGCGGTGCAGGAGCTGGTGGATCGCGGTTTCGTCGACGAGAACGCGATCGGCATTCAAGGACACAGTTGGGGCGGGTATCAGATCGCGTACATGATCACGCGCACCAATCGCTTCCGCGCTGCAGCGGCCGGTGCGCCCGTGGCCGACATGATCAGCGCTTACGACGGCATTCGCTGGGGTCCGGGGATTCCGCGGCAGTTCCAATATGAACAGACGCAGAGCCGCATCGGCGGCAGCATCTGGCAATATCCGCTGCGCTTCATCGAGAATTCACCGATCTTCATGGCGGATCGCGTGGCCACGCCGCTGTTGATGATCCATAACGACGCCGACGACGCCGTGCCGTGGTATCAGGGGATCGAATATTTTCTGGCGCTGCGCCGCTTGAACAAAGAGGTCTATATGTTCGTCTACAACGGCGAGCCGCACGGATTGCGGCGCCGTCCGAATCAGAAGGACTACACGGTGCGGCTGCAGCAGTTCTTCGATTACTACCTGAAAGGCGCGCCGAAACCGGATTGGATGGAGAAGGGAATCCCGTTCGTGGACAAGGCGGCGCCGGTTCCAACGGACGGGCAGTAGCTCAGCGTCGAGCTACTTGAGCAAGTAAAGGACGTCCGTCCGGACCTTTGCCGGATCGTCGTCCCAGTCACCGTAGATCTCCCAATACGGAGTCACGATGGGGTGGCCTTTCTCTCTGCACCATCGCCGGACCGCCTCGTGCGGTTTCCCGAGTTCGCTGTATGGACCGTAGTGCGCGGTGCGGGCGACTCGGCCGGCAGGCGTTGCGGAGCACACTACCGGACCCGCCGCTTCGAACGGCGCGATCACTTGCACGCCCACTTCGATGGAGCCTTCGCCTGATTGGTCCCAGTAGATCGCGACGTTGTGGCCATCGTTGCGGATGCCAGGATGTGCTTTGATGAAAGCCCAGGGGTGCGAGAGCAGCGCGCCGATCTCTTTCGAAACCAATTTGTATGTCGTGCGCTGGCGGGCAGCGGCGATTAGCTGCTCGGATACAGTTTCCACCGTAACTTGATATTCCATCGGAGAAGGCATCTGGCCTCGGAATCAGGTAGTCTTCTTCTCCGATACCCGCATCTTGGCGGTGGCCTTGAGTGCTTCCCGGCGCCGGGTCAGGATCGCCGGAGCGTCCGGGAATGCCATCACAACCGCCTCCATGTGCTTGCAAAACTCCTGCTCACCGCTAGCGTGGCGCATGTCGGCGAGAAACGGCTCGATCTTGCTAAAGGTGGCGAAGATCTCGCCATGCGCCGCACGGAACGAATCGGCGTCGATGGCGCCGGCGGTTACTAATGAGGCGGCCATATCCCAGTAGCCAAGCACCATGCGAAATGAGGCGTTGCGCGAGCCTCTCACCAGAGCCGCAAGCTCTGCCAGGGATTCCGGATTGAACTCGCCGATGAACCAGGCCCGCGCCTCGCGCAGCACCGGCTCCCGGCGAAGATTGTAGAGTTGCAGATTCAGTTGCGCACTCTCGAAAGGGGTCGTCATGCCTAATGTTTCAGTACTGAGTTCAACGAACCCTGCCGATAGCCTTCCAAGTCGATAGTCACGTAGTGAAAGCCCAGCGACTTGAAAATGGCCACAAACGCTTGCGCCATGTCCGGGGTCAGCGCACGCGCAAGCTCGTCCTTAGCTACTTCGATGCGCACCAGCTCGGCGTGGAAGCGCACGCGGAACTGTCGGAAGCCGAGGGTTCGCAGCGCCTCTTCGCCGGCCTCTACGGTCTTCACATTCTCAGGCGTCACCGGCGTGCCATATGGAATGCGCGAGCTGAGGCAGGCCGATGCCGGGCGATCCCAGGTCGAGAGATTGGCGATGCGTGACAACTCGCGAATTTCGGATTTGGTCAATCCGGCGTCCACCAGCGGCGCTTCCACTTCATGAAGCTTCGCGGCGCGCTGACCGGGACGGTAGTCGCCCAAGTCGTCGACGTTGACGCCGTACACGATATGTTCAATGCCGCGCGCCTTGCCCAAGGCGTCGAGCTGCGTAAACAGCTCGTCCTTGCAATGGAAGCAGCGATTGGGATCGTTCTTGACGTAATCGGGATTGTCGAACTCGCGCGTCTCGATGTACTCGTGGCGAAAGCCGCATTCCTTCGCAAACGCCTCGGCGTCGCGCTTGTGCGATTCGGGGATCGACGCCGAATCGGCGGTAATAGCGATGGCCTCGTCGCCGAGCACGCGGTTCGCCGCCCAAGCCAGGTAAGCCGAATCGGTACCGCCGGAATAGGCCACGATCACGCGCCGCATCGAAGCCAGAAGCGAAAACAGCTTTTCCTGTTTTTGTTCCAGCAGCGCGGCGTCGAGTTTGGGCGCACTCAAACTCACTAGACTGGCCATATCCTCAGTATAGCGATGCCCCCGGCAATCCGCCCTCGGGAAAATGCTTAGATAAAGGCTATGACGCCACGATTCCTCGCTCCACTTCTGCTCGCTTCCGCCTGCCTGGCGCAGCAACTGGCCCAGACGCCGCCGATGGGCTGGAATAGCTGGAACAAATTTCACCGCAACATCACCGGCCAGATCGTGAAGGAAATCGCCGACGCCATGGTGTCCAGCGGCATGAAGGATGCCGGTTACACCTACGTCAATATTGACGACACCTGGGAAGGCGCGCGCGACGCTCAGGGCGTATTGCAGTCGAACGAAAAATTCCCCGACATGAAAGCGCTGGCCGACTACGTCCACTCCAAGGGACTGAAGATCGGCATTTATTCCTCGCCCGGGCCGAAGACCTGCGCCAAGTTCGAAGGCAGCTACCAGCACGAAGAGCAGGACGCGCGCACGTGGGCCGCATGGGGCATCGACTATCTCAAATACGATTGGTGCAGCGCCAACCAGGTCTATAAAGAAGACGAGATGCCGGTGGTCTACAAGAAAATGGCGGACGCGCTGAAAGCCACTGGGCGGCCGATGGTATTCAGTTTGTGCCAGTACGGCCGGAAGAACGTGTGGGAGTGGGGCGCGGCGTCGGGCGGGAATTTGTGGCGCACCACCGGCGACATCAACGACAGTTGGCGCAGTATGGCGAACATCGGCTTCGATAAACAGGTTGGCCTGGAGAAGTTCGCCGGTCCCGGCCATTGGAACGATCCGGACATGCTTGAAATCGGCAACGGCGACATGACCGATGTCGAATACCGCACGCACATGAGCCTTTGGTCGATACTTGCCGCGCCGCTGCTGGCGGGCAACGATGTCCGCGACATGACCGCCGACACGAAGGAGATTTTGCTGAACCGGGAAGTGATCGCCATCGATCAGGATGCGCTCGGCCGGCAAGGTTATCGCGTCGCGAAGGACGGCCGCAGCGAGGTGTGGGCCAAGCCGCTCGCGGGCGGCGATTGGGCGGTGGCGTTGTTCAATCGCGCGGGGCTTCCCGCCAAGGTCACGGCGAAGTGGAGCGATATCCCGATCGAAGGCGAACACAAGGTTCGTGACCTGTGGGCGCACGCGGACCGGGGCAAGGTCAAGGACGAATTCACGGCGGAGATTCCGGCGCACGGGGTGGTGCTGCTGCGGGTCTCCAAATGAGCCGGCATGGCGGGCTGGAGACGGAGATCAAGTTGCGGCTTCCCGCCGATCTGAATCCGATTCGCCGCACGCTGCGGCGCGCGTCTTTTCACGTAGCTAAGCGGCGCACGTTCGAAGCCAACATACTGTTCGACAATCCGCAGCACTCGCTCAGCAACCAGGGCAAGCTGATTCGCATTCGCCGCGCGGGGCCCGGCGGCGTTCTGACCTACAAGGGGCCTACCGTGCCGGGCCCGCACAAGAGCCGCCCCGAAGTTGAGATCCCGATCGCGGATCCAGATGTGCTCGAAGAGATCCTGAAGCAGATTGGCTTCGATCCGTTGTTTCGGTACGAAAAATACCGGACAGAGTTCACCACGCATCCGAATAGAGGAACGGTGATGTTGGACGAAACGCCGATCGGTAATTTCTTGGAAGTGGAAGGCAGTGGGCGCTGGATCGACCATACGGCGCGGCTGCTCGGGTTCACCCGCGGCGACTACATTACCGGCAGCTACGGATATCTCTACGGAAATTACTGCCGCGACCGGGGAATCAAGCCGGCGAACATGGTCTTTTGACCTGAATGTGGCCGCATTGCCGAGAGTGGGCGGCTTTCGACCGAAGAAACCTCTTGATTATTTGAACAACCATCCGTATACTACTTGGACAATCTGAAGCGGCGGATCGTTGCGACAACTTGCGGCTGCGCCCTCGCGCTGGCAACGGTTCGTGTGTCGCGAGGAGGATTATGCTGCCCACACCGATCTTGGATGTCCTTATCGGCCTGAGTCTTTTCTACCTCTTGCTGTCACTGATCTGTACCACGGTGAGCGAGATGTTTGCTAACTGGCTGAAAACCCGAGCCACGTTCCTGGACCAGGGGATCACTCGCCTCTTGGGCAGCGATGCAATAAAGCAAAAACTCTATGCTCATCCTTTGATTAAGTCGCTCAAGTCGGCGGACGACCAGCCTCCTTCCTATATTCCCGCGGAGAAATTCGCGACCGCGCTCCTGGACATCGTTACCGGCGATAAGAAGCTCAGCGACATGGAAGCAGTTCAGGACGGCACAAAAGGGGATGCCGACTATCAGAAAGCCCTCAAAGCTCTGTTGGATGCCTCGCCCAACTTTGCGGCTTTGCACAAAAACGTGGAGGAATGGTTCAACAGCAACATGGATCGCGTGAGCGGGTGGTTTAAGAAGAACCGGCAAGCCTGGTCCTTGAGCCTGGCGATTCTGGTCACGCTCATTGTGAACGCGGACACACTTAAGGTGGTGCACGTGTTATGGACCAATCCCGACCGGCGCGCGGCGATGACGGACCTGGCCGCAAAACGATTAAAAGAGCCGCCCCCGGCATCGGTCACCTATCCCGATCCCGACAACGCCACCGCGAGCACGCCCGATGTCAGCGTTCCGAAGTCCCCGGAGGAAGCGCTGTCCAACGACGAACAACAGATGCTGGGTGAACTGACGGGCTGGAAGGCAGACTCGGAGAAGCTGCAGGGCCAGGCAGGAGGCGCGTGGTGGTCCGCGCTCTGGGGCATCGTCTGCACCCATTTGCTCGGGTGGATTCTTACCATGATTGCGGTCTCGCTCGGTGCGCCGTTCTGGTTCGATACGCTCAATCGCTTTATGAATATTCGCAACTCGGGCCGGGCGCCGGATGAGCCCCGCGACAAGAGCACGAAACCGCCGGTCCAACTCACTGTGCCACAGGCGAACGGCTAGGAGGCCTACCATGCGAACCACGAGCAGAGCGTTGATCTCTTTCCTCCTGGTAGGCGGGCTGGTTCAGGCCGCCACAATCGTGCTGAAGCGAGCCTGGGTGGAGAAATTCAAGGACCGTGCAACCATCGACGCAACCTTCACCATCGATCATGCGCATCCCAGGCCAAATCCTGGGTCCGCCGATGGCGACATGCATGTGGCCGGGCGCGCGGCGGCGGAAATCGGACTACCGATGGTGGCCGAGATCATGAACGCGGACAATAAACAACCGGCGGTGTTGCTGGTGCATAAGAACGAGGGCACGAGTACCGCGATCGCGGTGACCGGAGCATGGCGGCTTTGGTTCGAACATCCTCCGTCGGCCGGAAGCCAGATTCAGTTCGCCGCGGTTCCCGCGGCGACGAACACGAACCCCGACCACTGCTTCGAGATCCATCCGCTGACGGCCGTGGGGCCCAACAAGATAGCCGATTCGCTCAAGCACATCCCTGGATTCACACCGAAGGACGCGACGGCGGCCTTCGGGTCGTATGAAAAGCTTACGCTTTCAATGGAAGCCAACAAGTCGGCGGTGCGGCTGGATTCCAAGAAATCGGGCTTCAACTACGTTCTGTTCACCATGCGCACCACCGGCAAACTTACCAAGCTTGACGACGGGGGTTTTGCCGTTTTGGCGGATGTGATACCGGAAGCGAGCGATGATGCCGATGTCCTGGCCGAGCAGGTGCGCATGATCTTTGTTCCTGGATCGGACCCATGGAACCGAGTCCAGCAGAGCCTGCCGATCGGCGATGAACTCACGGTCCTTGGCATTCCCAGGCTCAACCTGAACGCCGTGTCCACGCTGATGAAGTCTACCAGCAGTGTGACTGACCAGAAGCTGCCTTACGAGATGATCATCGTAGCCTTGGAGGGGCCGGACGCAGCGCCGGTCGCCAAGGGTAAGAAGAAAACACCCTAAACCTGTTACCACTGGCGTCGCGGTTACAATACTTCCGTGACCCATCACGAAGCGCGCTTCCGCGTACGCTACGCCGAGACCGATCAGATGGGCGTGGTGTACTACGCGAATTACCTGGTGTGGATGGAAGTGGGTCGCGCCGAATACTGCCGCGCTGCGGGCGGGCGGTACAAGGACATGGAGTCCATCGATGGCGTGCGCTTGGCCGTGGTGGATGCGCACTGCCGTTATCTCTATCCGGCGCGCTACGACCAGGAGATCGCGGTGAAGACCTGGATCGCGCGGGCGAATCGGCGGATGATCGAGTTCCACTACGAAATCCGCGACGCCGAATCAGGCCAGGAACTCGCGACAGGCGAGACCAAGCACATTTTCCTGGGACCGGACATGAAGCCGGTGAACCTACCAGAGCAGTACTACGCGCTCTTCGGTGTGGGAGCTTGATGGGAAAAAACAGCCTACCGCTTGCTCACGCGCTTGGCGTTTACGCCAACATACTGAGCCGTGACCGTGAGGGAGCGGGCCAGAGCGCGACCCGTTCAGCACGCTCCTAGATGCGCATCGGACTCCACACATCCATCGCTGGATCGCTGGAGAAGGCGGCTCTCGAAGCCGTCGAGGCCGGCGCCAATACTTTTCAGATTTTCTCCGCCAGCCCACGGCAGTGGCGCGCATCGTCTCCTTCGGCTCCCGGCATCGCTGCCTTGAAGAAGGCGCGGGAGCGGTTCGATCTTTATCCGCTGGTGATCCATGACAACTACCTGATCAATCTCGCTTCGTGTACTGAATCGCTGCGGGCGCAGTCGACGGCGGCGTTTCGCGGCGAGATCGAGCGCGCGTTGGCCATCGGTGCCGAGTTTCTGGTTGCGCATCCGGGTAACTACAAGGGACATTCGGTGGAACAGGGGATTTACGCTGTGATTCGATCGCTGGCCGAGGCCGCGCAGGGGCTCGACACCAAGCCACTAACCGTGCTGCTGGAGAACACCGTCGGGGCTGGAGCTTCGCTCGGCGGGCGTCTCGAGGAACTCGCGATTATGTGCCAGTTCGCCGCTGAACTCACCGACCTGAAGATCGGATTCTGTATCGACACCTGCCACTGTCTGGCATCCGGTTACGATGTTTCCTCGGAGGCCGCGGTGAAGAAAACGGTCGCCGAGATCGACCGCATCTTGGGAATCGACAACGTGCACGTGATCCACGCCAATGACTCCAAGGGTCCGCTGGGCTCGCACCTGGACCGGCACGAGAACATCGGACATGGCTATATTGGAGAGGTAGGGTTTCGCGCGATCCTCAATCATCCGAAGCTTCGCCGGAAGGCCTTCATCCTCGAAACGCCCCATGAGGAAGAAGGCGATGAGCGGAGGAATATCGAAACGCTCAAAAAGCTATGCCGGAAAAGCAGTACGACTTTAACCAAATCGAGATGAAGTGGCATGAACGCTGGAAAGACGGCGTTCTGTTCCAGGCCGAGGAGAATTCCGCGAAGCCGAAGTACTACGTGCTGGAGATGCTGCCGTATCCGAGCGGCACGCTGCACATCGGACACATTCGCAATTACACCATCGGCGACGCGCTGGCGCGCTACAAGCGGATGCGCGGGTTCAATGTGCTTCATCCCATGGGCTGGGATGCATTCGGACTGCCGGCGGAAAATGCCGCCATCGCCAACAAGCGCGATCCGTACGAGTGGACCAGTTACAACATCGAGAACATGAAGCGCCAGCACCGGCGTATGGGCTTCAGCTACGACTGGTCGCGCGAAGTCACCACTTGCGATCCCGAGTATTATCGCTGGAATCAGTGGTTCTTCCTGAAGATGCTGGAGCGGGGCTTGGCCTATCGCAAGCAGGCACTGGTGAACTGGTGCGCCGAGTGCGGCACCGTGCTGGCCAACGAGCAAGTGGTGGATGGATGTTGCTGGCGGCACGAGTCGATACCAGTGGAGCAGCGCGCATTGGAGCAATGGTTCCTGCGCATCACCAGTTATGCGGACGAATTGCTGAGCGCGATCAAGGAGCTGGAAGCGGGTTGGCCGGAGCGCGTGCTGGTGATGCAGCGCAACTGGATCGGGCGTTCGGAAGGCGCGGAGATCGATTTTCATCTGGAAGGCAGCGGCAAGCCGATCCGTGTGTTCACCACACGTGTGGACACCATCTACGGTGCGACTTGCGTGATTCTGGCGCCGGAGCATCCGCTGGTCGCGGAACTCGCCTCGAGCGATCTGAAGCCGCAAGTGAAGCACATGATCGACGCTCGCGCGGCCAAGGGGCCGGGCGATGTCGAAAAGGCCGGGCTGTTCACCGGCAAGTACGCCGTCAACCCATACAGCGGGGAAAAGATACCGATCTGGATCGGCAACTTCGTGTTGATGGGTTACGGGACGGGCGCGATCATGGCCGTACCCGCGCACGATGAGCGCGACTTCGAGTTTTGCAGCCAGTACCATATCGCGATCCGGCCGGTGATTAGGCCCGTGGACGGCGCACTGGCTGACGCCGCAACTATTAAGGACGCGTTCACCGACGACGGCATCGTAGAGAGTTCCGGACTGTACTCGGGTCTCGCGAGCGCCGAGGCGCGTCGAGTGATGACGGCCAAGGCGGTGGCCGAAGGATTCGGCAAGGGCGCAGTTACTTTTCGCATCAAGGATTGGGGCATCTCGCGGCAGCGTTATTGGGGTACGCCGATTCCTGTTGTCCATTGTGCGAAGTGCGGGATTGTTCCGGTACCGGAGAAGGATCTGCCGGTGGTGCTGCCGCTGGGAATTGCGATCACCGGCAAAGGCCGCTCGCCGCTGGAGAATGTGCCCGAGTTCGTGAATGTGAAGTGCCCGAAGTGCGGCGGCGATGCGCGCCGCGAGACCGACACCATGGACACATTCATCGATTCAGCCTGGTATTTCTACCGCTACTGCGATGCGCACAACTCCAGTGCGCCGTTCGATTCGAAGAAGATCGCTTATTGGTTTCCGATCGATCAATACATCGGCGGCGTGGAGCACGCCATCCTGCACCTGATTTACTCGCGCTTCTGGACCAAGATGATGCGCGACCTGGGGCTGATCACCAACAGCGAGCCTGTCGAGCGGATGTTCACGCAAGGCATGGTGATCAAGGACGGCGCGAAGATGTCGAAGTCGAAGGGCAACGTGGTGAGCGCCGATCAGATGATCGAGCGGTTCGGCGCAGATACGGGCCGACTGTTCGAGCTGTTCGCTGCGCCGCCGGAGAAAGAGATGGATTGGACGGACGCCGGCGCGAATGGCGCGTACAAATTCCTGTCGCGCGTTTATCGGCTGGTGACGCGGAACGTTGGCGCGGTCGGCGGTGCGGGCGAAGGCGATCGCAAGGTGCAGCGCAAGCTGAACCAGACCATCAAGAAGATCACCGAGGATTTCGAGAGTCGCTGGCATTTTAATACATCGATCGCGGCGTTGATGGAGTTTCTGAATTTGCTGGAGGAGCACGAGAAGCAAGTTTCCGGTGCGGTGATGGCAGACGTGCTGGAGAAGCTGGCGCTGCTGCTGGGACCGTTCGCGCCGTATCTCGCCGAGGAATTGTGGGAGGAGCAGGGAAGGCAAGGGCCGCTGTTCCATCAGACGTGGCCGGCGTACGATCCGGATTTGGCACGCGAGGAAGAAGCGGAGATCGTGATTCAGGTGAACGGCAAAGTGCGCGGCCGGATTTTCGTAGCGTTTGGAACGCCGCGCGAGGCGCTGGAGAAGCATGCTATCGGCGATGCGAAGATCGCGGCGTTGTTGGATGGCAAGCAGGTGGTGAAGGTGATTGTGGTGCCGGATAAGCTGGTGAATATCGTGGTGAAGTAGCGGCAACCGCTTCCTCACGGTCGCGGCTCGGTTACGATCTTTCCGAGCCGTGACCGTAAGGGAGCGGTCAGTCGAGAGGAGTAACCAATGACTGATCGCAGAGAGTTTTTGAAATCGGCTGGGGCGGCGGCGCTGACGACGTCGATCTTTACCGGGCCGGTCCGCGGGGCCAACGACAAGATTGCCGCGGCGTTCATCGGCATGGGAAAAATGGGCCGGTCGAATCTGCGTTTCGCGATGCGGCAGGAGAATGTAGTGCCGGTTGCGGTTTGCGACGTCTTCCAACGGAATCTCGACTGGGCGGTGCGCGACAGCAAGAATCAGGCCAAGCCGTATCGCGATTTTCGCGAAGTTCTGGCGGACAAGTCGATCGACGTGGTTTGTATTTCGACGCCGGATCACTGGCACGCTTACATGACCGTGGAAGCCTGCAAGGCCGGCAAGGATGTCTACGTGGAGAAGCCGATCTGCGTGGTGGTGGACGAGGGCGTGAAGATGGTGGAGGCGGCGCGAAAGTACAACCGGGTGGTGCAGGTGGGCACGATGCAGCGCTCGGCGAAGCATTTTCAGAAGGCCGTGGAGATTGTGCGGTCGGGCGAACTGGGCGAGATCGCCTTTGTGCGCACCTGGAATTACGGTCACGAGCCGCAGGAGGGTCTAGGGAATCCGCCGGACAGCGATCCGCCCTCGACGCTCGAATGGGACATGTGGCTGGGGCCCGCGCCCAAGCGCGCGTTCAATGCGAATCGCTTCGGCGTCGATCCCGAGGACAAATACTTCTCCGCATTCCGCTGGTTCTGGGATTACGCCGGCGGCATGATGACCGACTGGGGCGTGCACTGGCTGGACATCGTGCAGATGGCTTTCAAGGAAGAGGTCCCGGCGGAGATCACGGCGCTGGGCGGCAGGTTGTGGCTGAAGGACAACACCGAAACGCCGGACACTCTGCAGGTGACTTACAAGTATCCGAGCGGAATGGTGGCCACTTACGAGCGGCGGGCGAGTAACTCGCAGTCGATGTTCGCGAAGAGCGGCGGGATACTGTTCTGCGGCAGTAAGGGGACGATGTTTCTGGATCGCGGCGGCTACAAGGTTGTTCCCGAGATGTTGGGGAAGCCGCCGGTGGCGCAGATGGCCGATGCGGAGGAGAAATCGACCGATTCGGGGAACCTGAATCACTGGGCGAATTTCCTGGAGTGCGTGCGGACGCGGCAGAAGCCGATCTCGGACATCGAGACCGGGCAGCGATCGACCACCACTTGCCTGTTGGGGAACGTGGCCTATCGGAGCAAACTGCATCTGGATTGGGACGCGCAGAAATGGACCACGCATCAGGCGGAAGCGCACAAATATTTGACGCGCGAATATCGTAAACCCTGGAAATTAGTGGTTTAACGTACAACAACGGCGGCGTGCTGTAGCCTCAACCGCTCGGGAGCGTGAACCGGGCGACTGAAGCTCTGGGGATGCACCACCGCCGTTATGTACTTCCATGGTGCCTGGAACTAGGCTTTTTCGTCTATCGAGGAATTAGCCTCACTCGGAGATCGTTACAGTTCAAAGCAGTTGGAATCGCACCTCCACGGTAGCGCCGGTAACTACTGGTTTGCCGTCCTGATAGCCTGGCTTGAAGCGCCACTGGCGAACGGCCTCGATGGCCTTTTGGTCGAGGCCGAGGCCGGGAGTCTGGAGAATCCGGAAGCCGCTGGCGCGTCCGTTGGTGTCGACGACGATGGAGAGCAGGACGATGCCGGAGTATTTCGCTTTGCGGGCGTCTTCGGAAAATTCCGGCTCCACTTTGTAGATTAATTGCGGGCCGGAGACGGCGTGGCCGGGTGTGCCGACGGTGATGCCAGGCGTTCCTCCGTTTTTATCTCCGATGCCTCCACAGCATCCGATCCCGACGCCGTTCCAGCCCTTCGTTCCAAGTCCGCCGTTGGCATACTTGCTCATCGGATCGCCGATTCCGCTGTAGCTGACGGCGACGATAGGAGAATCGAATTCCACTGTCACCGGCATGGGCAATTTCGGATTAACCGGGTTGACGGGCGGGATGAAGGTCCGTTGTCCACGGGGTGGTGGTGCGCCGTGCTTAGCTGGCAGCGCGGTTTGATTGCTGCCGCCGGCACGCTGATCCGAATGCTTGATGAAGGTGTGGCGAAACGGAGCGAGCGGGATGACGTGGGCGATTGGGACAGTAGCAGGCGGCGGCGCTAGGATCGAGTGCGAGGTCAGGAACAGCAGCATAGCCACCGCCGCCAGATGCAGCCCAATCGAAAGTGTTTGCGATTTGACGGTGGGCATGATTGGGGCAGTGCAATTTATTCGCCATGTGGAACGCTTTGTTTTTCAACGAGAGGTAGGGTGATGGGTTGAAGTTGGGAATGCCCACCTGTGAGATTGGGTCACGCCTTCAGTCGCTCTTGAGTTGGCCGCGGGCGGCGGCTTGAGCGAGCTCGTCGCAGCGATTGTTGTCGGCGTGCGAGGCGTGGCCCTTGGTCCACTGCCAATTGATTTTGTGGCGTGAAACTTCGTAGTCCAAGTCGTGCCACAGGTCCTGATTCACTACCGCCTTCCTGCCCTGCGTTTGCCAGCCGTTCCGCTTCCATTTGAAGATCCACTCGGTGATGCCGTTTTTCACGTAGTTGGAGTCGGTGATCAGTTCCACTTCGCACGGTCCCTTCAGCGTGCGCAAGCCTTCCACAGCGGCCTGCAGCTCCATGCGATTGTTGGTGGTCTGCGGATCGGAGCCGAATATTTCGCGCTTCTTGTCGCCGTGACGCAAGATGCACGCCCATCCGCCGGGGCCTGGGTTGCCGATACACGAGCCGTCCGTGATGAGCTGGACCTTTTTCAATCGGCGATCAGGCGGGAGTGGCTTCGAGTTCCCGGTGGAAAAAAGCATCGACCTGTTCCAAAATTTGTGCGGCCTCAGTGGCCTGGTAAATCTCAGCGCGGAGCTTGGAGCCGTTGCGGACGCCGTGGGTGAAGTAAGTGGCGAACTGTTTCATCTTGCCGACGGCGTCGGGCGCGGCGCGATCGGACAGCATGAGATAGTAAGTGCGCATGATGTCGTAGCGCTGGCGCTCGACAGGATGATCGTAAGTTCCGGTCTCGAGATACTGCTGGATCTGGCGGAAAATCCACGGATTCGACGATGCTGTGCGGCCCACCATCACGGCGTCGCAGCCGGTTTCCTCGATCATGCGAACGGCATCTTCCGGCGCGACGATGTCGCCATTGCCGATGACCGGGATGCGGGTGACGGCGGCCTTCACTTCGGCGATACGGGTCCAATCGGCTTTGCCGGCGTAGCCCTGCTCGCGTGTGCGAGGGTGCAGGGCGACAGCCTGGAGTCCACAGTCCTCGGCGAGGCGGGCCATGTTGACGGCGACGAGTTCGCGGTCGTTCCAGCCGGCGCGAAATTTCATAGTCAGCGGAATGGTGATGGCGGCGCGGACCTTGCGCAGGATTTCTTCCACCAGCGGCAAGTCGCGCAGCAGGCCCGATCCGCCGTTGCACTTCACCACTTTGTTGACCGGGCAGCCGAAGTTGATATCTACGATGTCGAAGCCGAAATCCTGGCAGGCTTTTGCGGCGTCGGCCATCACTTGCGGATCGGAGCCGAAGAGTTGCGCGGAGATGGGGTGCTCCTCGGGCTCGAAGTAGAGATAGCGGAAGGTGCGCGTGGGCTTGCGGGCTTTGAGCGAGGCGATGACGCCGTGCGAGCTGGTGAACTCGGTCATGATGAGGCCGCAGCCGCCCTGGTTGCGGATGAGGCGGCGGAATACGGTGTCGGTGACGCCGGCCATGGGGGCCAGGACGGTGGCCGGAGCCACGCGCACGTTGCCGATCTGGAATTCGCCCGGAAATGCCATTCCTAGACCATTTTAGCGGGTCGGGTGAGGAAACGTAAGGGCGGGCGGCAACGTTTAACTATTGAGAGGGTTGGCATGAACTGGAAAATCTTGTCTGCATTCGCGGCCGGCGCGGTGATTGCGTCGGGAATCGTTTATGTGGCGGTGAAACCTGCGCCTGCACCGAGGCCGCTGACTGTTGTGACCGCGATTCCTCCTCCGGCAATGGCGCTGACGGCATCGACGGCTCAAGCTGCGCCCGCGGAACCAGTTGCTGCGCAGTCCTCGCCTGTTGCGTCTGCGCCGGTGCGCGAGAAGCCGTCGCCGATGCCGTCGCCTGCCGTTCGCAAAGCGACTGCACCGCCGCCCGCTCCGGTTGCTGAAGAGTGGCATCCGCCAGCGCCTCCGCCGGTGACGGAGCCGATCAACAAGGATCGCCCGTATAATGACGCGAAGCCTGCGGAGTCATATGCGCCGCCGCAGCCGGATCCTCCGGTAACAGCCACGGTGCCGCAGGAGCCTTCAGCGCCTGAGCCGCCGTCGCGCGGTCCGAATCGCGTGATCCTGCTGGCGGGGACGGTGCTGCCGGTTCGCATCGGAGAGACGATTTCCTCCGCGCACAATCAGAAGGGCGATACGTTTTTGGCAACGCTGGACCAACCGCTGGTGATCGACGGGTTCATCATCGCCGAGCGAGGCGCGCGAGTGGAAGGCCGCGTGGTGGAAGCCGACGCGCCAGGCCGCGGCAAAGGATCGTCGCGTCTGGGAATCGAACTGGTGAAGCTGTCGACGGCCGACGGACAGTATGTGAAGATACGCACGGAGCCGTTCAGCAAGGAAGGCGCCAGCAACAACGGGCGAGACGTAGCGACCGTTGCGGCGGGTGCGGCCATCGGAGCTGCAATCGGCGCGGCGGCGGGGAGCGGTAAAGGCGCGGCGATCGGGGCAGGGGTCGGCGGAGCGGCCGGGGTCGCGGATGTGCTGCTGACGCGCGGGCGGCCGGCGGAGATCCCGGTGGAGACGCGGATCAGTTTTCGGATGGCGGAAGCGGTCACGATTACTGAGCGGCTAAATTAGGTTTCAGGTTCCAGGTTTCAGGTTTCAGGCTGACCTCTCGTGGAAACACACGAGCTGTTTCCCGTTCCCTTCCACTTCACAAAGCGTTTCTGTTGCTTTCGAGCATGACATAGGGATTGTGCCCCTCGGCCGGTTTTGTCGGCTCAACCTTGGGCGGGTCCGGAGCCTGTGTGGCGCATCGCAAGTCCACTCGGAGTTTGCGGGGAGGATTTGACAAAACGAACCCAACTCTTGGGAAGTCCTTGCGGATGATGGGCTTGCGAACGACGGAGGGTTCGGTGAAGCTCCGGAGGTACACCTGGTAGGGTCGCGAGTTTGCAGAGCGGTCGGGTGGCGCATCGTGGAAATGCAACGATGGCGATAGCGAGATTTAAGAAAACGAACCCAAGTTTGTGAAGTCCTTTTGTACTGATTGACTTGGAGTGTAGCATCCGACAATCGGCGATCATGCGGTGCCGGACTTGGAATACGTTGAGCCGTTGGCTGCAAATTATTTTGCTATTGCTGTGAACGGCAGCCACGGACCTTGACCAATCGGGCGAAAGATGTCAAAATTGTGGCTTAGTATCACCGTAATAAATCACGCCGCTGAAAACCACTACTCCTCACTGGCAATTCCATTTAGAACCCGTCCAACCAGGATTCTAGAAAGGGATTCACAATGGTTCGCGTGCTTTTCCTCCTTTTGTCCGCTGCGGTCGCATCATGCGCAGATCGGGTGGTCATCGATTCGCCTCGACTGGTTTACGCCATGTATGTGAACAATGGACCGGGGTCAGTGGTGAACGGATTGGCTTGCAGCGGAGCGATCTGGTAGGCACGCTGCCGCTAAGAACGTCGGATGGTTTGCCGATACCGGTGTGCCCCGAATGCAAGGAGGCCGGCGCCGAGCGTCATCAAGGTGGCGGGTTCCGGCGTAGTCGTTGCCGTGAAAGTGGAATTGCCGGCCGAGGTGATATTCAGGCCGCCGCTGCTTGTCGCAAACGTAAGGTCAGGACGGATAAAGCTTGTGTCCGTAATGGGTCCAATCGCAGTCACGAGCGCGTAGGTGCCGAAAGCATTGTCAAGCGTGTCGAGTATCGACCCCTGGGCGCCCCCAAACCCGGCCGCCGGAGGAGCGAACCCTTGATTCACAGCAACCCTAATACCCGAATCGGTGATGGTTATCGCGCCTCCTCCGTTGATCCTGAGCGTCGCGCCGGTTGCCACGATTGAGAAAAAGCCTACGCCGCCAGTCACGTTCGACGTGTTTCCCGTAAATGTAAACACGAGCGACGCGTTCGTGAACGACGTGTTACCCAACGTTCCTGTGGCCGTAGCACCTTCCGTGTACGTAATAGCACTCGCAACCGCGAACCCGGACAGCAACAGACCACCAATCAATAACAAGCGCAAAATTCTCATTCTTCGATTCCTCCAATCGATCTTATTATTGAGCCCGGATTTTGGTACCCAGGACTCGGAGTAGCGTACCACAAGAAGCTACCTTGGAGTCGTTCCGACGCGAAAATAAACGTACCGGTACTCTAGCTTTCGAACCAGCGGCCCCGCAAACGGCGCACACCGATCATCTCTTAGCACAGGTTTCGACCGGCTCATGATGGAGCATTTCCGGACGGTGCCCGTTAAAGCTCCAGTCACACCTGAGTCACACCAAAATTTAGGGGCTGTAAACTAATGAAAATACAATGGTTAAAATGGTGCCGGGGGGGCTTGAACGGCAGCCACGGGCCTTGACCAATCGGGCGAAAGATGTCAAAATTGTGGCTTAGTATCATCGTAATAAATCACGCCGCTGAAGGCCACTACTCCTCACTGGCAATTCCATTTAGAACCCGTCCAACCAGGATTCTAGAAAGGGATTCACAATGGTTCGCGTGCTTTTCCTCCTTTTGTCCGCTGCGGTCGCATCATGGGCAGATCGGGTGGTCATCGACTCCCCTCGATTGGTTTACGCCACGTATGTGAATAATGGACCGGGGTCAGTGGTGAACGGATTGGCTGTTGACAGTCAAGGGTTCGCCTATGTCGTCGGCGCTGGGCCGCAGCAAGGGGCGCCCCGCTGCGCGTTTCTGAGGAAACTGAATCAGACGGGCACGGCGGCGGTTTGGTCCGTTTGCCTTCCCATGTATCAAATTATCAGCGTGGCGCTCGACGCAGCGGGCAACATCTACGTTATGGGGGACGAGCAAGAAAACGGCTCTTCCTCGCGGGTTTTGAAGCTCAGTCCGGACGGGCAACAGACTCTTTACTCGACTCCGATACTGGCTGCTCATGCCCGCGCGCTCGCGGTCGATTTGATTGGGAGCGCCTATATCGGGGGAGTGGCGCTTACTGGGTTCAATGTAACACCAGGAGCATTGCAAGCGGGCCAAGGAGGCGATTTTGCGCTGAAGCTAAACACGCGTGGCGCGATCGAATATGCGGCTGCAGTGGACATGGGTGTCAACGGGATCGCAGTAGATAGCAAGGGTCAGGTTTGGCTAGTCGGTGGAGCCTGCATAGATCCGACGGCATCCCCATGCCCTGCCGGGACGGCGAGCGCGATCCGAAAATTGGATGCGAGCGGAGCACACACCCTGGTATCCATGACTTTCGGTGGCGGAGGAGTTGTACGAATGGGAGAGGGCCGGTTCGACAACGCTCTCGGCGTGGCCGTCGATAGCTCGGATTCCGCCTGGGTGGTGGGCTATGCGGAGGGTTCACGGGTACCCACAACTCCCAACGCCCTGGAGCCGGCAAGGCCGCTATCGAGTTCGATGGCTAAGAGCGGAATCGGCGGCATAGGGTACGCTCTGAAGCTCTCTGCTTCCGGCGACCTGATATACGGCACGTATGTTGGATCAAATCCGGGAGTGGACGACTATTTCATCGGCTCGGTGGCCATTGATAGCCAAGGAAACCCGTACTTTGGACTGACCAGGAGTGAAAACTTCACATGGCTGTCCCCGGTGATGGCTTTGAGCTCTGACGGGGCGCATGTACTTTTTTCAGGCCTTTTTAACGGCCCGATGCAAGCCATCGCTCTCGATGGCAAGGGCGGGATTTACATTGGAGGATCAACTATTTTTTTGCTTACAACACAGGGAGCCTATCAGCCCCACTATCCAGGCGGAGCGGCATCCGGCTTCGCCGCCAAGATCGATGTCACGGGCCATGGTCCCTACTTATCGGCATTCGTCAACGCTGCCGACCAGGGTCAGAGTGGCGCAGTTATGGCACCTGGTGAACTAATTACGGTTTACGGTAATAACTTACCGCCTGCTCCCAAGGTGACCTTCGATGGAGTATCTGCCCCGATTCTATACGCCGATTCGCATCAGATCAACCTGGTTGTGCCATTCGAGGTGAAGGTGGCCGGAACGTATTTCTCCGCGGAGGGCGTCGCGGATTACGGCCTTGCTGTTTTCAGCAGAGCTCCCGGGCTGTTCACCGCCGATGCCAGTGGAATTGGGCAACTCGCGGCGCTGAATCAAGATGGCAGTGTTAATTCTTCGAGCAATCCGGCAGCAGCCGGCTCGGTGGTTAGTGTCTTCTTGACTGGAGCGGGCGCAACGACGCCGCCCCTCGGCAACGGCGAACTTGGGCCACTGCAGCCTCCTTTTCCAACCCCATTACTTCCGGTCGACTATGCCGCGTTTAGTGGCTTGGTCGCGGATGTGCTTTTCGTCGGACAGGCTCCAGGGCTCATCGCGGGTGTGGTCCAGGTTAATCTGCGGATTCCGCCCGACACACGCAGCGGAAACGCGGAGTTAGTGCTGACCGTACGAAGTTTCCAGGCTCAGGGGAGAACGACGATAGCGGTGAAGTAGAACTGACAGTGTGGGCCGGCTTGGAAGCAGCGGGAATGGAGCTGAAACTGGACAGACGCCGGAATACCGGCTATACGATGGGCCGTAACTGGAGGAGGCCAGTAGTGAAGTTAATGATTCATTGGCTACCGATTATTCTTGCCATCCTTTCAATTCAGACAAGTCAAGGCCAAACCCTGATCCTGTCTCCGTTAGGCGCCAACTTCACCGCCGAGGCCGATACGCCCAATCCAGGCCAATTGCAAATACAGACCATAGGAATCGGGACCCTCAGTGGAGACCCTGTACACTTCGAATATCATGCCGCGCTGCCGTCGCGTGTGGGCGACCCTAACTTCATTGTTGTATCGCCATCCAGCGGAACGACGCCTGCGACGGTCTTTATTGCTCTGAACCCGAATGTCGTTCCGTTTTTACATTCAGGCTCGTACTCACTTGTTCTGCAATTTGCCGTGGCCGGTCAGTCCTCTCCTCCCTACGCTGGAATTCCTGTCTCGCTGCGACTCAGCGCTCAGTCGGCTCCAAGCATAACCGGGGTTGTTAGCGCCGCAAGTCTAAGGCCGGACATCTCACCCGGACAGATCGTGTCCATTTTTGGGGCACGCCTCGGTACGCAACCCGTGACCGCCCAGTTCGACGCCACCGGATTGTATCCGACCGACCTGAGTCATTTGGACTATACCGGTACGAACGTGCGCGATGGAGTCACTTTTAACGGTCTCGCCGCCCCGCTGCTCTACATCAGCCCAAGCCAGATCAACGCAGTGGTCCCATATGGAGTCGCCGGGCAAACGGCCGTAGATGTCATCGTCACGCACAACCTAAATCCATCGCCACGTTTTACAGTGCCCATCGCTGATACGTCGCCGGGAATCTTCACGTTTACACAAAATGGCACTGGGCAAGGCGCAATTTTGAACACTAACGGTTCACCTAACAGCGTGGACAACCCCGCGCCGAAGAGGTCTGTCATCCAGATCTTTGCCAGCGGCGCCGGGTTATGGAAGCGAACGCCGCCATCGGAATTGGGAGGCCCAGTTCTAGACGGTAGCGTTATTCTTGATGCGTTCAATGTTGTCCCCGTGGCGCTGGTATCGCTTACCATCGGCGGTCAGCCTGCTCAGATCTTCTATGCAGGCGCAGCTCCTGTTCAGATATCGGGGCTACTTCAGGTGAACGCCCTCGTGCCGGCGAATATCGGATCAGGTCGACAGCCAGTTGTCCTGACCATCGGACAAGGCAATAATGCGCAGCAGCAGGTTAGTGTGGCAGTGCAATAGCGGCGTACCACCGATTCGTGGTGCTGTCCATCGCCATTGCAAGCCCCGCTGAATGGGTCAAAGATGGAGGAAACACGCGGGCTGTCCCCTCTTTGGGTGTGCCGGATAGCTGTACAATCGTGGGATGGAAAGTTCACGGCGGAGTTTTTTTCAATCCCTTCCGGCGCTGGCTGCGCTGCCGGCTTCCTGGACGTCTTTTGCCGGGGCGCTGTGGGCGGCTACCGCGCCGGATGCCAATAACGAGGCCTATTGGTCGCTGGTGAAGCGGCAGTTTCCTCTTGAGGACAATCTTGTTTACCTGAACGCGGCGAATGTGTGTCCGGCGTCGCGGCCGGTGCTGGACCGGCATGCCGAGTTCATGCGCGATTTTCAGGCGAATCCTTCGTTTCAGAATCGGGCGAAGTACGAGACCATGCGGGAGCGGCTGCGCGAGAAGATTGGCGCTATGCTGCGCGTTTCCGCCGATGAGATTGCCATCACGCGGAATACCAGCGAGGGGACCAACATCGTGGTGAAGGGCGTGGACCTGAAGCCTGGGGATGAAGTGCTCATCACCGATCACAACCATCCGTCCAATAACGATTCCTGGAAAGTGCGGGCGCAGCGCGAGGGGTTCACGGTGAAGAGCCTGCCGGTGCGGGTGCCGGCGGCCAGTCGCGATGAGTTGATTTCGCAGATCGAAAAAGCCGTGACGGCGCGGACCAAGGTGATTGCGGTTACGCATGTTACCAGCACTACGGGGATTATGTATCCGGCGCGGGAGATCGCGGCCATCGCGCGGCAGCGGGGGATCTGGATGCATTTGGATGGCGCGCAGTCGTTCGCGGTGCTGGATGTGAACTTGAAGGAGATTGGGTGCGATTCGTACTCGGCTAGCGCGCACAAGTGGCTGATGGGGCCGCTGGAGGCGGGGATTTTGTATGTGCGCGCGGATCGGATTCCGCAGGTGTGGCCGTCGATTGTGACGGCGGGGTGGACGGATCATTTGAAGGGCGCTAGGAAGCTGGAGGTTTATGGGCAGCGCGACGATCCGAGGATTGTGGCGCTGGAGGCGGCTATCGATTTTTTGTCGTTGATTGGGGTTAAGACCGTTGAATCCAGGGCGCGGATGCTGGCGACTTCGATGAAGGAGCAGATTTCGCAGATTGGCGGGGTGAAGTTGAAGACTAATCTGGAGCCGGAGCTTTCGGGCGGGGTGGTGAAGTGCGATATCGCGCGTGTGCCTACTAAGCAGGCTTATGATGCGCTGTGGACTAGGCATCGGGTGTCGATTGCGATGACGGCTTCGGGGGATTCGCAAGGGTTGAGGTTCTCGCCGCATATTTATAATTCGCGGGAGGATGTGGAGCGGGCGGTGGCGGGGATTCGGGCGTTGGCCAGCGCCTAGATATTGGCCGCCGATGAACGCCGATGAACGCCGATAGATTTCCAGGGGAGTTTGCCGGAGGCGGCGAATTGGTTGTTTAGGCGGTCGACTACTTTTTCTAATTGCTGCTTTGCTTCGCTTGCGGTTAGTTTTGTGCGGAGGCGTTTTGAGGCCGCCCAGGATTGCCAGGTTTGGATTGCCTTGGCGTGATTGCCGCTTTCGGTGTGGTAGCTTTCGGCTTGCACTAGCAGGAGTTTTTCCAACTCGCGCACTGCGTCGCCGGTTGCTTCGACGCGCGTTTCCTTGTCTACTTTTTTGAGGAGGGCTTTCGCTTCCTTGGAGAGCTTGTCCATTTGCCACGGCTCGCGGGCTGTGCCGATCGCTAGGATGGCCGGCCAGAGGGGGCGGTGGATGGCGGTCACTTTCCCGGAGATCAGCTTTACCATCAGGACGTCGGGGTGATCGCGCAAGGCGCAGCTTAGGCGGAAGACTTCGCGTGCGGCGGGATGGGTCCACCAGGAGCCTCGAACGCTGTCACCCACCACCAGGGTGGTGATGCTGGGAAACTTGGGATCGGTATCGGCTAACAGGTCGAATTCGCGGAGGCGGTCGAGCAGATCTTCGATGGTCATCGGAAGCCGACGTCTTCCTTCACTTTTTCCATCCAATTGTAGACGATGGGGCAGTATTCGGCGCGGTGGAGAAACTGCCACATGCGGCTGTCGATGGAGCCGTTGCCGCGGACCAGGTGCGGGAACTTTTCGCAATTCTGAGGGCGGGCTTCGTAGACGGTGCACAGGTTGTCCTTCAGGAAGACGCAGCCGTTCTCGTTGCGCTTCAGGATCAACTCGTTGTCGTCGGCAGCGCGCTGGGTGTAATCGCGAAGGAATTCGTCGCGGGTCATGCCCAGGAATTTGGACAGACGCTCGATGTCGCGGGCGTCGATGCCGGTCTCGGTTACGCGGCAGCAGTTGGCGCACTGGGTGCAGTCGATTTGGGACTGGATTTCCTCGGCCATGTTCTGGAGGCGGCGGTCGGAATGGCGGTGGCTTTTGAGAAAGACGCGGAAGCGGGCGTTTTCGCTGCGCTTCTTGTAGCCGAGGCGGCGGATCTGGACCAAATCGGTAATCATGCTTCTACAATTAAGTATGCCTTCGATTCCGGAAGAATTCTATCGCATCCAGAAACTGCCGCCTTATGTGTTCGCGGTGATCAACGAGATGAAGGCCAAAGCGCGGGCGGCGCAGCAGGATGTGGTGGATTTGGGGATGGGCAATCCGGATGGCGCGACGCCCGAGCCGGTGATCCAGAAGCTGATTGAGGCGGCGCGCAATCCGCGCAATCACCGCTACTCCATGTCGCGCGGGATTCCGAAGCTGCGCGAGGAGATTGTGGCGCACTATCGGGCGAATTACGGCGTGGAGTTGGATGCGGAGGCGGAGGCGATTGTTACCATTGGCGCGAAAGATGCGCTGGCTCATCTGCTGTTCGCGGTGGTGGGGCCGGGCGACGCAGTGGTGTCGCCGAATCCAGCCTATCCGATTCACCAGTATGGCGTGATCATGGCGGAGGGGCACGCCTGCATGCTGCCGATGCCGGACCCGGCGACGTTCCTGAACGGGCTGGAGCGGCTCTACGCGACGTCGACGCGGAAGCCAAAGATGATCCTGATTTCGTTCCCGCACAATCCAACGACGCAGTGCGTAGACTTGCAGTTTTTCCGCGACATAGTGGGACTGGCGAAGCGGCACGGCACGATGATCGTGCACGATTTCGCGTACGCCGATATTTGCTTCGACGGGTATCGCGCGCCCAGCATTTTGCAGGTGGAGGGGGCGAAGGAGATCGCGATCGAGATTTATTCCATGTCGAAAAGCTTCAACATGGCGGGGTGGCGAGTGGGGTTTTGCCTGGGGAACCGGAAGCTGATTGCGGCGCTGGCCCGGATCAAGAGCTACCTGGATTACGGAATTTTCCAGCCGATTCAGATTGCGTCGATCATCGCGTTGCGGGAGTGCGGGGAGGAGACCAAGAAGATTTGCGCTACTTATCAGCGGCGGCGCGATGTGCTGGTGAAGGGGCTGAATGCGGCAGGCTGGCCGGTGGAGGCGCCGCGTGGATCGATGTTCGTGTGGGCGCCGATACCGGAGCGGCACAGGGCGATGGGGTCGCTGGAGTTTGCGAAATTGCTGATGAAGAAGGCGCTGGTGGCGGTATCGCCCGGGATCGGGTTTGGACCGTTAGGAGAAGGCTACGTGAGGTTCGCGCTGGTGGAGAATGAGCACCGGATCAGGCAGGCGGCGAAAGGAATCCAGCAGTTTTTGAAGAAGAAGTAAGAGGGGGCGCGGTTGCACCCCCCAAGTCTAGCCGAGGCTGTACCTCGGGGGTTGTTGGTGTGCCAGGAGGGGGGCGGACGGGGAAGAGGTTCCGCCCGTCCCACAGATAGCAATTTAGCTCTGCGTTGAAGCCGCTGTCATCACGCTGGAGATCTTGCTGAAGATCGTGCTGATGCTGGTTGCGACACCCGGCATGATCGCGCCCGCGGCCACTGCCACGAAACCCGCCATCAATGCGTATTCAATCAAATCCTGACCTTTGGTGTCCTTCCAAATCCGCAACTTCCAAACCAAATTGGTAATACGTGTCATGTTCTTTCTCGCCTCCAGCAGCGGATTTCTTCCGCCGCTGAGTCAAAGTTATCACCTGTTGGCTTTACGATAAATGGGAGTAACCCCTTAGATGAACCCTAAAAACGCCCAGTGATGGGGTTGTGGTTTGTTGTAAGAACAGGTACTTTTGACCGATTGGTCCTAACCTCACGGGGGGTAAGGTGGTGGGAGACCAGCGGGGACAGCCAGCCTGTTTCCCGCGGTCCTCTTATTCAGACCAGCGGGGACAGCCAGCCTGTTTCCCGCGACGGGCGAGGGGTTCAGGCCAAGGGAGTTCCGGTCGCGGGAAACAGGTAGGCAGTCCCCTTATTCAGATCCAGCGGGGACAGCCAGCCTCTTTCCCGCGGCGGGCGAGCGTTACCAGGCCACTGCGAGTTCCGGTCGCGGGGAACGGGTAGGCAGTCCCCTTTGTTTGTACGCTCATCTTCTGCACCGCGCAGCCCTTTGTGGTGGGAGGTGGGGGTTTCGGTGTAGGCTTGACCGTATGGCCGCTCTTTCCGACTCGGCGCTGGCGCGCATTGTCGACCTGCGGCATTTGCGTTCGGGCGACCTGGATTCGCTGCTGGAGGAAGAGATCCAGAAGTGGCGCGACACGCTGGATTGGGATTTTCGCGCGTCGGCCGGGTTGGTGCGCCGGTTTCTGGACATGCAGGCGCTGAACGGTTGTGCGCTGCTGATGAACGGGCATCCGGTGGGGTACTGCTACTTTGTTTCGGAAGAGCGCAAGGGGTTGATTGGGGACCTATATGTAATGGAGGATTTCTTCACCGTGGAGGCCGAGGAGCGGCTGTTGGGCTACGTGGTGGAAACGCTGGTGAAGACGCCGTTCGTGAAGCGGATCGAATCGCAATTGATGATGCTGCGGAGCGGGCGGCTGCTGGCGCTGCCGCATTATCGTCAGGCGCGCGTGCACGGGCGCAATTTCATGGAAGTGGATCTGGTGGCGGCGGCGCGGTTGCCTGCGGGGAAGGGCGGGCGATCGATTCTGATTGACGGCTGGTCGGAACGGCGGCAGGACGATGCGGCGGCGCTGATCGCGGACGCCTATCGGGGGCACATCGACAGCGAGATCAACGATCAGTACCGGTCGGCGGCGGGCGCGCGGCGGTTCCTGATGAATATCATCCAATATCCGGGTTGCGGGAGCTTCTTTCAGCCGGCGGCGTTTGTGGCGCTGGATGCGGAAAGCGGGACGCTGTGCGGCATCTGCCTGAGCAGCCTGGTGCAGGCGGACGTGGGACACATCACGCAGGTTTGTGTATCGCCGGCGGTGCGGGGGACGGGAGTGGGGTACGCGCTGATCCGGCAATCGCTGGAGGCGCTGGCGAAGCAGGGGTGCCGGAAGGCCACGCTGACGGTGACGGCGGTGAATGCGGAGGCGATCGGGCTGTATGAGCGGATGGGGTTCCGGAAGACGCGGGAGTTTGCGGCGTATGTTTGGGAGGGGTTTTGAAGGGCGATTCGTTAGCCTCCGATGAACGCAGATACACACTTTCCTTTCGTAATGCTGCGTACTAACGTACCAGGAGTTCTGTGTAATTCGGCCACTTCTCGATCAAGGTGTTCTTACGGCATTCGGCTAGTTCGAAATCGGCACTCTCGAACTTGCCAAGCAAATAATAGGCTAGACCGCGATAGTAGCGTTCCGGTTCGGTCAAGCCTGATCGAACACATTCGCGGGCATGTAAGAGCCCTTCGCTGACCTG
This sequence comes from Bryobacteraceae bacterium, assembly GCA_035632375.1. Lineage (GTDB taxonomy): Bacteria > Acidobacteriota > Terriglobia > Bryobacterales > Bryobacteraceae > Palsa-89. The sequence goes on along the minus strand of DASQGY010000125.1, from coordinate 78,299 downwards.
GTTGGTTTGCACAAGAAGGGCAGCAAGTTGTGCCCTGTACAACGGAGATTCAGCAAAACACTCGGTTGCTCTTCGTAAGGCTGATACGGCCTCGGTAACCTTGTGATTGCGCAGGAAACAGTCTGCGGCACGATGGAAGAGTTCTGGGTTTTCCGGAGACATCGCCACTGTTCTTGTCATCAACTCGATTTCTTCGCGATGGCGACCTAACTGTTGGTAACAATCCGCAAGATTTACGATCACGGCAGCAGGAGCGTCATGCTGTTCCAGCAACTCGCAGTACGCGCCTTCCAGGTAGGGCAGTGCGGCTGCGGACGCACCTTGTTCTAATAGCAACCTTCCTTCAAGGGCCCGGATATAAGGTGCATGGCGCTGTTCCTCAGTAAGTCCCTCCAAGATTTTCCAGGCTTCTCTTGAACGGCCGAGCAGTGAAAGTACTGAGGCAATGTTGTGTATTACTTCGGGGAGGCGCTCACTAGATTCTCTTGGATAAAAGGTGAGGATCATTTCCTTCGCTCGAACGAGAGCTGGGAGGGCTGATTCATAGTTACCTAAATGATAATATGCACCACCGAGGCCAGCCCAACCTCGCGGATCATTCGGATAGGATTCCGTTATGGTGCCAAAGGCCTTCAAAGCATCTCGATGTCGACCCCGCTCGGCCAGCATCACGCCCAGCGCTAAGATTGGCGAGACAACTGTCTTAGCCCCATATCGTTGGCATTTCCTGATGACGATTCGCAATTGTGCCTCGGCAAATTCGGGGTCAGTATAGTGTTCGCGAAATTCGTGATAGAGATCGTTGAGTTCCTGCACATACTCCACCTCTAGAAGCCCTGACTCAAATACCTCCCTTGCGAAGTCTTGATCACGGGGAAGGCGAAATCCTGGTGTGTACGCTATTCCAATATGCTCGCATAGGCGATGGATGCCGCGCTCAAAGTTCGCGAAATCGATCGCCGTAAGATAGTTTTGGCCTTCAAAGAGCTCCATACTCTTCTCAACGTCGGTGTCCACGCGGCAAACAATCCTGATGGCCTTCCCTTGGTGCGCGAGTTCACATTCTTCCTTGATGTACGCTGAAGCTCGTGCATGCCGACTGTCAAGTAGGCAAAAGTAATGGGAGCCGAGAATGCGTGCACGGAACTCCTCCCGGAAGTCCACTCCTATCCTACTGTTTTCCTTGTATCCCCACACGGGAACTTGAGCACGTGTTAGAGCGTAATGAATCCGCCGAGCGACTACAGCATCTTCATCTGCGTAGCTGAGAAACACCTGGTCGTTTATCGCGCCCATGTGGTTGGAGTCAGTATCCGCGGTTCGGATTTCACAGGAGCCAGTTCATGTAGGAACATTGTCCATTCTTGGCGATTCTGCTTTTTCACGTAGCGAAAGAACGCACCATAGCGCATGGTTTGAGTTGCCGCATCATACACCGGGGTATTGAACCTTCGTAGTGCCCCTCTGGCGTCCTTCAAGCGTTTCGTCAGCGAAGTCACCTCCGTGACGGTTGGAACCATTGCGTTGATTTGCTGTACAAGTCGGTTGTGATCGGCGACACGGCCTGCCCTCCGAAGCTCCAATGCCCGCGAGACTAGGCGATCTCGTGCCGCTTGCACGACCTTGTAGTTGGAGTTCCAAAAGTAGTAGTACGGCGATCCGGTGAATTCCAAGCGCCCACCCGCAAGATCAAACACTATCGACTCACCTTGATCGGTCATCACCCACGATTGGAATGTTCCGCCTCGCAACGCTAGATTGATGGATCGCGCACTTGGCTGATCAAGCTGCGGTTGTGCCACTTCGCCAGGACCCAAAACGACAGTGCCTCCCCATTGCGGCAAGCGCCAGGTCTCGGCAATATTGAAGAGTAATATGTCCGCTTGCAACAAACGTAGCCCCAGCAAAGTATTCTGAAAACTCTCGTGATAGACAATGTCGTACGATGTTGCGCTCGTATTGGGCCCGAACAGCGACACGCAGGCATCAAAATCCGTGTCCGCGAATTTGGCGATTGGAATGAGCATCCAGTCGGGGATGTCGGCCAGCGCAACGGAACTGCCGACCTTTACTTCTAGGCGACGACCGTCCCTCATTGACTTGTCGTAGTGTAGCTTGATGGCCCTTCCCGCTAGCGCGACGCTGGGCGTCGCGATCCCGCTGAACGCGACGCCACCGACACCTGACACGAATGCATACGAACTCAATCCTCCGGAACTTGCCAAGCTAAACCGCAGGGGAGCGGCGGGCCGTTCTGCGGTGAAGGTGTAAGGCCCCAGATTCCAGCTCCCTTGCGCGAGAGCAAGAAAGCATACAATTAAGATGGTGCCGAATGCCACGAGTTTCTTAATTGAGTATTTGGTTGCCATGGATTCCTCCTATGGAGCTCCTAAGCCGATCCTTAGTCATCCTTTCCCATGCGTGGTCACACTATTCCTGGTTTGTTGTCGGCAAGAGATCGTCAATGAGGCCGATTTTGAAGCTTTTCGCGTGCGCAGTATGCAGCGTGCTCGTCCACTCCGGTCGTAGCCAATCGATTTCGACCTTGCCAATTCCCTGAGGGACTGCTGCAAACACGTCAATCCCCGTCATGTCGCTCAGGGGGTATTGCTCGCCAGCGGCACGCATTCGTCTCTGGAGTTCTTCCCTGTTGCGAGGGTCGCCGTTGTTGGAGCAGTCTTCGACCATGTCACTGATTACTAGGATCTTGCGTGGTTCGTCTTCTTGTTGTTCCACAAACAGTTGTGGTGCAATGCGCAGCGCTTTGAATAGGCAGGTCGTATCCACTCTAGGATTGGTTCTCGTGTATGAGGTGATTTTCGTGCGTAGGTCCTCCTCCAACTTGCTTAGGCGGCTTGCTTCCCGTTCCTTCTCGTCTTCATAATAAGGAGTGCCTTTGGTGCCGTCGAGTGTTAGGTTGCGTTGAGGGTCGCGGTCGGCAATGTATACTCGGAACCGCCCTCCAGGCGCCAGCTGGTCGCTTCTAATGAAGCGGAAGGCGATCGCGGCCTCAGCATCAATCTCGCCAGGCTTGAGGCTCAAGGACAAATCGCAAAGCACGATGACCTCTCCGGGATGTCGGTTCGTGGTTTTGTGATTGCCCTTGAACGCCCGCACACCAAGAACCGCTATTCCAACGAGAATTACGAAGAAGAGACCCTCAGCAATTTTCACGAGGGCTCCTCCTTTGATCCGATCGCATACTGTGAGCGGATGTTTCGATTTGCCAAGCGTTTGAGCGCTTGCACATGAAGATCATAAAACTTGGTATCTGCCGGCCGGTCTTCGGGAAGGACTTTCCCACGAGCATAGCCATGAGCGTAGACAGTGAGGCGTGTTGCGAGAACCGACTCCTTGATGGTTGTACTATTGATTTCGTCAACGTCCTGTTGCTTGGCTGAAGCAACCGCTTGTCGGAGATCTCCCAGTTTGGTAGCGCAAGAAGCGAGTTTGTCTTCCGCGGCGCGAAGTGCGCGGTACGCGTCTTGGTCCTCGGCATTCTGCCGCAAGCGTGTCGCACCCGTTATGAGACTCACAGCGCCAAAGAGGGGGAGTGTAATAGTAAGCAGGAGGAGTGTCCGATCAGCGGATTCTTGGCGTTGTTTTCTTGCAACATCAACCGCAAGACGTAAGTCATTTGACGCTTCCGAACCTGCGTCTCCTGCTGTTTTCTCAAGTCGCGAAAGGCCGTCGGTAATGGCGCGCAGGCGCGCAATGTTGCCGATGGTTGCGATACACAAGATCATCAGAATGACTTCCACTAACAAGAAAATCCGCCGCGCGCGCACTGACTTACGTGCAGCTGCTGGGTTTTCCGGTGGTGGTAGGGAGGCATTGAGGACTCTGCCGTCCACGAAGATTTTGACTGCAACTCCGAACAGGCATAACACGAGCGCTAATGCGGGTGTCGAGAGCACCCCCCATTCAGCGAGTTGATCGCTCCGCATGCGAAGGCCGAATGAAACGAGATTCACGGAGAGCGGAAATTCTGCAGCGAACGCGAGCAAACCGATGAAGATGTAACTAACTGCCATGATCGCTGGTCGGCGATCGGGCGGCAGCAAAGGATGTGCGGTGAGCTGCCATCGTCTCAGCCGTAGTGCCTCGACCTGCCGTTGAAGTTCTTCTCGGTTTGCGGTTTCGAGGATGATCTCACCCTCGCGGGTTTGAATAGCTCGATGCGCGCGAGCCCTTCGCTCAATCCAATCAAGCTCCGACTTGCTGACAAGGACCTTTTCAGCGTGCACCTTGGGTTGCCCGAGGCTCGCGTCTTCTCGACCGAGCTGCCATACGGCCGAGGCAAAGCCCGCCTCTTGTTCCGCCGTATCGACGTCGAGCGTGCTACCGGTGGTGAAAATCGCGCCTTCGCTTTCCAGATTGCTAAAGACGGGAGTTTCTTCACTGACAGGAGGGCTCGGAGCGTCACCACGCTGCCGCCCCTGACCAAAAATACGCCTCCACCAAGGAGAACGCTTGTTTTTCATCTCGTCTTTTTGATTCTTGGCATCACTCATCGGTTGCTCCCAGCGGTAGCATTGAATGCTTGTTCGTTGGGTCCTTTCAGGCTTGTTTTTGCAATATCGAAAGCGCTTTCGAGTGCGAGGATTGCGCACTCGTACGCGATCTTAAGATCGCGGTGTTGATTCTGATACTGGGTTGTGAACTCCGCAAGCTTTGCTGACACTTCCGCATATTCCTTTTGCACTGTTGTGAGTCGCGTCAATTGCTCACGAGCAAGATCTCGCTTGATCCGGACAGTGTTTAGTGCGACACGCTGTTCCGGTGATAACGTAAGCCCTTCGATGAGTCGCTCTTCCTCATTGTTGTCGATGAATGGGGAATCAATCTGGGATCGATGGCGTGAGCGGCGAAACGGCCCCCAGATGGAGCGCCAGAATCGTTCCGTCGGCACACCCGGCAGCGGTGCGGAACGATGTTTTGGTCGTTGTGTGAATCCTGTTGTGGCCAGGATACCGGCGAGCGTCGGTTTGAGTCGAAGGGATGCTATGCTCGCCTGTCTGCGCGCAATTTCCCGTTCGAGGTATTCTTCATGCGCAAATTGTCCGCGGTACATGATGCCAAATGCGAGCCCAATACCGGAAACGGTCATGCTTACTGCGACTGCTGTGATTCCGTAGCGTTCCTGCTGGCCGGCCAGGACGCCTACCAGTGTGAGGCTTAACGGAGATAGAATTCCGATCGCGCCGAAAAAGACACCCCGAAGTCGTGGGAGTGGTCGGTTGGTCCCGGCCGCATTGACAACGTTGGTTACGAAGAGCATCGCTGCAACGATGGTCAAGATGGCGAACGTCGGTCCCAAATGTGAGGCGATGATGGAAGTGCCGTTCGCCGAACGATCACCAAATGCAATCAAGAGAAAGGCGATGACGGCACCCGCCAAAATGAGAGGGAGGTAGCCAAGCAATTGCTGGAGCGTATGATCGGTGACCCCTTGTTTGGTGACTTCGCCGGGCACACTGAACATGCCCAGCCAACTGGTTATCCGCTCATCCGACGAACCCTTGCGGCGGCGCCAAGCACGCCAGTACCATGCGGGATCATATGTTCCAAGAATCTTGCGAATAGCGAGAGTCGAGGCGCCTATCGCAGCTATCGCACCGACGATGATTAGCAGAAACACACCGAATATTCCCAACAGTTGGAGAGGCGTGTCGATTTTCTGCATCCATGAGAGGAGGAGTGAGTCTTGGGTTTGACCAGATGCGAGTGCGCTCTTGAGCAATTGAGTAACCGCGATTCCCGTTCCCAATAACGTCGCAGTGGTTGCCCAGATTAGGAAGCCGGCGACGTGGCGCGTGATGCCCTCGTCGTGCAAGCGTCCGGTACGCGCTTTCGCTTTTTCAAGTTCGTTTTCATGCGCGATCACGACGCCCTCGAGCTTCACCGCTTGCCGCTCAAACTCCGCCAAGTTTGCTTCCCATCCCTTGATCGCTACGTCAAGAAGTTTCTCCCCGCGTGTGAGTTGGCCCGAAAGCCACGATAGCTCGGCGTCATTCCGTTCCTTCTCTAGTCGTTGCCTCTCCTCAAGACGTCTACTCCGCCAATGGGCCTTGGCATCGGAGGTCAACTGTACGATTTCGGCATTCCACTTGTCCACCTGAGACTGCAATACAGCTCCACTAACCCGCGACTCAGAGCCGGACGAGGCTCGTTCCTCCTCCAACATCTTGAGGCGCGACCGGTCGCCAGCGGCCTGCGCATCAAGTATCGCCATGAGAGCGCTCTCACGTGCGTTGACAATCGCTTGGAGATGTTGGACGTAGACCGCGATCCCACTTCCCGTCGACGCTGCATAGCAACCTAATTCCTTCAGTTCTGAGACGGAAAAGCCAAGGTATTCACGAAGAAGTCGGTCTTCGTCCTGTGGCGTTGCTCTTGGGGGCGGCAACTCCGTCGGCGTCTCTGAATCAGGCTTTTTGAGAAAAGGGAGCGAAAACACCATATCTGTACCCATCTTCTAGGCGTATACGATACCATAGGACGGCATTTGGCGGAAACCTCCTAGTACCATAAGGGCCGGCCCCGGGGGGGAACTGGCGGCAGATGACTGGGAAGGTTCTAGACAGTCGGGAGCACGCACAGACTTATGTACAAACTCCGCTTGGTTATTGCTGGTGATAGGTGAAGTAGTTGGCTATTTGTTCGCCGATGCGGCCTATGGGGTGTTCCAAGGCCGGGGTTGCGCCGTAGTGGTGGGCGGTGAATACCGACACTACGATGTTGCGCGACGGGCTTTCGAAGATGCCGACGTCGTTGCAAATGTGCGGGGGAAAATCGCCGGTCTTGTGCGGGATGCGGAAGCCGGAGACGTATTTCGGAAGGCGTGAGCTGTAGAGCTGGCCGCGCATCATTTGGAGCATCAGGTCGCTCGATTTCTTGCTTACTGCCTGGCCGCGCTCGATCATTTCCAGGAGCTTGCCCATGTCGCGGGGTGAGGAGAGGCCGAATGGATTCTTGCCTTCGGCGTGGAATTGCACGGAGGAGGGGGCGGCGCGGAGGGCTTTGAACCAGGCCTCGCCGTTGCCCACGGCTCGCGTGTTTTTCAGCCCGTAGGACTGCATGAGCTGGTTCACCGGCTCGATGCCGCCGACTTTGTCGAATAGCAGGTCGGTGGCGGTGTTGTCGCTGACGATGATCATCAGAGTCAGGAGATCTTTGATGGTGAGCACGGCGCCGGGGTCGAGCGAGCGGATGATGCCGGTGCCGGGGCGCTTGTCGGCGTCCTTCAGTGTGATCTTGTCGTCCAACGAGAACTTGCCGGCTTCGATCTGACGGAAGGCTTCGGCCATCAAAGGAATCTTGATGACGCTCATGGTGTCCATCTGCTTGTCGGCGTTGATGGCGATTTCTTCGCCGGTTTCCAGACACTTGAGATAGATTCCCCAATCGGCGTTGACGGACTTGGTGATGCGCTCGATGTTGGCTTTGAGACGGGCCAGAGGCGCGACTGGCTGAGGTTGGGCGAATGCGGTCGACAGGAGGCAAAGAGGGAGGAGCGGCTTGAGATATTTCACATGGATGAAGATATCACGCTGCGCCCCGTACAATATCGACGCCCCCTCATTCGTCTACAACTGTAGGTAAAGGAAGTGGCGAGCCTGGAGCTGATGGCACTCGAACGGGACCAGCGGAGCACCGAGGTGGTCAAGCGGGAGCAGTCGCGGTTGCGCAACTTCATTCGCCGGCGCGTGCCCGACCCGCGCGACGCCGAGGACATTCTGCAGGACGTGTTTTGCGAGCTGGTGGAGGCGAATCGGCTGCTGATGCCGATCGAGCATGTCACGGGCTGGCTGTTTCGCGTGGCGCGCAATCGCATCACCGATCTTTTTCGCAAGAAGAAGCCGGAGAGCTTCAGCGAGGCCGCCATCGCGGATGAGGAAGACGAGCTGCTGCGGTTCGAAGACCTGCTGCCATCGGTGGACGCCGGACCGGAAGCGCTTTACGCACGGCGCGTGCTGCTGGATGAACTGGAGTTGGCGATCGACGAGCTGCCGGAGGAGCAGCGCGAGGTGTTTGTCGCGCATGAGTTGGATGGGCGGAGTTTCAAGGAATTGGCCGCCGAGACCGGCGTGAGCGTGAATACGCTGCTCTCGCGGAAACGGTATGCGGTACTGCATCTGCGCGAGCGATTGCAGAGCATCTACGACGATTTTAGGAAAGCATGAGGAACCGAACATGAGAAAGAAATGGAAATGGATTTTCCTGGGGCCGCTGGCGATTGTGGCGTTAGCGCTGTTTATCGCGCTCGGCGGCGAAATCGTGATGCGTCTTTGGAATTGGCTGGCGCCGGCGCTCTTCGGGTGGCGCGAGATTACGTTCTGGCAAGCGCTTGGATTGCTGGTGCTGTGCCGCATCCTCTTCGGCGGATTTGGAGGCCGGGGTGGGGGCTATCGATCCAAGATGCGCCGCCGGATGGGGGAGCGCTGGGAAGCCATGACGCCCGAGGAGCAGGAACGATTCCGGCAAGGGATGCGGGGACGCTGCGGCTTCGGCCCGGCAACCGGCGAAAGCAAGGGGCAATGACGGACAAAAAATATGGAACTGGTCGGTCTTATCTGCGTAACGATGCTTAGGAGGCTGCATGGAACCCACTATTGGCGTTAACTGCTCACCGGCGATGGAGTGTATTTCTCCCGTACCCACCGCGCCGATTTGGCAGAATGTGCTGGCGCAGGCGATCACCGGCGAACAGCTTGCCGCGATGAACTACGCCTCCTTGGCCGAGATATGCGACGATCCCGAAGAAATCGCCGATGCATTGGAGCATGCGGCGGGGGAACGAGGACATGCTGCACGGTTCGCCGCCGAGGGTCGCAAGATTGGAGTGGCCCCCATTAATAACGTCGAGGCGAAGCATTGGAGACGGCTGCGCGAGGCATTCCTGCGGTGCATCGAAGAGCGCGATTTTATCGGCTGCCTGATCGTGCAGGAGATCATGCTGGAATCGTTCGCCGTGGCCAGTTATTCGCGTGTCGGGAAGGTGGCGCCGGGGAGTCTGGGCAAGACCTTTGCGTCCATCGCGGCGGAGGAGGAAGGGCATGTGGATCATGCCATGTCGATTCTCAAGGCCGAGCGGGCCTTAGACCCGCAGCGCTTCGACGACAAGGTGCACCGGCTGCATCTGGAGGTGATGACCACGCTGGCGAAGATGCTGGCCAAGGAATGCAAGGATGGACATTGCGAAGTGTGCCACGGAAATTGTGTGAAGCCGTCGCTGCCCGATATTAGTTTGAGTGCGGCGGCTCTTCGTGGAGCATCGCTGCAGCAGTATTTGAAGACGCTGGACGTGCTGGGGCTGCCCGGCGAGGTAACACTTGCATGGGTGGCTCAGTTGCCAGTGTGACCAGACCGGCTATCGAAATCGATTTCGCACTGATCGGCCATCAGGAGAGTTGGCGAGCGGCTGCGGACGTAATCGCTGTCCTGCGCGGACCCGATCACACTGCTCTGCCGGACGACGAGATCAAGGATATTCTTCCATGGATTCCGCCCAGGGCGGTCTGTCATGTCGAAGTTGGATCGATTGCCGGCGCGAAGGCGCGCGGCGTCTACATCGATTCCTTCATTCCTCCCGATCATTTGGAAGCCGCCTATACGCACGACAACCTAGCCCGCGTTCGGGCGGCCGCAGCGTGCGCGATCAAGGCCGGAGCGAAGATCGTGAGTCTCGGCGGATTCAGTTCCATTCTGATCGAGGGCAATTTCGATCAGCTTCCCGAAAGGCGCCGTACGGTCTTTACCACAGGCAATACGTTGACGGTTGCTTTCATCGTTCAGGGCATCAAGAAGATGTGCGCGCTGGAAGGCCGCAACATCCGCAGATCGACGCTGCTTATCGTCGGAGCGACAGGCGATGTCGGTTCCGGCTGCGCCCGTTGCCTGGCGCCCATCGTCAAGCGTGTGCTGCTCCACGCACGCAATGGGGACCGGCTACGCAGGCTCGCCGCGGAGCTGGAATCCGATGGCGTTCAAGTAGAGATCGCGACCGATCTCCAGCAATTCTCCGCGGAGGCGGACATCGTGATCTGCGCGGCGAGTCTGGCGACCCCTTCGCTTCTGTTGGGCCGCATCGCGCCCGGCGCAATCGTTTGCGATGCAGGCTACCCGAAGAATTTGTGTCCAAGCGCAGAGATGCCTGACGCCAGAATCTTCTACGGAGGCCTGGGACAAATCACCGGCGGAATGAAGTTCGAGCCGGATTTTCATGGAGTACTAAATCGCCATCCGTTCCCCGATGTGGTCCACGGATGTCTGCTGGAAGGCATGGCTCTGGCCCTGGAGCGCCGCTTCGAGCCCTTTTCCCAGGGAAGAGGGTTCATCACTCCAGAGCGTGTCGACGAGATCGAGACCATCGCCGCGCGGCATGGGATTAATCTCGCGCCGCTGTACAACGCCGCTGGACCAGTAAAAGACGGCGTTCTTTGCGAGGTGGAATGCGCGAGGGCATGAGCGCATGGGTGAAGGACAAGGGCGCCGAATCCTCTCTTTGGGATGAGTTGGAAGGACCCGGCGTGAGGTGGGAGGGCATTGTCGATTTTCCACGTGCAGCGCATTGCAAGAGGATGCCCCTTGACTTAAAGGCCTTTTGGTTCGCTCCGCCGACCCTTCAGCGAAGTGCGTACCCAACCCGGGAAGGGTAGCCTCACCGAAACCTGTCACCGTAACAAAAGTGCGACAATCGACTCATGGGGCCAATAAATAGCGCTGCTGTATGCGCCTATTGCGGCAAAGAAGGCAACGTGACGCGGGATCATGTCCCGCCCAGAGCATTCTTTTCCAAACCCTGTCCTCCTGACATGCTGACGGTTCCAGCCTGCGAAACATGCAATGCTTCGTTCAAAAAGGACGATGAATACACCCACATGGTGGTAGCTCTCGACTTTCGGGCGGCCTCACACAGAGATGTGCTGGGGAATATGTCAACACTAGCGCGGTCACTCCAACGCCCCCAGGCCCGTGGTTTCACGCAGTCATTAGTTAAAAATAGCAGGTCTACGGGACTTCTGACCCCAAGCGGTGCGTCTGTAAGGAAAATGACGGTCGATGTGAGCCGGATTGATGCGACGGGTGAGCACATCGTGCGCGGCCTTCACTATGTTGAGACCAAAATGACCGTCGACCCCAAAGCTAGGGTCCTAGTGCGGTCATTGCCGCACGTCGAGCCCTCCGACCCTATGCTTCTTGCTGCGGTGCGAATGCACGATCTTTGCCCTGACCAACGTCACAGAGAAGTGGGCAAGGCCTTTAGCTACGGTGTGGGGTTCGGATACGGGAAATCGGTATGGATCATGATGCTATACGGTTACCACTTTTGGTTTGCGACGATCGGCGAGCCACCTGAGGACCTTGTCGATGAAGGAGCCCTGCTTCTTGACGAGAATCTAGCGCCTGCTGCGCATACGGGCCAATCTCAGTAGCCTTCTCCGGGCTGCGCGGCATGGAATCTCTCTTGCACCGCTCTACGACGCCGATGGACCAATAAAGGACGGCGTTGATTGCCAGACGAGCGACCGTTCGAAGTCATTCGGGGGAAATGCGGGGAACATGTTCGATGTGCGAGCGCACATGGCTGGTGAAGAAGCCGCATTACGGTAAGTTTGATCCGCTGGCAAGGCTGAAGGGTCATGAACGATATTGCATTGGGGCCGGGCCAGTGCAAACCTGGATCATTTCTTGACTACTTTCTTCTCGGTCGCTACTGTCGTGACCGTCGTCTCCTTCGGCGTGCTATCGCTGGTCTTGTCCGGAGGACGTTTGATCGCAATGGAAGCGAAATTCTGCCGCGTCGGATCGGTCACTTCGATTACCTCATGCGGCCCGGGATTTGTGAGCTCCAAGCGCAATTCCAATGCGTTGACATAGGACAAGATCGCGCTCGCTGGTGCACGATTCAGCGTGGTTTGCGGCGTGAATCCGCTTCCAATGAGGCGTATTGGGACGAACGATGGATGCAAGTCGGCGCCATAGTCGACGCCATCCAGAATCGTGTAGGTGGTCAATGCGAGAATCTTTGGATTCGTCACTACAAGAGCGCTTGCTACAGGGGCTTTTGGATCGTCGCTGACTGCCACGAACTCCCAGTCCGGAAGTTCGGAAATGTCGCATAATACTTGCACCAAACCTTCACTGATTTTGTCGGGGTCGCTGCACCTGACGCCGTTAAACCGTACGTGATCCAAGTGTTCTCTCAGCTTCTTACCAGTCAAGTGCGCTGCGAATTTCCTGCCCGGGCGTTCTCCCAGATATTGCCAACCAGATAACGTCAGCTTCGGATCGGGTTTTTGGATGTCCACAAGCGGAGAGTCATCCAGTGTCGTATTTGAATTCCCGTTGACCGTCAATGGAAGTTGATTGAGAATAATTGCGCGCGTCGGCGCCACCAGGGTGATGGTGGGGAAGGCATCGCTGTCGTACTTCGCAGGGATTACTAAATTCAGCGCGAGCTGGGATTGATTGACGTTCTCAAATGTGCCGCTGATGGCGGTGTCATCGGCCGGGTCGGCCGGGCCGTCATCGAGGTTCTTATTCGGCTTTCCGATTCCCAACACCGAGGGCAGCCGCCGTCCGTTGACGAGCACCGTGGTTTGCGGCGAGAAGTAGCTTCCGCGCAGCAAGACCGTCGCCTTGGTACCCGGAGCAGTCATCTTGAAGTCGATATTGGTAACCCAGAATCCCCCGTCGTTCGTTCGGTCCGGGACATCGATTTGGTCGCTAATCTCGTTGCCACAGTGAAACTCAGAGGTGTAATCGTCTGATGGATAGTGCGGAAGGGGATTGTGCTTGCGGTGGTATGCGCACCCGATTCCTCCTATTCTAAGGGCCGTCGTATCGTCCGGAACAACCAGAACCGCGTATGTGTTACGCGTCCCGGAGTTGATGACGCGAGAGCCTGGCAGAGGACCGAACGTCCAACCGAAGGTCGCCTGTCCCTTTCCGAACCCTGAGGCAAACGCTTCTTGCTGCATGAACTGGTCGTAGGTTTCCCGCTGCCGCTGGTAGTCCGTTTTGAGGCCGAGCCCAAGTAAATTGTGGTAGGCAAATGTCAATCCAAGGTTCCGGACGGTGGCATGGGCGGTATTCACGTTCACCGCCGTTTGTCTCGGGATTATGTCCACGCTGCGGACATCGCCGCTTCCAAGCTGGTCGCCGTTACCAAGTTGGTCGCCGTCTCCCGAGGGAGGTCGGATTTCGGAAAAGAACGCCTTGCCGATCTGCCTGGGGCCGCCAACCTTCTTATAGATGCGAGCCTGATTGATAGTCAACAGGTCGGACAACTTGCGTCCCTGGACCGTTTGCACATGTTTCAAGAGATCCTGGATGGCCGTTAGCCTCTTTATCTCTGCGGTGTCCTTCTTCGTGATCGCGCCGGCTAACTTATCTTTCACTTCCTTTTGGAGATCGCCGAGCGGCTCCATTGCCAATTTGACCTTCGATCTGGTGTCGCGGCAAGCTGATTCGAAGGGTTGTAACGTGTCACGCGACGAAAACGGCCGTGCAGCTTGAAGAGGAATGTCTGCAAGGAATTTATCGAATTCAGCACGAAGTTGAGAGCGTCGTTTTCTCAGTATCTTCTCTTTGTCCGTGAGCTCCTTGTCTCTTGTATCGGAGTCCGGCATTGTGACAGAAAGGCCAGCGATGAATGCTTCAAGGTCGGCATAGGAACTTTGCAAACGTGTGTCGGCATCATTCAGTGAGGGTGGAACGTCCTCAACTGGAGCTATTGACACTTGCGAACGGAATCTTTGGTCCAGTGCCGCAATTTGGGCTTTTTGAGTCTGGAGATCGACAGTATCGTTCACGCTCTGAATCGCGGAAAACATGTCTCCCAGTTGCAGCGCTTTCGTCGAAATCTCGTTTTTCAGATTTGTCAAATCTGTTGAAGACTCCGAAGTCCGTGAACCGGCGCCGCCCGCAGTCGCATTTCCGGACTCTGCGCTGGCGTACTGGCTTGGAATGTTGTAGTCGCTTCCGAGCCAACACGGCGAATCCTCCGTCTTGTATCGGCGATAGATCCTCGTCACCTTCCACCATGACTGTGCGAGTTTGTCCTCACCTCCGTCGCCCAGCCATCTCTTGTCTGCGGATTCAATAGACGTAGGCATCTCGAGAAACAGGATCCGATGTCCGGCCCCCACTTCATCGCGAAGTGAAGTCAACTGTTTGGAGATGATTTCATACTGCATCTGAAGAAAATTATCGAGAGCAATACTGGACTGGACTTTGGGCGTGAAGCTATCCGCTGTCTTCTTGAGAAGACTCGCCACTGCATCCTTTAGCAACTTGTCTGGCGGTGTAAGCGTGCCCGGCGCGTCGACACTAGTCAAAGTCGGAGGGCCCGGCGTGTTCCCGGCCTGCGTCGTGAGCGCCGTGATCTGATTGCCGGTTGCCGTGTTTTGCGCATCGAGCGCCGTGATTCTGCCAGTCAAATCAGCGAGCTGGATTACGATCGGATCGGGAGCCGCGCCAGGAACCGGAGTCGTTGGCGGCAGCGCTGCCTGGATCGCCTTCAGTCGGTCCTGCTGGCCCTTGAGTTCCGCGAGCGCTAACTGGTCCTGATAGAGTTTGGCCCTCAGCGCGTCCGCTTGCCGGATCAAATCGTCGTGGCGTGCGTTACTTTGATTGAATTGTTGAAGTGACGTCTGATTCTGCACTCCAGTAACGCTGTTGAGGGCGGCGCTGGCGTTCAGTGTGCTCTGAACCGCTTCGAGGCGCAGGCCCCCGACGGCGTTGGGGTCAAGGTCATCCGGAGTTGGTACTTTCGTCTGAATTGAATCGTTGTTCGCGCGCAGCCGGTTGAGAAGGTAGTGCGCCTGCTCCATCGACCAAATGCTCGGAATCCCCGGCCGGACGATCACCGGGTACTTTGGGTCAGGTTTGGCCGGATCGTGACCAGTCTTGTTTGATGCCTCCTGCGGAAAAACAGGCACCTGGAGACCGAGAATCAGTGACAGAACTAGCAGAATTCGCAACGGGATGAAGTTAGACATACATTTTTGGCTCCTATAACGTTTGCGTAAAGTACGCGCATAACAGGACACGCGCCGTCATGTGTTTCGAAGTAGTTTATCAGAGAGTCATCAAATCCGATACGTGAATTGTTAGGGATGGCACCGCCGCATCATAGAAAGAGTGTGCTATCGTACAGTAACTAAGCCGTCGGCCGACCGGTAACTGCACAAATAGATCCGTAGAAGCGATCCATCTCCGTCGCACATTTCTCGCGACTACCCGCGGATGATCACTGGGGCGCCGATCGTTAGGCGCGTGCTGCTCTGCGCGCGCAATGTGGAGCGGCTTCGCAGGCTCGCCGCGGAGTTGGAGGCCGATGGAGTTGAGGTAGAAATCGCCACGGATCTTCAGCAATTCTCCGCGGAGGCCGACGTCGCGATATGCGCTGCCAGTCTGGCGTCTCCTTCGCTTTTGTTGAGCCGGATCGCACCCCCCGCAGTCGTTTGCGATGCGGGCTACCCGAAGAAACTTTCTCCATCCGCCGAGATGCCTGGCGCGCGAGTCTTCTTCGGAGGGTTGGGGCAGATCACTGGCGGAATGAAGTTCCAGCCGGATTTCCGTGGAGTTTTGAATCGGCATCCGTTCCCCGACGTAGTCCATGGATGTCTGCTCGAAGGCATGGCTCTTGCTCTGGAGGGCCGCTTCGAACCGTTCTCGCAGGGAAGAGGGCGGATCACGCTGGAGCGGGTGGCCGAGATGGAGACCATTGCTGCGCGGCATGGGATTAATCTCGCCCCGCTCTACAACGCTGAAGGGCCAGTGGAGGAGGTCGCGCTCGTCGGACAGGTCTAATATAGACTGAGGCCAGTCGAACGTAGACCTTCTATGAGCAGTGCTACTAGCCGCCGGGATGTGCTGAAGTCCATGGCAGTGGGCCTCGGCGTCTTGGCGCAATCCGCCTCCGGCCAGCCAGCCTTTCATCGAATGAATGTGGGCACTGCCCGCGTGGATGTCACTCCGGACCGGCCGCGCCTGTGCGCCAGTGGCGATACACCCGATCCGCCCCTGGCCTATGCGCGGCTCATCTCGCGCGCCATGACACTGTTCGACGGCACGCGTCGCATGGCGATTATCAACTACCCGTTCAATTGCCTGGATGTCGCCACGCCCATTCTGCGCGAACGCTCGGAGCGCGAACTTGGCATCGGACCGGACTATCTGGTTCTTCTAGCGACGCACAATCATCAGGGGCCTATTCAAATCGTCAAGGAGAATTTCGACTACGGGCGCGAACTCGCCGACGAGATCTTCGGCGCCATCAAAGAAGCGATTCGAAATGAGGAGGGTCCCGCGACGCTCCTGTTCGGGAATGGCTACGGCTATTTCACCCAGGCGCAGTTGAGTCATCCGCCCGATTACGAGATTCAGTTGCTGAAGGTCCTGATCGGAAACCGTACGGCCGCGCTCCTATTCAACCATCCCACGCATCCGCAACTCGGCCCGCGAAATATGTATGGAGCCTCGCATCCGGGATTCGCCATGGACGAAATCGAGGCGCGGATGCCACACTCCACCGCCATCTACGCCGATGCTTGCGGCGGCAATCAATACACGTTCGCTGCTGAAGGCGCCGACCCGCTCGCATCCTGCCAGGCCCGCGGACATGAGCTGGCCGAGGTTGCTCTGAAGATCGCGAACGGTCCCCTGGAAGATGTTACCGGCCCCATCGAGAGCCGCCTGAAGGTGCTCGATTTGCCGCTGGTGCCTCCCATTCCATACAAACGGGCTCTCGATCTGGCGAAAGGCGTGCCGCTGAATGCCGGCCTCAGAACGTTTCCCGATCCGCTGCGCGATACCAACTGGATTCGTGTCTTAATCAAGCACTATAAGGATGGCATTCCGTTCCCCACGAAGATCTCGGATTATGTGTGCACCGACGACGAGTTGCTGGTGAAGAAGCTGGATCAGCCGCGCAAGTATCCTTGCCGTTTCGAAGAGGTGCTCGGCGCGAAAATCGGGAAGCTCACGTTTCTAGCGATTCAAGGCGAGCCGCTGGCGCAGATAGGTATGCGGATCAAGGAGGCGCTGCGCGAGCGTGGAGGACCGGCGATGGTCTTCGGATACTTCGGCGAGCACAATGTCTACATTCCGACGCGTGAGAACGTGCGGCTGGATTTGTACCAGTCGCAGGTGATTCGGGAGCAGTACGCTTGCCCAGTGGGATGGTCGCTGGAAGTTGAGGACGAGATGATCAAGGGGACGTTGGCGGTGGTTGGTGCGCAGTTGTCGCCCGATCCGCGGGCGCGCAAATCGTATCCACTGCGGCAGCCGAGGGGCTAGATTTACTTTTCGACGCGACTTTCGATCGCTTCTCGTGCCCTGCTCAAAGAATTGCCATACAAGGTTTTCATATCTTGTACCACCGGATGATCGTCGCGTCCAAGGGGCAGAAGCTTGTCATTGTCAATTTCAAACGTGCCGGCAGCTTCCATCCCGACGTACGCGAGGCCGTCCGGGGAGTTAAAGAGGAATAAGAGATACGTCTTGGTAGTGTCAAACGGAGGGAAATGCGGATTGCGCTCGGTGATGGCGACCCCATCCACAATCGGCGTGCCGCCGGGTCTCATGACCACGATTTCATCCTTTGCAATCGGGAGCAACTGTGTTGGCTTCATCTCGTCAGACAGGATATCGAGGGTGATCTGCGATACGTGGTGAGGGCGATTCGAGAGGATGGTATCGATGTGAAATTTATACCAAGTTACGATATCGGCGTCATGTTCTACGACTATTTGCGTCGCGATAGGACGACCGACTATGACCAGGAAGTTGGCTAATGCATGATCGAGGCTCGGGACGTTCTGCGGTATGTCGCTGGGGACTCCAACGGTTACTTCATGTTTTCCTTGCGCCTTGGCCTCAGCCGCGCGGCTCTTGAGGGTTGCGCCGTGATATCCGCTCTGTCGCTTTGAACCTTCCTGGAAAGGGGCCGGGCGCGTCGCGGAGGAGGCCATGAATAGGAGACCTACGCCGGTCGCTGCCGTGTATATCGGTTTCATGCCAGAGCGAAGTCCAAGTATACGCTCCCTCAAATATTACTTCGCGGTTTGCTTCTTGGCGGCTTTGTAATCCAGCACCAGGCGCTTGGCGATTTTGTCGGCTACATCGGCGCTCGCGCCTAGGAATTTGCCTCCAAGGCTTTCGGCGGTGGCCGACCAGATCACATCGCCATCTTTGTTGACCAGGCGGACTGTGGCGATGGCTTCGTGCTTGCGCTCCTCGGTGTGGCGGCTCGAGGTCTCGCCTATTCCGAGGCCGGCGTAACGGCTGCTGGTAGTGCGAGTGCTTCCGTTAGCGCCGCCGCCCACCTGGGTGTGCGCGTTGAGTCCTTCGGAGGATTGGAAGGTGTCGGTAAACACTTCGTCGGCGCCCGTACCCTTGAGCGTGGCGTCGGCTTTGTCTTCATCTTCGGTAATGATGAACTGCCGGGAGCCTTGCAGACTGGTCATGAGCAAGTCGCGAATTTTGAGCGCCGCGTCGCCGCCGGTGAGAATGTCGATGTAGATGCGGCGTACCTTGGCGAGTTGGGTTACGGCTTCGTCTTCGGGGCTGGCATCATCGCGTTCCAGCATCGGCGCGATCAGCAGCAACAGGCACAGGAACGCCGACATGGGTCAGCCTTTGCCACCCTTGCGGGCGTCGTCGTCCTGAAACTCGACTTTGCGCCCGGTGCGCGCCTCCAGGCTGACCAGCACCATGCGGATGTCGTCCTTGCCGACTTTGAAGACCATGGCCTGCTGACGGTTGTCGTCGTCGGAATAACCCACAGTGAGGAAGTGCGATTTCTTTTTTGCCAGCAGGAACAGCGGCGAGACCAGAACAGCGGCGATGTAGCGGCGGTCCACCTTCTGGCCGTATTCGAGCAGGTTGATCTTCTCGTAAGGGACGCGCCAGCTTGCGCCCTTGGAGTAGAAAACGAAGTATTGCTCGTCCATCGCGGCGATGGTGCCCGAGCAGCCTTCGGGAATTTGGGCAATAGTTCCGCCCACGTATTCCGCGTGACCGCCGTTGCGTCCGGCGGCGAAAACGGAACAGATGGCGAGAGATAAGACAGCGAGCTTTTTCGATGTCATAATTGAGTTAGTAGCGGCGCCCCGCAGAAAGTCTCACCGATGTTCGCAGTGAATCGACGTAAACCACGCATGGATAGGGATGTCCGTGCCATGGAGCAACAGCCCCGAAGTTCTTCGGGCACCCAGCAGACCGACGAGGGCGTCGGTCGCGGACCAGGGGGTCCGCCCCACAGAGCGTCGCGGCTGGTGAGGCTTTCGGGCACAGGTACTCGGCGGCGGGTGCTTCCCGCGCCTTTTGTTCCTTATCCTAAGAAGTGGCCGGATCAGGGGCTTCATTCCGCCTGGTTGGGCCATAGCACGGTGCTGTTGAAGATCGACGGGTTCACGATTCTCACCGATCCGGTGCTGGCCAAACGCTGTGGGGTGCGTATGGGTCCAGTGACCGTGGGGCTGCGGCGGATGGTTGCGCCGGCGATGCTGCGGCCGCAACTTCCGCACATCGATCTGATTCTGCTCTCGCATGCGCATTTCGACCATTTCGATCTGCGGACTCTGCGCAGTCTGGAGAATTTGGGCACGGCCGTGGTGACGGCGTCGAACACGTCGGACCTGTTGCGCGTGCGGCGTTACGGGAGTGTCCAGGAGATCGGTTGGGGCGAGCGTTTGCGCGTCGGGCCGCTTTCGATTCTCGGCATTCGCGTGAGGCACTGGGGTGCGCGGCTACGCACCGACACGCATCGCGGCTTCAATGGCTACCTGATCGAGAGCCGGCGTCATCGCGTGGTTTTTGGCGGCGATACGGCGATGACCGATGCATTCCGCGTGGCGCGTAGCTCACGGCCAGTGGACTTGGCGATCCTGCCGATCGGCGCTTACGATCCGTGGATTCGCTCGCATTGCAATCCGGAGCAGGCCTGGCGCATGGGCGCGGATTGCGGCGCCGAGCATCTGCTGCCCGTTCATCACCAGACATTTCGCCTGGGCCGCGAGCCTTACTTCGAACCGGTGGAGCGATTCGTTGCGGCTGCGGGGAGCCGGCCGGAGCGCGTGGTGGCGACACGGATCGGGCAGGAGTGGTCCCAGCGTTAGTTGATTTCTATGCGGTGGATCGCGCTCATCGCTATCGCTTGCCTGGGGCTTTGCGCGCAGGACGCCCGTGAGATCGTGCGCAAGTCGGTGGAGCTGGATCAGGCCAACTGGCTGCGGATGCGCGATTACACCTGGATCGCACGAGACAGCGAGCGGCATCTGGATTCGAATGGCCGGGTGAAATCGGAGGACACGCGCGCCTGGGAGACGGTTGTGCTTTCGGGCGAGCCGTATCGCCGGAATCTGGAGCGCAACGGGAAACCATTGCCAGCCGCGGAGCAAAAAAAAGAACAGGAAAAGCTGGACAAGGCGGTTGCGAAGCTGTCGCGGGAGACGCCCTCTGAGAAGGATCATCGACTGGCGAAGCTGGAAGAACAGCGGCGGAAGGATCGCGAGTTTCTGCGCGAGATTCCCGATTTGTACGATTTCCGGCTGGAGGGCGACGCGGCTGTGGATGGGCACGAGGCCTGGGTGATCTCGGCGACTCCGCGAGCGGGCTATCAGCCCAAGCGCAGCGACGCTCGACCGCTGCTGAAGATCAAGGGGAAGATTTGGATCGACAAGGCCGAGTACCAGTGGGTGCGATTGGAAGCCGAGACGACGGACACCATTTCGTACGGCGTGTTTCTGGCGCGGTTGAATCCCGGGGCGAAGCTGATCTTCGAGCAGACGCGCGTGAACGACGAGGTGTGGTTGCCGAAGCGTGAGGTGGTGCGAGGGTCGGGGCGAGTGGGGTTGTTGAAGAAGGTGGCGATGGAGGAGGAGCTGACCTGGAACAACTACCGGAAGTTTCAGGTGGAGTCGAAGGTGGTTTCGAGTCAGTGAAAGTGTCCGCTTACTTCGTAAGCTGACTCACAGGCTAAAGCCTGTGCTACCACGCGCTCATCAGTTGTTGTAAAGGGTAGCACCAGACTCTTAATGTGTGTTTTGGAAATGTAGAAAACTCCAGTCACAGGCTAAAGCCTGTGACACCAGATTCTGACAGGTTACTGAGAAAACTTTTGCTTGTGCTTTATTGATACAAGCGGCGCTCGCGGCGGAGGTACGCCGGGACTTCGAGATCGTCCATGGCGACCGGGACTGGTTCCTGGACAACTTCCTGCTCCGGTTCTTTGAATAGCGGTGCGGTCGTTTCAGCAGGGGGCGGGGGAGCCGCCGTTTCCGTAGCGCCGGCTGAGGCTCGCCGGGCCAATTGCGGCAGGTTGTCGCGCTGGAACCCCGTCGCGATCACGGTGATTTTTACTTCGTCCTTCAGCGCTTCGTTCAGCACAACGCCGAAGTTGATCTGGGCGTCTTCATTCGCCGTCGCCGCGCGAATCAAGGAGCACGCCTCGTTCACGTCGTGCAGACTCAGGCGGCTGGATCCGGTGATGTTGATCAGCACGCCGCGCGCGCCCTTGACGCCGCCTTCTTCCATCAGCGGCGAGCTGATGGCTTGGCGCGCGGCTTCGATAGACGCGTTCTCACCCGATGCCGAGGCGGTGCCCATCATCGCGTAGCCCATGCCCAGCATGATGGCGCGGATATCCGAGAAGTCGCGATTGATGAGGCCCGGCGTAGTGATGATGTCGCTGATCCCCTGCACGGCCTGGCGCAGAATGTCGTCCGCAATGCGGAAAGCTTCAAAGAAACTGGTGCCGCGGGGAACCAGTTCCAGCAACCGGTCGTTCGGCACGGTAATGACTGTGTCCACTGTGCCGCCGATCTCCGACAGTCCGCGATCGGCCTGCTTCATACGGCGCGGTCCTTCGAATGCGAACGGCTTGGTGACCACGGCGACGGTGAGCGCGTTCAGTTCCTTGGCCAGTGAAGCCACCACGGGCGCGGCTCCGGTTCCCGTGCCGCCGCCTAAGCCCGCGGTGACAAACACCATGTCCGCGCCTTCCAGCACCTCGATGATTTTCTCCGTATCTTCGAGCGCAGCTTGCCTGCCGAGCCCGGGGTCGGAGCCCGCACCGAGTCCGTTTGTCACCTTCGACCCGATGGCCAGCTTGTTCGGAACCGGCGAGGCGTTCAGCGCCTGAACATCGGTGTTGAGAATGTGAAATTCCACGCCGCTGAGCCCCTCGTTCATCATGCGGGCCACGGCGTTCGAGCCTCCGCCGCCGACACCGACCACCTTGATCTTGGTGCCTTGCAGAGCCTCTTCTTGGATGACAAACTTCAGTGCGTCCATTTCAAAACCTCCTAAACTCGCGTGTCTATCGAAACAACAATCCGACCAATCCCGGCGCCCGCCGCCGGCCTTCCCGCTTCATGCGCAATCGCGCCGAGTATCTGGCCAAGCCGGCCGCGGTGGCCCACGCCGGATGGCATAATTCGTCCGGAAAATTCTCCAAGCCCGTAGGCAGTGCATTGCGCGCCGGGCAATTCAAAACTCGCTCGGCCATGTCGCACATGCCGTTCAGCATGGCGCCGCCGCCCGCCAGCATGATCCCTTCGAGCAGCTTCTGATCCATGCCGATGGTGACCAGCTCCGAGCCAACGTAAATGAACAGCTCTTCGGCGCGCGCTTCCAGGATCTCGTTCAACTGTTTGCGCGGCGCCTCGCGCGGCGGCCGGTCGTCGGGCGACGGCACTTCAATGAAGCTGTGATCGGAGGTGAGGCCCAGCATCGCGCAGCCGTACTCCAACTTGAGCCGCTCGGCGTCGTCATACTGGACCGTCAGGCCCACCGCGACGTCGCGGGTGAAGTGATCCGCCGCGATCGGCAGGCTTCTGGCCAGCAGTACCGCTTCGCCGTCGTAAACCACCAGGTCTGTCGAGTGCATCCCGATGTCCACCACCGCGACGCCGCGGGTGCGATCGTCACGCGAGATGGCGGCGTAGGCGGCCGCCACGGGCTCGAACACCGTCTCCTCGACCTTGTAAGAAGCTTCCTGCACCGCGGCCACCAGCGAGTCGTGCTCCTGCTCGGAAACGGTGACCAGGTGAACGTTGGCTTCGAGGCGGGAGCAAGTGGAGCCGCGCGGATAGCGCTTGCCGGACCGGCCATCGAGCGTGAAATCCTGCGGAAACAGGTGCAGGATCATGCGGTCCTCTTCGAGGCGCCCGAGTTCGCTGCGCTCCACGGCGTAGGTCATGTCTTCGAGCGTCAGCGGCCGGGGCCGCCCGAGCTCGTACAAGCCGTGACTGTTATGGCCGTTAACGGTGCCGCCACCGATGCCGATCACCATGGAATCCACCGGCACGCGCGCCCGTTCCTCGGCTTGACGCACGGCCGAGCGGATGCACACCGTGAGCGCCTGCTGATCGGACAGCCGGCTTTTGTTCCAGCCGATGGAGGCCACTTCGCTGTGACCGAGATAGCGCAGTTGCCCATCGTCGACGCCGAGGATCACGCAACGAGTGAAGGCGCTTCCGGCGTCCAGCCCTACTGCGATCCGCGGTTTATCGGGCATCGTTCGCTGCCTCCGATCCGGTGATGCGGTCGTCCAGACGCAAGTCGAAGGTGGTGGCCTGGGGCAGCCGGCGGTGTATGTCGGCGTAGTGCTCCAGGAAATTTTGAACGCGCGAGGAGAAGTTGTGGTCGCCCAGCAGCAGCGACACCATCTTTCCGTTCACCAGTTCGTCGATCTTCAAGTTGTCCAGATCCGAGGCATCCACTTCGGAAACGTTGTCGGCCAGCTTGCCCAGGTCCTTCATCAGGCGCTGCATTCTGCGCACGCGCCGGCCGCGCATGTCCTGGCTCTCGCTTGGCTGCACTCCGGCGAGAACGGGCAAAGCGAAAGTGGCCTTGGCCGGCGGATCAAGAATCACGCCCTCCTGGTCGATCAAACCCCAACGCGCGATGTTGCTGCCGGGCAGTTTGACAAAAGCGGCGGGCTGCCGCTCGCTGATGTGCACCACAATTCGATTCGGCCAAATCCGGGCGACCGAGGCGTCGCTTACCCACTTGAGATCCAGCAGCGATTTGCGACGTTCCGCCAGCGGGAACAAATAGAGGCTGCGTCCGTAATCGTGTTGGAAGATGTGCAGGATCTGTGTACGCGAAGCATACTTGATGCCGGTCACTTCCAGGTTAGGGCTCTCCAACCCGTAGTCCGGTGGACCAGGCAGGAAGAAGCGCGAGTCGCGAATCATGAACTTCTCGAAACGCTGCGAGGCATAGATCCCGCTGGCGAGTAACATGCCGGCAGCGGCAACAAGAATGCCATAGCGCACCACGGCGTGCGAGAACCAGCGGACTTTTTTCGTAGCCTGTGGGGCCATCTACGCAGCCTCCCGCAGTTTTTCAAGAACGCGCTCGCCTACCTGCCAGACACTGCCCGCGCCCAGCGTGAGCACCAGATCCTTGTCTCGCACATTGGCCACTACCGCGTCGGCAGAACGATCGATGGTGCCGGTGAACTCCACGCAGCGATGACCGAACTCGCGAATCCGCTGTGCCAGCGCCGCGCCGGTGACGCCTTCAATAGGCGCTTCCGATGCCGCATAAATGTCCAGCACATACACTATGTCGGCTTGATGGAAGCTCTTGGCGAACTCGTCCATGAGGTGTTGGGTGCGTGTATAGCGATGGGGCTGGAACACGGCGTGGATGCGTTGAAACTTGCACAATTGGGCGGCGGCGAGCGTGGCGCGGATTTCGGTGGGATGATGACCGTAGTCGTCGATCACGGTGACGCCGCGGGCCTGACCGCGGGTTTGGAATCGCCGATCCACACCGGAGTACGCGGCGATCGCTTCGCGAATGGCCTCGAGCTTTACTTCCAACTCCAGGCCCACCGCGATTGCCGCCGTGGCATTCAGGACGTTGTGCATACCCGGCACGCGCAGGTGAAACTTGCCCAGGTCGTGGCGGCGCATCCGCACGGTGAAGTCGCTTTCAAACGCCCCACAATCGGCCTCGGCGACGTGCAGGCTGGCCTGATGGCTGCGCCCGTAGGTGATGGTCCGGCGATTGATAGCTGGCAGAAGCTGCTGTACGTTCTCGTCGTCCAGGCACAGAATCGCCGCGCCGTAGAACGGAACACGTTGCACGAATTCCAGGAACGCCGCGCGAATCTCGACGATGGATGCGTAGTGGTCCAGGTGCTCGCGGTCGATGTTGGTCACCACCGCGAGAATAGGGCTAAGCTTCAGGAACGATCCGTCGCTCTCGTCGGACTCGACAACCAGGAAATCGCTGTGGCCGATGCGCGCGTTCGATCCGCCCATGGACCCGACCTTGCCGCCGACAACCACCGTCGGGTCGAGGCCGGCGACGCTCAACACGGTCGCGGTCATGGACGTGGTCGTGGTTTTCCCGTGGCTCCCGGCGATCGCGATGCCGTACTTCAGACGCATCAATTCAGCCAGCAGCTCGCCGCGCGGGATCACCGGGATGGCCAATCGGCGCGCTTCCCGCACTTCCGGATTTTGAGCATCCACCGCGGAACTCACCACCACGGCCTTCGCTCCGGCGACGTTCGATGCCGCATGGCCTTCGTGAATGCTCGCGCCAAGCGCGGCCAGGCGTTCGGTGGTGGCACTCAGTTTCAGGTCCGAACCGCTGATTCGATATCCCAAATTCAACAACACCTCGGCGATGCCGGACATGCCGATGCCGCCGATCCCGATGAAGTGCAGGTGTTGTGGCTTAAAAAACATTTTCCCCTTGTATTGTTTCGGCTTTCAAAGTCTTTGTCAATAGGCAATGGATTCTTCCAGTACCTCGGCGGCTCGCCGCGCGGCGTCCGGATGGGCGAACTGGCGCGCCCGCTCCCCCATTTGCCGCAGCAGCTCGGGCTGCGAGCGCAGCTTGGCGATTTCTTCGAACAGCCGGCCTCCGTCCATCTGCGCGTCCAGCACAAGCTGCGCCGCACCCGCGTTGGCGAACGCTTCGGCATTGCGCAGTTGATGCTGATCGGCCGCGTGCGGCAATGGAACAAGCACCGAAGGTTTCCCCGCCGCCGCCAGCTCCGCAATCGCGCCTGCACCCGCTCGACAAACCACCAGGTCCGCTTGCGCGAAGGCTGCGGGCATGTCGTGAATGAACGGCAGTACGCTCCCGTCCATTCCGCTCTCTACAAATTTCCGGGCCAGCGCTTCGTGCGGCGTGTACCCAGTCTGGTGAAGGAATCGCACCGGCAGGCCGGCTTCTCGAACATAACTCCAGCTTCCGCGCGCGGCTTCGTTCAGTGTTCGCGATCCCTGGCTGCCCCCGGTGATCAGCACCGTGAACTTCGCCTCCGCCTTCTTGGGTGCGATGGCGAAGAACTCCGGGCGAACTGGAAGGCCGGTGATCTCCGATTTTCCACGCGGGAAGAATTTCGCCGCTTCCGGAAAATTCAGCAACGCCCGCGCGACGAATCGTCCGACCTGCCGATTGGTCAACCCCGGCATGGCGTTGGGCTCCATCACCACGATCGGCAACCGCCGGCACAGCGCCGCGAGCACCACGGGACCCGCCGCATAGCCGCCTAAGCTGAACACGCTTGCCGTCCGATGCCGGTGCAAAATGCCCAGCGCTTTGCCCACGCTCCACGGAAGCTGCAGCAAGGTCCGCAGCGTTCTGGCGATTCCTACACGATTCAATCCGCCGATCTCGATGAACTCCAGCGGAAACCCCGCCGGCGGCACCAGCTTCGCTTCGAAGCCGGTCCGTGTACCGATGAACACCGGTTGATGCCCGCGCGCTTTCAACTCCTGCGCCACAGCCAGCAGCGGCACCACGTGCCCTCCGGTACCGCCTCCCGCCATCACGATGGTCGCCATTCGCCTCTAACATTCCGAGTGCTCACTCACGCTCAACAGCATTCCCAGACACATCAAGGTGCTCAGCAGCGAACTGCCGCCCTGGCTGATCATGGGGAGGGGAATCCCCTTGGTGGGTCCCATATCCAGCACCACGCTCATGTTGATGAGCGCCTGAATCACAATCGACGTGGTGATACCCAGCGCCAGGTAACGGCCGAAGTCGTCGGGCGCGATCCAACAAACTTGCAGGCCTCGCCACAAGATGATCAGGAATCCGGCGAGCACTGCTGCACAGCCGAAGAGTCCCAGCTCTTCGCCGACAACCGCGTAGATGAAATCGGTGTGCGCTTCGGGCAAATAGAACAGCTTCTGCTTGCCCTGCATCAGGCCCAGGCCGGCGATTCCTCCGCTGCCGATCGCGATCCTCGACTGGTGTGCCTGATAGCCCGCATCGTGGGTGGTCAGCGATTCGTTGGCATACTTCTTCATCTTGCCCTCACGGTCGATCAGGCTGATGTATTTGTACTCGGGATCGAAGAATCCGATCACGCGCGCCAGGCGATAGGGCTTTTGCAGGATCAGCGCAACCGAGAAGAGCAGGCACAGCACCGCCGCGGCCGCGATAAACTTCCTATGCAAACCGGCAACGAAGAATACGATCGCCGCGGGAGCGATCAGCACGATGGCCGTCCCCAGGTCGCCGAATCCCACGGTGGCGGCCAGCACCAGCAGCGGCAGACAGACGGCGGCCAGATTACGCCGGGTATTGATGGCGTCGTGCTTCAGCGTCACGAACCAGGCCAGAAAGATCAGCAGCGCCGGTTTTGCGAATTCGGAAGGTTGTATGGTCATCCCGTTCACGTGAAACCAGCGGTGCGTTTTGCTGTCCAGGATGGAAACCACGATCTGCAATATCAACACCACTCCAACGGAACCGAACGCCCAGGTGGAGCTCTGCAGCCGGCGATAATCGAGCTTCTTGAAGCCCATCAGTAAAACAAATGAGGCTAACGCGAAGACCAATTGCCGGGAGACGAAATAGAAACTGGATTGAATCTTCGGGTTCAGTTCGGTGACCACGGATGACGCGCTATAGATCATCACCAGGCCGAAGCCGACCATGGTCACGATGGTGGTGAACAACAGCCAATCCGTTTTCAATCGTTGTGCCATTATCTTGCTCCTACCGCCAGTGCTTCCACTAATTCCTTGAAGACCCGCCCGCGGTGTTCGAAATTATCGAACTGGTCGAAGCTGGCGCACGCCGGCGCAAGCAACACCGTATCGCCCGGCGCGGCCTCGCGATATGCCTCCTCCAGAGCGGCGGCCAGAGTTCCGCATTGCATGGTGGGCACCGCTTCATCTAGCTGCTTCTCGATCTTCTGCGCCGCCGCGCCAATCAACAGCGCCGCCCGAGCCTTGGCGCGCAGCGGTTCGCGAAGCAGGGTATAGTCGCTGTCCTTGTCTTTGCCGCCAAGAATGATCCACAAGCCGCTGGGGAAAGCGTCGATGGCCTTGAGGGTCGCGTCCACGCTGGTAGCCTTCGAGTCGTTGTAATAGGCCACGCCGTCAATTTCGCGAACCAGCTCCAGGCGGTGCTCGACAGGCGAGAATGTCGCGGCGGCCGATGCAATTTGTGAAAGCGACGCGCCCGCGCGCTGGGCCATCAGAGCCGCCGCCATCACGTTCTCGTAGTTATGCCGCCCGCGCAGGCGAAGATCCGCGACATCCAGCAGCTTGCCGCCCGTCAGATAGATGGCCCCCGCGTCGAGCCAAGCGCCATCGACGCGATGCGTGCCGCTAAACCATGCTGAAGCAGCAGGCGTGCGGCTTGCCAAATCGACGGTGACCGGATCGTCGGCGTTCAACACGGCGAGATCGCCCGCACGTTGCGTCTCGAACAGCCGGGCCTTGGCATTTGCGTAGTTTTCGAAGGTGTGATGCCGGTCGATATGATTCCGGGTGACGTTGAGACAAGCCGCGACCGGCGCATGAAAGGTCTGAATCGTCTCCAATTGAAAGCTCGAGAGTTCCAGCACATTCCATTGATCCGCGCGCGAGGTCTCCACCATCGACGCCGGCGGCGTACCGATGTTGCCGCCCACCTGACAGGCGATTCCCGATTCGTGCAAGATATGTCCGGTCAACGCCGTCGTGGTGGTCTTCCCATTCGTCCCGGTGATGCCCATCGTTTTCCCCAACAGAAACGGCGCCGCCAATTCCAGCTCGCCGATCACGCCAATGCCGCGGGCCCGCGCGCTCGCCAATACATCCAAATCGACAGGCACTCCCGGCGAAATCACCACCAGGTCGGCGCCCTCAAACGCCGCCTCGGTCTGCAACTCCACCGGAATTCCCAGCACGTCTTCCATTACCTTTTCATCCACGGCCCGCACAATCGCACCCTTATCCAAGAGCAGCCGCACGGCTGCGACGCCAGACCGCGCCATGCCGACCACGACCACTCGAGCCCCATCCAGGTTCACAACCGAACACCTCTCCAGAACTCCCCTGTGTGGCAGGTTGATAACCTGCAGCGGGTTGGTGACCCGCTTGGCGAAGCGCGATTCACAATCGCGCGCAGGTTGGCAACCTGCCCCACAGGCTGAACAGCGCCTATCTCAACTTCAGCGTCGTTAACGCGAACAGCGCCATAACGAGCCCCGCGATCCAAAACCGCGTGATAATTTTCGACTCCTGCCAACCCAGCGCCTCGAAATGATGATGGATCGGCGCCATTTTGAAAATCCGCTTCTTGCGCAGCTTGTAGCTGCCCACCTGCAGGATCACCGAGAGCGCCTCGATCACGTACACGCCGCCGATAAACAGCAGCAGCACCTCCTGCTTGATCAGCACCGCAACCACGCCCAGCGCGCCACCCAACGCCAGCGATCCCACGTCGCCCATGAAGATCTCCGCCGGATGCGAGTTGTACCAAAGGAAGCCGATGGACGCTCCGACCATCGACCCGCAGAAAATGGTGAGTTCGCTCGCGCCCGGCTGCCGCGCCAGATCCAGATATTCGGCGAATCGCGCATGGCCGGTAACGTACGTCAGTATGGTCATGGCGCCCGCGGCGATAATCATCAGGCCGATGGCCAGCCCATCCAGCCCGTCCGTCAGATTCACGGAGTCGGAAGCGCCGACGATCACCAGCACCATGAAGGCGTAGAAGCCGAGAAACGCCAGCGGATAGGTGTACCAGTTGTGCGCCAACGCGTCGATGAGCAGATCGGGCTTGAACGACTTCAGAAACGGCACGTTGATATTGGTGGAATACGCCTTGTGCGCGTGCAGCGTCAGTAGAATGAATCCCACGATGAGTGCGGCCAGCACTTGCAGCAGAAATTTCTGTTTCACCGTCAAGCCGAGGTTCTGCTTCCGCCGGATTTTCGCGTAGTCGTCCCAAAAGCCGATGAGCCCGAAGCTTAGCAATCCGAAGATGGCGATCCAAACATAGGGATTCCGCAGATTGGCCCACAGCAGCGTGGGCACCAAAATCGAGATGATGATCAGGATTCCACCCATGGTCGGTGTCCCGGCCTTCTTCATGTGCGACTGCGGACCGTCCTCGCGGATGTACTGGCCAATCTGAAACTCGCGCAGCTTGCCGATAAGCCACGGCCCGAGTGCGATGGACACAAACAGCGCGGTCAGGCTCGCCGACGCGGTCCGGAAGGTGACGTATCCGAACTCGCGGAACGGCGTGAAGAGATGAAACAGCTTTTCGTAAAACAGCCAATACAGCATCTAGCTTGGCGGCGCCAAGAACCTCTCCAGGGCCTGCTCGACATGGGTGCCGCGCGAACCCTTGAATAGAATCACGTCGCCTTCCTGGGCGACATGCCGCAGGTAGTCCCCGGCAGCGGCGGCGTCGTTGAAAAAAAACGCGGCGTTAACTGCTTGGCCGGCTTTCCTGGCTTCATCAACCAGGGAGTCGGCCGCGCCGCGTATCCCAACGAGCACATTAATTCCGCTGTTCGCGACGTAGCGACCTACTTCGCGGTGCAGGGACTCAGCCCAACGGCCGAGCTCTAGCATCTCCCCCAGCACGGCTATCCGCCGTTTCGCTGGCGTATCCCGCAGCACGTCGATCATGGTACGCGCCGCATCGGGATTGGAGTTATAGCAATCGTTCAAGATCAAAACGCCCTTGTGCCGGAGCTGCTGGCCGCGCATCGCGCCTGCCGGCATATCGCGGACGACATCTCTTAGCTGTGAAGGGTGGATACCGTAAAGGCTCGCCACGGCCATTCCGGCCAGCAGATTTGAAATGCTGTGCCGGCCGAGCAGGGAACTCTCAAATCGCGTGCCGTTCACTGTGAACTTCACGCCTTCCGAAGTAATCTCGACGTTTTCGGCGCGAACATCCGCGCCTTCGCTCAAGCCGAACGTGACCACCAGCCCGCGATGCGCCTCGCCGAACCGGGCCACCAGCGGATCGTCGGCGTTCAACACCGCGACGCCATCGGCGGGCAGCGACTCAATCAGCTCCCGCTTGGCGGCCGCAACGGCTTCGATGGAATCGAACGCCTCCATGTGCGCATGGCCGACATTGGTCACCACGCCGATTCGCGGCTGCGCGATGGCGCACAACTGCCGGATCTCGCCGGCATGGTTCATGCCCATCTCCAGCACCGCGACGCGCGCACCGGCGGGCAGCCGCAATATCGACAGCGGCACGCCCACGTGATTGTTCAAATTTCCGACAGTCTTCCCCACCGGTACTGCGGCCGCTAGCATGGCCGCGATGACGTCCTTAGTGGACGTCTTGCCGGCGCTGCCAGTCACGCCCACCACCTCGCCGCCCCACTGATCGCGCGCCCAGCGAGCAATCTTCTGTAGCGCCACCAATGTGTCTGGCACACGGAAAACCGCACCGGCCTCTTTCGAAACCGCCGGTCCATCGGCGATCGCCGCGACCGCGCCCCTTCGAAGTGCTTCGTCCACAAACGCATTTCCATCGTGATTCGGCCCTCGCAATGCAAAGAATAGATCCCCGGCAGCGACACTGCGCGAATCCACACTCCAGCCCGTGATCCGTGCGTCAGTCATCGCCGCAACCTCAATCACCGCCGCAATCTCCTTAACGGAAAACTCCACACCTGCCTACTGCCTCCTGCCTTCTGGCTCCCGGATCAGTTCACGCTGTGGGGCAGGTTGAAAACCTGCAGCGGGTTGGTAACCCGCTTGGCGAAGCGCGATTAACAATCGCGCGCATGTTTGCAACCTGCCCCACACCCGCCTACTGCCGCCTGCCGCCCGCCGCTCGAAATCCCATTTCCTGCAACACTCCCGCGGCCACCTCCCGATCGTCAAAATGTATGACGCGATCCTTCAAAACTTGATACGGCTCGTGCCCTTTTCCCGCCAGGATCACGATATCGCCGGCCTTCGCCTCTCCGATGGCCGCGCGGATCGCCTTGGCGCGATCCGGCTCCACAATGTGCGGCACGTCATAGCGCCTCAACCCAACGAGCGCGTCGTTCATGATGGCCAGTGGATCTTCCGATCGCGGATTATCGGATGTCAGCACCACGAAATCGCTGGCGCGGCCCGCCGCTTCGCCCATCATCGGCCGCTTGGCCCGGTCGCGATCGCCGCCGCATCCAAACAGCGTGATCACGCGCTTGGGGCCTAACTCGCGCGCCACTGAAATCACGTTTTTCAAGGCGTCATCGGTGTGCGCATAGTCGACGACCACTAGGAACGGCTGCCCTTCGTCCACGCGCTGGAAGCGCCCCGGCACGTGCCCGCAACTGGCGATGCCCGCCGCGATGGTGGTCCAATCGAAGCCGTAGCTCAATGCCGCGCCGCACGCCGCCAGGATGTTATACGCGTTGATCTTCCCCACCAGTGGCGACTCCAGCCGCACCCGCTCGTTCCGGTATTCCGCCGTGAATCGCAACCCTCCGAAATCCATCTTCAGCTCGGATCCCCGCAAGTCCGCGCCCTCATCGAACCCGTACTTGAGCACTTCAGTCTCCACGCCGGTTTGAATTTGGCGACCGTGCGGATCGTCGGAATTAATCACCGCCCAGCGCGGGGAGATCGCGCCCATCGGCTTGAATAACAGGCTCTTAGCGGCAAAGTAGTTCTCCATGGTCTGGTGGAAGTCCAGATGGTCGCGCGTGAGGTTGGTAAACACCGCGGTGTGAAATGTGATTCCCCAGACACGGTCCAGCGCGAGGGCGTGCGAAGAAACTTCCATGGTTGCGTGCGTGCCGCCAGCCTGCTCCAGGCTGTGGAAAATCCGGTAAAGATCCAGCGACTCGGGCGTCGTATTCACAGCCGGGAGCACCTGGCCGGCCAGCCGGTATTCGATGGTCCCCACCAGCGCAGTCGTCTTGCCGGCAGCCTGGAGCACCGCATCGATTAGAAATGCCGTTGTCGTTTTGCCGTTGGTTCCGGTGACGCCAGTCAGGCCGAGTTTCCGATCCGGCTTTCCATAAAAATTCTTCGACGCCACGGCGAGCGCCCTCCGCCCGTGCTCCACTTCGATCCAAGGTCCACGGAATTCAGCCGGCGCAGGCAGCTCGCTCACCACCGCGCGCGCGCCTTTATCAATCGCCGCCCGAGCGAACTCCCGCCCGTCCGCACGCGATCCAGAAAAGGCGAAAAAAAGATACCCAGCTTCCACCCTCCGCGAGTCGTACTCCAATCCTTCTACTTGCATTCTCCGCAGATCCTCGGGCAACTCCTTTCGGAGCTGAACTCCGTCGAGGACCTGATCGAGCGTCATCGTTGCGCCATCAGCGTCCAAATTGGACGCGCACGCTTTGCCCCACAGGCAGGATGCCGCCCGGCTCGGGAATCTGCGCGCGCGCGATCCCTTCGCCTCTAAATTCCACCGGTATGCCGAGTGCTGCCGATTGCTGGATCACATCGCGCAACGTTCGCCCCTTGAAGTTCGGGACCTGCGGCCCAGTCAGGTCCTGCGGTTGATTGCTCTTGGCCTCCTGGTCCAAAAAAGTCCGCTGGTCCAAGCTCTCTGCGGAGGCCGCCGGTCGGTCGTCGGCAGCAACGGCATCGTCCGCTTGAACCAGCGGAGTAGGGGTGGAAGAACCAAGACCGGCGATCGCCACGTCATTGTCATCGGCCAGATCGCCGGCTACGGAGGGAAGCATCTCGGGCAAATCTTTCGGCACATCCATGATGCGAAGCGTGGCGGCGGCGATTTCTCGAAACGCGGGCGCCGACGTGGGGCCACCGTAACCGGAGGTGCCTTCGGTGCCGTTCACGGTCACCACTACCACGATGGCCGGATTGGTAACCGGCGCGAACCCCATGAAGGAAGCATTGTAGTTGTGCGTGTATTGGCGCGCACGATAGTCGTATATCTGCGCTGTTCCAGTTTTTCCCGCGGACGTGTACCCCAGCAGGCGCGCGTATTTGTAGCCCGTGCCATAGGGCTTGATCACGACGCCTTCCATCATGCGGCGCATGGTGATGGCCGTGTCTGGATTCAACACGCGCACCGGTGTGGCGACGGGCGTGTCCATAGTCAAGCGGGGTTTCACCCGGAATCCGCCGTTGGCGATCACGGAGCAAGCTTGTGCCAGTTGCAGCGCTGTGACTCCCACTTCGTGCCCCATGGCTATGGAAGCAAGCGAAGTTTTTTCCCAGCGGCGCAAAGGCCGAACCATTCCAGGCGACTCGCCCGGCAGCGGAATCCCCGTTCGCGCGCCAAAGCCGAATCGCCGGACGTATTCGTACATGTTGGCGGCTCCCACCTTCAACCCGATGTTGATGGCGCCGATGTTGCTGGATCGTGCCAGGACATCCTCCATCGGCAGCGCGCTGTACCGGTTGTGATCGTGGATTGTTCGCCCGAACAGCGTGATGCTCCCGTTGCCACAAGGGATCACGGTTTCAGGCCGCAGCTTGGTGGTCTCCAGCGCGGCTGAAAGGGTAATCACCTTGTACACCGACCCGGGTTCCACGGGCGCCGAGACAGCGAGATTTTGCCGGGCAGCCATCGCGCCCAGCGCCGGCGGATCGTTCGGATCGTAGGTCGGATAGTTCCCCATGGCGATGATGTCGCCGGTCTTAGGATCCATCGCCACGAAGCTGCCCGACTTGGCGTGGTGCGCCTCCACAATCTTCTGCAACTCGCGTTCGCCGATGAATTGAATGCGCGAGTCGATGGTGAGCTTGATATCGTGTCCAGCCTGCGGCTCCTCTACCACTTTGGTTTCAAAACCCCGTCGCTGCACGTCGCGGGTCACCCGCATTTCGCCGGCGCGCCCTTCGAGCGATTCGTTCTGTGTCTGCTCAATGCCGCCATTACCGTTTTGCGCGAAATCCACACCACCCAGGATGTGCGCCGCCAGCGACCGCTGGGGGTAGAAGCGCTGGCTTTCGGTGCGGAATTCGATCCACTCCAGCTTCGATTTCAGATCGTGCAGGCGCTTCGCTTCCTCCGGCGTGATTCTCTTCTTCACCCACAGGAAGCCGCGCTTGTTGGCGGCCGCCGCGTTCATTTTCCCCAATAGTTCGTTGACGTCCAGGTTCAGAATCCCGGACAGGATTTGCGAAGCCATGGTTTTGTCCGGAATCCGCAACGGGTCCACGCAGACGGACTCCACCGGCAAGCTCATGGCCAGCCGCTGCCCCAGGCGATCGAAGATGATTCCACGCGGGGCGGCCAGCTCCAGCACTTCCTGTTGTTGCTGCAGCGCCTGCCGCTGATACTCCGCATGCTGGACAATCTGCAGTTGCACCAGCCGCAGTGCGATCAGGGCGGCCCAGACAAAGGCCAGGCGGGCCAACAAATGCACCCGTCTTGTAGCGAGAGTACCCATCCCTAACCTCGGCCCCTAAAACCTAATCCCGAGCGGTCAGCGGCGTATGCGACGCACGCAACACTGAGTCGCGATGGCCTTCCAGATAGACCACCCTGGAGGGCGCAGGATCGACAAAGCGCTGCACCTTCGCCAGTTCCTCCAGCCTTTCGGGACTCAACAAAGTGGATTCCTGCAGTTCGAGCGCGGCGCGATTCAGCTCCAGGCGCTCCTTCTCCTGCCGCAATTGCTCCACGCGGTAGCCAGCCATCACGCGGTTCACCGCCGGGAGCAGCAGCGCGATCACCAGGAGCACCACGCCAAGTGTGGATCCAATCATGCGCCAGCAGGTGCGGCGCGAGGCCGGGTCGGTTTCCAGGGCGACACGCGAGTTATCAATGCGCTTGATGTAGAGATACACATCTTCATTGGGGAATGGCGGCGCCTCGTAGAGGTCGGCCTCCTCAAATACGCGATTCCGCGGAGAGGTTCTCTCGGAACCTTTCACCGCCGTGAGCCAATCGAAGATGGTCGCTAATGTTGCCATGGACGTGTCTCTGCTATCTCAGCTCCACTGCCCGGAGAACCGCGCTCCGGGATGGAGGATTATTTCTGGTTTCTTCCTCGGTGGGCCTGACCACGTGCTTGGTGAGGATGGTTACCCTCCCCGCCCGGGCCAAAGCCTGAAAACTCTGCTTCACTTTGCGGTCTTCGAGCGACATGAACGAAAGCGTTACAATCCTGCCGCCGCTCTTGACCAAATCCGGTGCAATCGATAAGAATGAGTCCAATTCCGCTTCTTCCTCGTTCACTACCCGCCGCAGCGCCATGAAAGTTTGCGTGGCGGGATGCAACTTGCCCGTACGGGGCACGGCTTCTTCGATCACCCGGGCAAGATGCCCCGTAGTGTGAATGGGCCGCGCCCGTAGGATTGCTCTTGCTATTCTCCGCGACCTCCTTTCTTCGCCGAATCGAAAAATCAAGTCGGCTAATTCTCTCTCTCCGGTGAAATTCACTAACTCCGCGGCCGTCGTGCCCTGGCTGCGATCCATGCGCATGTCCAAAGTGCCTTCGGCCATCCACGAAAACCCGCGTTCCGGCTCGGTGAGCTGGTAACGGCTCACGCCTAGATCGGCAAGCAGACCGTCCACTCGCTGGATGCCAAATTCCCTCAGCGCCGCACCCAGATCCCCGAACGACCCGTGGCGATAACGGATCCGCTCCGCCCACTGTGCCGTGTTCCGCCTGGCCAGTTCCAGCGATTCCGCATCCCGGTCGTTGGCGATTACCAGCCCACTGGTCAACCGCTGGGCGATTGCGCCCGTGTGCCCACCCAGGCCGGCAGTCGCGTCCAAGTAAACCCCGTCCGGCCGTATCGCCAGATACTCCAGGCACTCGCCGAGCATCACTGGAACGTGCATAAGGGGCCACTACACAAACCCCTTCCGCGCGGCTGCTAAATTGGCCTCTTCCAAGTTCGCTTCCGCCTGCTTCAGTTGCGAATCGTATTCCGCCTTCGAGTAGATGTTGATGCAGCCCTCAGGAGTCGAATCCAGCCAGACCTCCTGGCCCTCCAGACCCAGAAACTTGCGCAGCGTCGTCGGGAGCATCACCCGTCCCGCCGGGTCCACTGCTGCGTCGTCGCCATAGTGCCGCGCAGTGATCGATAGCGACTTCGCCAACACCGGATTCTCGAGCCCCAACTCCGCCAGCCGTTTTAGATTTTCCTTCCAAACCGAAATCGGGTACAGTTTAGCTATGCGCTTGTCCGTGGTGGTCACGAAGAGCCTCCCGTCCTCCAGGCTCTTGAGGTACTCCTTGAGGTTGACTGGTACGTTGAGCCTGCCTTTTTCGTCCACACGGGCCGAATACGCACCCAGAGGGGGCTCAACCAGCGCAACTTTGTGCTCTTTCGCCACTTCCTGACACTTCCTGACACGTTTGTCTTAAAGGCAGTGTGCCACGGAGTACTAGGCTTTGGCAAGGACTTTTTTGCTAGGACCCTTTAGCCCGAACGGTTTAGGATTGGTCCTTCGAGTAGACCACTAGCTCTGGTACCCTAATTGCTATGAACCACTCCCTATACGATTTGGACCCTGGTCCCGATTGTCCGGAGCGCGTCAGGATGATCGTGGAGATCCCGAAGAACTCGACCAACAAGTACGAGTACGATGCAAAAACCGGGCTTTTTCGGCTGGATCGCGCGCTATTCTCGCCCGTTCACTACCCTGGGGACTACGGATTCATCCCCGGAACCCTGGCCGACGATGGCGATCCGGCCGATGTCGTCGCCCTGGTCGAAGAGCCGAGCTTTCCCGGATGCCTAATCGAGGTCCGGCCCATCGGAATGCTAAATATGATCGACCAGAACCAGACGGACCAGAAGATCCTGGCCGTGCCGGACAAGAACCCCCGCTACGCCGAAGTCCACTCGCTGGACGAGATCCCCGCCCACATCCGCAAGGAGATCGAGCATTTCTTCACCATATATAAGGAGCTGGAAGGCCGCGTAACCGCCACGCTCGGCTGGGCGGGCCCTGCGGAAGCCCGCAAGGCGATCACGCAGGCCCGGAAGCGATACTTGAAGAAGCGGCGATGAAAGAGTTCCCTGATTTCATGAAGCATCCTGCAAACAGGATCGCCACTGCAAATCAGGCGACCCCTGGGGTCGAAGGCTTCGTCTTCGACGGAGCTGACGGGAGCCAGATGGCATTTTGGACCTGTAGTCAAACAGCGCCATCCGATGCACATGCGCATGACTATGACGAATATATGATCGTCGTGCAAGGCTGCTACACCCTGATTATCGAAGGGCGGCGCATTCCGCTGAACGCCGGAGACGAATATTTCATCCCGCGGGGGGTATTGCACAGCGGAGAAGTTGTCGCCGGGACGCGGACCATCCATGCGTTCGGCGGCCATCGGGTGGACAGAGTGGGAGCCTGACTAGCCCGCCGCCGAGTTTAGTGATCGACTGGTTGATCCGCCGCGCCGCCGGCGAACCGGCCCGCGTCAGGGAACGACGCCCTAGTTTTCGTACTCAACCGCACAATCGCCGCCGCCGACATGAACTTCACCGCCTCCCGCCCATCACCCAGGTTCTGCTCCAACTTGGGGATCGCCTCCGAATTTCCGCACTGACCCAGCGCCCTGGCGGAAGCCGCCTTCACCGCCCAATTCTTATCGCTGGTTGCGGAATATTCCAGCAACCGCAACGTTTGAGCGTCGCAGTCTTGCGCAAGCATTGTCGCCGAGAGCGCTCGCGCGCCGCCGCCCCCGTCTTTGAACGCCTGCTCCGCGGCGATGATCCCGATGTTGAACGGGCCGAGGAGTGCGCCCGAGGCTTCCTTGAAACCCATCAAAGCCAGCGCCTTCGGATCGTGCAGCTTGCGCTTAGCTCCGCTCACGGCGCTTTCGGTTGCCCTCTGCTGGCCGGTGAGGACGTCCTCAATCAGGTCGCGCCCACTCTTGTCGCCCATGTCCCAGAGCGCTTTGGCCGCGGCGAACGTGACCTCGGGCGCTGCATCGTCCAACAACTTCTTGAGCGCCGGAATGGACTGCTTCGCCTTCATCTGCCCCAGCGTCGCCGCAGCAGTCTGCCGCACCAATGAGTCCTGATCTTGCAGCGCTCCTTCCACTTGCTGTATGGCATCCGGCGCCAATCCGATGGAGCCGATGGCAGTGACGGCCTGCCGCCGTTTTTCGGGATTCTTGTCCGCCAGTCCCTGCTTCAGGACGTCCCAGGCGGTCTTTTCCGGTTGGCCCACCGCGCACGCGGCGGCGAGAAGCAAAGCGATCCAGAGCTTGGTACACATGGCGAAGATTATACCTGGATCGTCTTGTACACTGAAGTGGAGACCGCCCCTATGCTCAAACTCAACATTGCCCTTCTCGCCGCCGTCGTCGCCTCCGCGCAGGTCCAGCAGCAGGAGGCAAAACTACCGCCTCCCTACGCCACGCCGTCTTCCACGAATCAACCGAAGGTGGTCAGCCGGCCCGATGGCGCGCAGTTGCAGGTGCCGCACGGATTCGAAATCGAGGAATACGCCGCTGGCTTCAACACGCCGCGGTTCATGCTGACCGCGCCTGGCGGCGAGATCCTGCTCAGCGATAGCTCCGCCGGCTCGGTCTACGTCCTGGTCGACAAGAATAAAAGCTACAAGAACCCCGAGCGCAAGGTGATCCTGGAAGGGTTGGATCGGCCCTATGGGCTGGCGCTTTGGAAGGATTACCTGTACGTCGGCGAGCGAACTTCCGTCAAGCGCTACAAGTACGATCCCAAGGCGACGACCGCTACGCAAGGACAGGAAATCATTTCCTTGAAGGAGTTCGTGCCCGGCCACTGGACTCGCAGCCTGCTCTTCGATCGCAAGAACGAGAAGCTGTACGTCGGCATTGGTTCGGGCTCGAACGTGAACACCGGCGAAGACCCGCGCCGCGCAGCCATCAACAAATATAATCCGGATGGTACCGGGCACGAGATTTATGCCTCGGGGACGCGCAATCCGATTGGGCTGCACTGGTATCCTGGCACCGACACGCTGTGGGCCGCGGTTCAGGAACGCGACGCGCTGGGCGACGATCTGGTCCCCGACTATTTCACCCACATTCAACCGGGCGCTTTCTACGGCTGGCCCTACGCCTATGCCGGACCTCACGAGGAACCTCGCCATAAGGGCGAGAAGCCGGGCTTGGTGGCCAAAACGATTCCCGGCGACATCCTGCTGCAATCGCACGTCGCGGTGCTGGACTTCATGTTCTATACCGGCAAGCAGTTTCCGGCGGAGTATCAGGGCGGCGCGTTCCTGGCGCTGCATGGATCGTGGAACCGTGCTAAGCGCGTCGGCTATTCGGTGGCCTTCGTTCCATTCAAGAACGGAAAGCCAAGCGGCGACGTGCGCGATTTCCTGACCGGTTGGCTCATCAACCCCGATTCCCGCGAGGTATGGGGCCGCCCGGTAGCCCTAATGCAATTGCCCGACGGCAGCATCCTGGTAACCGACGACGGCGGAAAAAAGATCTGGCGCATCACCTACAAAGGTTAATGCCTTACCGAGCCGCGCCCGTCAGGAAGCGGTTTTCCCTGCTGCCTGCCGCCTGCTTCCTCCTGGCGACAGCCTGCCTCTTGCCCGCCGCCCCACCACTGAAAGAATTCAGCCACGCAAAACACCTGAAGCTGGGCAACGTCGCCCCCGTAATTGCCCAAGCCATCGACAAAGGAACCTACCTGGGCCGCAACGGCGCAGCCATCCGCCCGTTCCTAAACTCCACCAACCCCTGCGTAGCCTGCCACCGCGCCCTGGAAACGTCGGAAAAAGTCACCTCCGCCAACATGCCCGCCATGGCCGATTGCCTGGTCTGCCACAACACCATCAGCCCGCCGGATAGCTGCGAGTTTTGCCATCCCAAAGACGCCCACTTACAACCCGCGAACCACGTCGCGGGATTTCTAGATACTCACACTAACAAGAAATCCGGTCTCGACTTACAAACCTGCGCAGTATGTCACGGCCGTAAGTTTACTTGCCTGGGCTGCCACCTGAAGTAAGAAACCGTCCGATATTCTCATTCAGGAACTTCGCATCGGCCGGATTGCTCGCCGCGCCCGCTGTATGTCCCCACAAGGACGGAATCGGGAGGAACGTAACACCAGGAATAAACGCCCTCTCATACCGCGCGTCGCCAATCGGAAAATACAGATCCGTCTCCGATGGCATGTACAAAAACGGGACCTTGATGGACCGCAGCGCGCGCTCCACATCTCCGTTGAACCCCGGCATCGCTCCCACATCGTGCCGCTGCCAGGTGCGCATTTGAAGGATCATGTCGTTGGCATCGAACCTGGTGAATCGCGTTCGCGACGTCGCCAGCAGTTGATCGAACGTGGCCCCCGCCGGCGCGTTGGCGCGCCACAGTTCGCGCCGCCACCATTCCTGCGAGTACAGCCACGCCGCCCAAACCATCCCGCAAGCCTCCAGACCCTTGACCGGCGGAGTCTTGTAATCGCCGCCATTGAACACCGGATCGGTGGTGATCGCCGCGATCTGCCCTTCCAGCCGCACGAATCCATGCGGATAATTCTTAGCCGTCCCGGAAGTGGCGACGATGCGGTCGGCGAAGGACGGATAACTCACCGCCCACTGGAACGCCTGCTGCGTGCCCATGGAGAAGCCAATAATCGCGCGAAGATGCGTGATCTTTAGTTCCTCAGTAAGCAACCGGTGCACCGCCTCGACATTGTCGCGAATCGTAGTAACTGGAAAGCGTGGCCCATGGAACGGCTCCGGCGTGTTACTCGGCGACGACGAACGCCCATTCCCAAAAAGCTCGGTAGCAACCAGAAAAAGCCGCGACGAATCCAGCGCCCGCCCCGGCCCAATGAGCCACTCATAGCCATGGAAGTTAGCCATATAGTGCGACGGTAGCAGCACGACGTTGTCCTTAGCGGCGTTCAGATGTCCATAGGTCCCATACACGATCTTGGCCTGTGGCAGGGTGACGCCACTCTCGGTGTGGAAACCGGCGATGACAAACTCGTGCTGCTGCGGCCCATCGGGTTTGACATCCTGCGCAAATAGGCCGGCGGCGGTAACGAGCAGAGCAATGAGCTTATGCATATTGGGTACTGTACAGTATCGCAGGCCCCGTTATCTGCTCACCTGAGTCTTCGCTAACCGCAAACCTCAATGGTCTAGTGATCCTCCGCTGTCGAGCCTTGCAGCACTTCGCGCAATGCTCCCGGCACGATGGCCGGCTGATTCCGAGAACGTCCGAAACAGCCGGCCCAGGCTTCCTCCGATCCCGTTAAGGCGCGATCGTGAAGTTCAACAACTGGAAGGTTCCGGTTCCACCGTCGAGAGCAACACCACTCGCGTAACTAACGCCGCTGCCGAACGCGAGGCCCACCAACTTGACGTTCTTTACCGCATTAGTGAATCCGTCGAAGGGCGATACTGCCGGGTCTGTCCCCCCTACGCAGTTAGGGCCGGGATGAGCGATTGTGTCAGTCGCCGACTGGCCGCATACGTTGGTCCACTTTGAGCGGTCTGTCAGTGAAACCGTCAAGGCGCCGTTTGACCCCACATTGAGATCCAAACTGTTTGCGCCCGTGGACCACCAATAGTCATTGGAGGTAAAGGCGCCTGACGTAACGTCCTGAAATTCAAACCGGACGAAAGCGCCGGCAGGGGGCGTGTGGCGGGTCTCGTATGGTCCCGGCGTCCACGAGGCACTCATCTTGAGCGTCTTGCCCGTCATATCCACGTTGTAGTTGTTGTACAGGTAGATCACGAACGACCCGGTGGACGCTGTCAGGAACTGCTGAACCGGGAACTGCAACAGGCCACCCGGAAGGGCCTGTGGCTTGTTGATGTCCCAAAAGAAGGCGGTGTCCGGCTCCCCGTTGAACACCCTCCAGTTCTTCCCAAGGTCCTGGTTCTTCCCCTGGTCCTGGGCGGACGCAGGCATGGTTGTGATCGAAAACACTCCAAGCGCCATCACCATCACCGTGACGACTGTCATGACACGGACGAGCAAACTTTTCATGTCGTTTATATCCTTTCAAATCTTTCAGTTGTAAGGGTTAGAGATGAAGCTGTGAATTTGGACGTCAAGATCCGACAATTAGATTTCGGAGTCCAAACCCGTCTTCAGGCCCTAAGTATACCTCCGAACGCCTCGGTAGCGGTCAGATTTTGCACTAGAACCGTACTAGGTACGACATCCGTGGCTGGGCAAACATACACCTACACCACGGACGCTAAAGGAGTTAGATGATCTCTCGGCAAGCCGTAATATGCTGCCGTCATCGCGAACCGAAGGAGTATTTGTTTACCGAGTGGGATCGCTCAAGAAATGTTGCCGAGATCGAATACGCGGAGGTACTTGGACCCTTGGCCGCGAGATCTGGTAAAGGTAATCATCGACGCGCTTCTCGCCGGACCGAAGGAATTGAAGAAAGTCGATCCCCCTGTACTCGCAGGTCTGGCAAATACTCAACAGCACCAGGTGCTCTCGGATGCTAGTCTCAGTTGAATGGGGCTCGATTACATTGCGGAGTGCCCCGAACGCCTTTACCGCGTGTTCCGCATTGTTGTTGTTCCATGGAATATCATCATGATCCAAGAAGGTGAAGAGCTTTCCCTGGTTTCTTCTTAGTCTCTCCTGCGCCTTCCGTGCCAGTTCGGTCTTGTACTCGCGTATACCCAGGCGGTCGTAGAAGCGCGCCGCCTGTACCTTGTGTTTCTTAAGGAAGTGTGTCTTCAGGCCAAAACGGTCGATCGTCCCGATTATGGGCTTCAATAGTTCCGCAAACTCGTGAACCAAACGCTTCAGTTCTTCATTAAACGGCTCATTGAGAACATCTTCGTTCAAATCTCGAATCAAATGAATCAAGCATTTCTGCTGCGCGCAATCGATCGAATCATACGCCGAATAGAAATCGGAGACTAATACACCTTGGAAACCCCTGAGGAACTCCTCGACAACCTTCCCCTCACGGGTCGCAGACCATAGGTAAATCACCTCCTCCATGCTCGTGAATACCCACACGTAACCGTTACTGTCTTTAATGTTCATGTGAGTTTCATCAGCATGTATAAGCCCTCCATGCAGTAGTGTCTCCTTGATGTCCTCGTATGCGCCCTGATAGAGCTCCGCAGCCCTTCGCTTTAAACGGTTGATCGTTGGTTGACCTATATCATAGTCAAAGAGCTTTAACATGCTTCCAGACAGCTTCATTTGAGGTATGTGTAATTCGATGATGTTATGAATCACGTATGCTAGAAGTTGCAGACCATAGCGATGCCGTGTCCATTCGTGGACGTCCGAAGCAAACGGCTTCCCACAATTCGAGCATTTGTAATGGTCGATGAAGTACTTGCTAATCCACCTCTTTACGCCGCCCGTAGTGAACCGCA
Organism: Bryobacteraceae bacterium; assembly: GCA_035632375.1. GTDB lineage: Bacteria > Acidobacteriota > Terriglobia > Bryobacterales > Bryobacteraceae > Palsa-89. The sequence continues at coordinate 33,785 of DASQGY010000125.1, read as the reverse complement.
GGTCGTACAGCAACTTGCTGTGCCTTCCATTCATTCTGATCTTTCTGGAATTACACCCCGGACACGTCCAGGGTCGGGACGGGCTCACTGTCACGTTCACCGGCAGAGAGTGGCGACGCTTCTTTCGTTGATTCCTTCTAGCGACTCGCCTGAGGCGCGGATTTGAGCGAACGTATATTCTGTCGCGTTGATAGTCCCAGTAGGCGCACCTATTTATCTGGTCGAGTTCGGGAAATACGAAATCCACCGGTCCGAACCTGTATGGCATCTGTGGCTTCAGAGAGTCAACGTGGACGGCATTTGGATACGGCAGCGCCGTCGGTGAAGCGGTATCTCTGGGGATCAGTTGGAGCAACGTCTGCACCAGTACTTCCAGGGCGGTGCAGTCGTCAGCGTTGTAGTTTATGAGATCCTGCTTGGCCGTTTCGCTACCCGTGAGTTCCCACTCCCGCCGGAGTGCTAGGCTTCGCTGGCCCGAGGGCTCCTCAATTGACCAGTTGAATCCGAGATAAGATGCGATGTCCTTGAGACTGTTGGAGTACGTTGGAAAATAAACGCGCCCATACACAACAGAGAGAACATTCTGGGCGGACTTCGTCAATCGGTTCACCACCGAGTGCCCGTCTTCAGATGTATCGCCGTACCGCTTCTTCAGGCGCCGGAGGAATACGGTCTCATAGCTGCCATAATAAATCAACTGAGGATTGTCGAGGGTCGTGATAACTTGAAGAAACTCCTTCCAGATGTTTTCTTCGTCCGCACGATCATTCGCCCAAAGAGATCGTTGAACAGCAGCGGCGGCGCCTGGAATTCTCAGGCCAATGAGATAATATGAGTCGCGATCGGGCGTTCCTTCGACGTCGATATATACAGGAGTGCCGGTGATGGTCAGCTCGGGCTTTCCAACGACATAGATCCGTTTCTCCCGAAGTGCAAGCGCCTTGAGAGCATGGTAGTACTTAATCATTAGGGGGTTAGATCGTTTTGACTTCTTTCTCGGTCGAAACGTGTATGACAACTGCGTAACGGTGAAAATGCCCTTGTTCCTGAGCTTGACGATCTCCTTTTCCTTGATTCCTCGAAGGAGGCTAAGGTCATCTTTCTCAATAGCAGTTTCTCGGCAGTTGTTCTTGAACACACAGGTTGGGCAGTGCGTGTTCAAGTGCAGCAGCGGAGGCTCGCTGGGCCGCTCGGCGAGCGCACATATCTCTTCAAGTGCCCTGTCAGCCTGTTCCAGTACTCTGGCAAGCTTGATCTTCCTGATCCGGAAGTCGCTACTATGGAGAATCCTTCCGAACGAAGGCCGACACGCGTGCCAGCGAATGAGAACCCAAGCACACAGTGCGAGCCGCAATTCGTCTTCTCTGCTGACCTTGTCATTATTGACGAAGATGATGGGGATATAGTCAGGTTGGCTCCCGGTCGCGTTGCCAGGAGCAGCCATTAGAGCGTCAAACCGGACAGAGACGTTGGTGTCAGTCGCGGTGACGTCGATGGCAAGATCATATCTGTTGGCAAGGACCACGGATAATCCAACATCAGTGCACGCCTGTTTGCCTTTGTCACGGTAGGTCCGCAAAAGGTGTTCGCGAGCCTGGCTATGGTAGCCCTCACGGAGTCTGCCGGACACATCAATGAGGTCTGATGTTGGTCCACTTGCGCCCGTGATCTTCAGATATCCCCGGTATCTGCATTCGACGAAATCCGAGAAAAGTTCATTGGTGATTAGCGTTTTCATCGCAGGCTCCCTGCTCTGTAGGATCGCCGCATAAACGCTGCCGCGCATCGCGGAGCAGCGGACAGATATAGATGTCTTTGATGGCTCGACCGTGCCTTTGGTTCTCGATCGCCGGGCGTAGCCGGCCATGCTACCAACAAATGCATGCTACGCATAATACCGCGTGGTCAATGGCCTGATGCTCGAATTTGTTCAGTCCGTCGTAATCAGCTCAGTGCATCGTGGTACAGAGCGCTACCAGCTTCGACGTCCTTGCGTACTTCTGCCTGGATCGCTTTCTTCCTTCGATTCGGGAATACAGCCGTGCGAACCTTGCCGCCGCGCTCAAGAATTTCCCAAGGCCGGTCTTAATGTTTTTGGGCTAGCAGAGCTATGAACTTATACATATTGGCTTATCCTAAACCGGGGACATCCCACGTGTTTCCTCGCTGGCGCGCTCAACGCGGCTCCGCCCCAGCTAAAGCCCCAATAGAATCCTCAGCCGATCCTCCACCTCAAACATCGTGCTCGCCGATACTCGCCCGCGCAAACGTTTGAGCCTTCTCTTCGAAACGGAACGCACATTCTCACACTGGATAAAACTCTCGGACACCAAGCCGCCTTCTGGAGGGCCGGCTCGTACATGCCAGCGAATTTTTCTCTGAGTCCGTGTGATCGGGATCACTACCACCAGCTCCGCAGGCCCTCCATTGAAAATATCCACCGATATTGCCAGCGCCAGCCGCACACCGGCTTGCTCGCGTCCTAGCGTTGGATCGAGACTGAGATCCCACACATCCCCCCGCGATGGTTCGGCGTTGCTCACTTCCTGCCCAGTCCGTCAGCCAGCGTACGTTCCCACAGTTCTCTCTCCCGAAGTTCTTCCCGCCACGCTTTTGGACTCTTCTTCAATACCGCGAAGTCGGCATTGGCAGCGTGCAGGAATCTCTCGCGGCGATAACGTTCGATTGCCTCATCGAGCACTGCCTGCATGGACTGCTGCTCTTCATCGGCTATCTTCCGGAGCAAGGCGTGAGCACGCGGGCTCAGTCGAACGTTAGGTGTGCGGACGGCAGGCTTCACAGTTAAAGCATAGCATTTGGCGTGACGGTCTGTATACAAATGCGTATTACAATTTGTATAGAGTTCTGTGCGACGCGTGCGCTCGCATTCGCCGGGAGCCCGTCTATTATCCCCCGTCACGGCAAAGCTTAGCGCTGATGGCCCAGACCAAGGACAGGACTAGGTATCGCCCCTCTTTCTATTGCCCGCCTGGCCAACGCCCTTACTTAGCTGACCTTGTGAGACACGGTAATTGTTGAGCTATTTCGCAATTAGGTAAAGACGTTCAAACTCTGCCAGCCATATGCGACTTCGATGAACGTTTGCCCTCCTCGTTCTATCTGTTGTTGCCCAATGACCTTTCCCCCGAGGCATTCATAGAATCTCCTTGAGGGGTTGAGCTCCAAGACCCACACTGCCATGGAACCAAAGCCGCGCGTAACCAACTCGTGCCCGAATTGCCGAAGGAGCAAGGCTCCCAGCCCTTTTCGTTGCGCCTCCGGGCGGAGATATATAGCGTAGAGCTCACCATCGCACCCCAACTGGCCAGTCCTCTCCTTGCCACCTGAGGCGAAACCCACGACGCGACCCCCGGCCTCACAGCCGACTATTGTTATTGCTGAGGGGGGCTCATGCGCTGCCAGCAAGTCCCGCCAGCCGGATTCACGCTTCTCCACGGATAATTCATTTAGGAGAGCATCGGGAAAGATACCTCGATACGCGCTCTTGGAGCTTTCGACGTGAACCTCGGCAATGGATCGAGCATCGTGAATCGCCGCGGGGCGGATGTTCCACGCGCTAGTCACCATGGATTTATTCTACTCGCACATGGCCAGAGTGATCTTCAAGGTACGCCTTGCAGCGTCTTCATGCGATCGCACACACACGAATCCTTTAGTAGCACCCTGAGTCCCCGAAGGCCTCTCAATGTAATCGATAACGAAAGTTTCCACCGGTGCTTTCTCGGACTTTATTGTTAGGCCAAGAGGTTTCAAGACCTCGAAAATCATGGCTATTGAGAATCGCCTCATCAAACGTACCCTCGCCCCGCTCAACGCAGACGATCTCGCGCTTATCCAGCACAGACTCCATCGGGTTTTCGGCCTATAACCGTACGGTCACAGAAATCAGATGTCCTGTTTTCTGTTCTCCCTCAATAACATCTAGCTTCAGAAAAAGTCGATCGGCGGCGCCTCCATGCTATTAGCCTAAACATGAACGAACCTATCAATCCAAATGGTCACGACAAAAATCGCGCCGATGTCAATCGCGCCAATTCCAAACATTCCACCGGCCCCCGCACCCCCGCAGGCAAATTGCGCTCCTCCCTTAACGCCCTGCGCCACGGGCTCACCGGTCACACCATTGTCCTCCCCTCCGAGGACCTGGCCGCCTATCAGCGCCACTCCCAGCGCTGGCTCGACGAGTTCCAACCTCAAGGTGTTCTCGAAGAGCAGCTAGCCCAATCCCTCTGCGATACCACCTGGCGGCTCAACCGCATCCCCGCTCTCGAAACCAATCTCCTGACACTCGGCATCACCGAACATGCCGCCAACATAAATACCGCCGAACCCGAAGCTCAAGCCGCGCTAGCAATGGCCGCCGCCCTCCGCGACCATGCTCGCGCCATCGCCACCATCAGCATGCAAGAGCAGCGGCTCACCCGGCAGTTCCACAAAACCCTGGAACAGCTCCAACAAATCCAGTCCCAGCGCCGCCATCGGGAAGAAAACCAACTGAAGAGCGCCGCCGAGTTCTTCGAAATGCATAAAGAAAAAGGACTTCCCTACACCCCAGCCGACGATGGCTTCGTTTTTGCAACTCCAGAAATCGAGGCCCACATCCGCCTCCGCGACCGCGAAATCCTGGTGAAAGAAGCCTCCTTGCAGCGCTACATGGCCTCGGCATGAGTGTAAGAAATGCTTCTCTCCAGAAACTCGCCCCTAACCCACTGGATCAGTCGACTGTGGTAGCAGGTTGACAACCTGCAGCGGGTTGGTAACCCGCTTGGTCCAGGCGATTAACAATCGCGCGCAGGTTAGCAACCTGCCCCACAGGCTGATGATCGGTAGCCGACGCAACGAGTTTGTCTCGTGCAACCGCCCCGATGTGTGTGGCGGCTGCACGCTGGCTCCTGGATTCCTCGCCCTCCAACTGCTACCGTGATCCTGTAGCCGGGAACATGGAATGAAAAGAAAATTCGCAGCGGCCAAGGCGCCTCTTCCAAAGTTTCGCTCGGACAAAGAGGCTGCGAAATATTTCGGTTCGCACTCCGTGGTCCAGATATGGAAGCAGTTGCCCTTAGCCCAGAAGACCAAGCTATCGGCCACGCTGACTGAGTCGATTCGCGAGCGGCACATTCAGGCAAAGTCTCCTATTGCGCTGCGATTAGGCTCGACGCAAATTGCCGCCGCGAAGCGGAGTTAATCATTAGTCTTATGACCCTTCCATCAGTCGCGGCAATCCTCTTGACCGCATCCTTACAACTCGCCGCCGACGACTACAAGCTCGGTCCCGATTCCCAGCGCCAAAGTGGCGTTCCGCGCGGCTCGGTCACCCAACACACCTGGACCAGTAGGATCTATCCGGGAACAGTGCGCGATTACTGGGTCTACGTCCCAGCGCAATACGATGCGTCGAAGCCAGCTTGCGTGATGATCTTTCAGGACGGCGCGGGGTTCGTGAAGGAAGACGGCGGCTGGCGCGTGCCGGTGGTGTTCGACAACCTGATCCAGCAGAAGGCCATGCCGGTGACCATCGCGATTCTCATCGATCCTGGCATATTACACGCGCGTTCCGCAGAGCAGCAGAACCGCTACAACCGCAGTTATGAATACGACGGGCTGGGCGGCCGCTACGCGAGCTTCCTGATCGACGAGATCCTGCCCGAAGTTGGCAAGCAGCTCAACCTATCGAAAGACCCGAATGATCGTGCACTTGCCGGATCCAGCTCCGGCGGCATCGCCGCATTCACCGCGGCCTGGAATCGCCCCGACGCCTTCCGGCGCGTGCTGAGCTTCATCGGCAGCTACACGAATTTGCGCGGTGGCGATATCTATCCTTCGATCATCCGCAAGACGGAGCCGAAGCCTCTGCGCGTTTTCCTGCAGGACGGCAGCGCCGACCAGAACAGCTACTCCGGAAGCTGGTATCTGGCCAACCAGAGCATGGCATCGGCGCTCGAGTTCTCCGGCTACGAATCGAAGTTTGTCGTCGGGACGGAGGGCCACAACAGCAAGCACGGTGGTGCGATTCTGCCCGACGCTTTACGCTGGCTCTGGCAGGATTATCCGAAACAGGTGGCCAAGCCTGTGTCACCCGGCAGCCGTTCCGTTATCAGCCAGATTCTCGACCCCGGTTCTGAATGGGAACTGGTAAGCCAGGGGTATCGCTTCACCGAGGGCCCGGCCGTCGATCGCGACGGTAACGTGTTTTTCTCCGATGTGGAAGCGGAGCCAACGAAGATCTACAAAACGGGAGCGGATGGCAAGGTGACGCTCTTCAAGGCTGATTCCGGCGGCGCGAACGGCTTGATGTTTGGCCCGGACGGCCGCTTGTACGCCGCACAAAACGGCCGCAAGAGAATCGTCGCGTACGGCATGGATGGCTCCGAAGCGGTGATCGCCGAAAGTGCGGGATCGAACGATCTGGCCGTCAGTAGCAAGGGCGAAGTGTATTTCTCCGATCCCGAAAACCACAGAATCTGGTTCGTGGATAAGGCGCGCAAGAAGCGAGTGGTTTATGAGGGCGACTCGATCATCTTTCCCAACGGTATACGATTTTCTCCCGACGAATCGCTGCTTCTGGTGGCCGATACGGCGTCCAGATGGATATGGTCGTTCCAGGTGCAGCCCGACGGATCGCTCGCGAATGGCGAGCCATTCTATCATCTCGAACTGCCAGATAGCGTGGATCGCGGCATGATGCGGTCGGGCGCGGACGGCATGACGCTCGATCGCGAAGGATACCTGTACGTCGCCACCAAGTTGGGCATCCAGATCTGCGATCAACCGGGCCGCGTGGTGGGAATCATTTCTTACCCGCAGCCCGTAGACGCATCGAACCTAGTCTTCGCCGGCCCGGATATGCAGACGCTGTATCTGACCGATGGCGACAAAGTCTACCGTCGCCACTTACGCCGGAAAGGCTATTTCCCATGGCAGCCGCTCAAGCCGCCGGTCCCGCGGCTGTAGCTATTCCTTTGGCGCGATGCCCAGGGTTTTCATCTTGCGATAAAGATTACTGCGTTCCAGGCCCAGGAGCTCGGCAGTCTTCGTTACGTTTCCCTTGGTTTCATCCAGCGTCTTGAGGATATACTCGCGCTCGGCCGCGGCCCGAACATCGTGCAGACTCCCGAAGCGCTCCACCGGGCGATCGGCCGTAGTTCGCTTGCCCGGATTCAGCGGAATGTGGCGTGCGTCGATGCGCACCTGCGGATTCATGATCACGATCCGCTCCATCAGGTTGCGCAGCTCGCGCACGTTGCCCGGCCAGCGATGCTCGCTCAGGATATCGTAAGCTTCGGGCGTCAGCTCCTTCGGCCGCCGGCCGTAAGCCATGGTGAATTCCTTCAGAAAATGATCGGCCAGCAGTGGCAAATCCTCAATGCGCTCGCGCAGTGGCGGGACATAAAACGGAATCACGTTCAGCCGGTAGAAAAGGTCCTCGCGGAAATTGCCGCGCTCGATTTCCTCTTCCAGATTCTTGTTGGTGGCGGCCACCACGCGGACATCCACCTGAATGGAGGTCGCGGCGCCCACCGGTTCAAAGCGCTGTTCATCGAGCGAGCGCAGGACCTTGGCTTGGGTCTTGAGGCTCATGTCGCCGACTTCATCCAGGAACAGCGTGCCACCGTCGGCCTTTTGCAGCTTCCCGGTCTTTTCTTCCAGCGCGCCCGGGAAGCTGCCTTTGCGATGGCCGAACAGCTCGCTCTCGATCAGGTCTTCGGGAATCGCCGCGCAATTCACTTCGACGAAAGGCTCGGACGCACGCGCGCTCGATCCATGGATGGCGTGCGCCACCAGTTCCTTGCCGGTGCCGCTTTCGCCATAGATCAGCACGCGGCCATTGGTGGCGGCCATCAGCGCCAGTTGCTGGCGCAGCGCTTTCATGGGAACGCTATCGCCGATGATTTGCAGCCGCACGCGGCCGTCTTCCTTGAAACGCTCCAGCTCCAGTTCCATGCGGCGCTGTTGCAGCGCGTTCTTCACCACCACCAAAACCTTGTCGATGGTCAGGGGCTTTTCGAGAAAATCAAAGGCCCCCAGCTTAGTGGCTTTCACCGCGGTTTCAATGGTGCCGTGCCCGGACACGATCACCACCACTGGACGGTTGGCGAAAGGAATCTCCTGCAGACGAGCCAGCGTTTCCAGCCCGTCCATGCCGGGCAGCCAGACGTCCAGCAGCACCAGATCGTAGCCTGCGCGGGTGACTTCGTCCTGGCATTCCTCGCCGGTGGCGATGGCGTGCGTCTGATAGCCTTCGTCTTCCAAGACGCCGGCCAGCGACTGGCGGATGAGCGGCTCGTCGTCGACGATCAGTATCCGCGCCTGCTTCACGAACGGATCTCCGCAGCGGCGGCCTCAACAGTCTTTGCTTCCTGGCCGGCGGCGAGCGTGGGAAGCTCGACGATGAATCGCGCGCCTTCGGGCGAGTTATCTTCCACGCGAATGGTGGCGTCGTGGTCGGCCAGAATCCGGTTGACGATGGCCAGGCCGAGACCTGTGCCCCGGCCTTTGGTGGAAAAATACGGCAGGAAAAGTTTCTCCTTGTCCTCGCGGGAAACGCCGCAGCCGGTGTCGGCGACGATCAGCTCCACGAAGTCCGCGTCGGTGTAGCGAGTCGAGATATAGAGCTGTTTGACGAGCGAATCCTGCATCGCCTCCGCGGCGTTATCCACCAGGTTCACCACCACGCGTTTGAACTGCTCGTGATCGACGTTCACCTGCGGCAGACCGGGCGCAAGATCCTTGTCCAGGTGAATGCTGCCCAGGCGTCCGTCGAAAACGGCGAGCGCATTCTCCACCACCTCGTTGAGATCGGACGAAACCGGCTGGGCCGCGGGGAAGCGGGTGAATTGGGAGAACTCGTCCACCAGCGTGCGAACGCTCTCCACTTCGCGCGCGATGGTGGCAGAGCATTCGCGCAGGATACGCCCGGTATCGGCGGTCTGTTCGGCGCGTTCCAGTTGCCGGCCGATGCGGTCGGCGCACAGGGCGATCGGGGTGAGCGGATTCTTGATTTCGTGGGCCACGCGGCGCGCCACTTCGTGCCAGGCGGCGGATTTCTGGGCGCGCAACAGCTCGCTGGTGTCTTCCACCACCAGCACGAATCCCGAGCTGCGCTGCTCGTCGAGCGCCGCGACGGTGAGAGCGAGTTGCAAAACCCGCCGCTCGGCCTTGTATTCTAGCTGCGTCCCGGCTACTCCGGTGCGCCGGGCGCGATTCATCAGATAGCGTATTTCCGCGGTATCGTCGCGCGAGAACAGATCGCTCAAACGCGCGGCGCGCGCCACCTGATCCTCCGGAAAGATGCCGCGGAGGGCGCGGTTCACGCGCTGGATGCGGCCGTCGGAGGTGAGCGAAATGACGCCGGTGGGGATGCTTTCGAGAATGGCTTCGGTGAACCGGCGGCGCTCCTCCAACTCGCGGCTGTTGGCTTCGAGCGACTCGGTCATCTCGTTGAAAGCTTTTACCAGCGTGGCCATTTCATCGATAGCGCCGACATGGACGCGATAGCCCAGGTTTCCTTTGCGAATCTGCTCGGCGGCCTTGAGCAGCGCGGTGATGGGCGTGCTGATCTGCCCGGCCATGTAGCGCGCCATCCAGGTGGCGAAGAACAGAATGAACAGCGTGATCAGGGTCAGCAGCAAGAGGTACATGCTGCGCACAGCCTTGCGATCGAAGGCCAGACGATTGTAGGCGGCTACATAGCCATCGATATCGCGCTGCTTGGCGGCGAGATCGAGCGGCATACGGGCCGAGACAGTGAGAACACCGCTCGCGGTTTTTATCTCCGCGGAGTACAACTTTCCATCGCCCACTTGCGGCGTGTCGCAAAGTACCCGCTTGACTCCCTGATGGTCGGCGACCTCGGCGTGCTCGATCTGATTCGCCCGGCAGAACTGTTCGTACGCGGCGGCGTTTTCGCCCGAAAGGGACGCGAGCCATTGTCCCTGGGCGTTGAGCTTGTCGCGCTCCTCGCGGTCGAGCGCATTGGCCACTTGAGCCAGCTCGATGTTCATGTTCCGCGCCGGACGGCTGAACCAGCTCTCCAGATTGCGGTTCAGCACCGAAACGCTCCACAGCACCAGGAAGAAGACCGGGAGCACGCTGAGCGCGAGCGCGCCGCCGATGAGTTTGGACTTGATATGCGAACCCGGGCGATTGCTCCGCCTTTCGATATATAGCCTGACGGCGGTGCGGAACAGGATGAAGCCCAGGGTGACGGTGAGGACGAAGATGAGCGTGGAGACGGCCCAGAACAGATAGGTCTGCTGCAGGCTGGAGGGCGCGAAGGGGCTGAGGTTGAAGGAGCCTTGCCAGACGATCAGCGTCACCAGAATGGCGAGCAGGAGGACGCCGGAACCGAAGATGAGGCGCTTGCGCATGGCCCTGTTCGAATTATAGGGGGTGGGTGGGAGTCAGTGGGGACGGCACAAAGAAAAACGCCGGCATGGTTATTGGCCATGCCGGCGTGGAGACTTCAGCTTAAGGGCTGATTAGAAGCGGAACGTGAAGCCGCCCTCGCCCACAAACGACTGCGGGATGATCACGCTGGAAGGCGTGATGAAACCGGTGGGCTGTCCGAACTGCGCGCTGCGGATGTTGCCCTGGTAGGTGGCGCCGAAGTTGGCGCGGTTGGTCAGGTTGAAGGCCTGGAAGAAAAACTTCAGGCTATAACGGTCGCGAAACTTAAAGCCCTTGGTAAAGCGGGCGTCGAGTTCGTAGAACGGAGTGCCGCGTTGGCTGCCAAAGGAGGTGATGGAGCAAGTTCCCGCAGCCAGGCAGGCCCGCAGTTGGGCCGCACTATATGCCTTGGTGGCGATAAGGTTCGTGGGGTCGCTATTCAAGGTGACGGCGAAATCGGTTGTGCTGCCATTGCCGACTCCGAAATAGTCAGTACCTTCCCTCGCGGAATAAGGACGAGCCGACGCCCATTGCATGATGGGCGAGAACTCGATACCCCAGGGCAGGACTACCACGCCGCTGGTTACCCAACGATGGCGCTCGTCCACCGGAGTGGGGCCGAAATCGTGCGCGGCGAAGATGTTGGATGGGTCCGTTCCGCCCTGTCCAAAATTCGCTGCCGAGCCGTTATAAGCCTGCGCCTTGGAAAGGACGTAGCTGGTATTCATGCTGAAGTGGCGGCTGAAGCGGTGACGGTAGGCCACATTCAGACCGTCGTAGCGGGAACGTCCGACAGAGGCGAAGTCGGTGATGCTGCCCAGCACCGGCTGCCCAGCGGCTCGGAACGCATTATCCAAAAGGCGGCCGGAGAAGTTCGGGCTCTTCGGATTGATTTGCACGCTCTTGGACTCGCGCAAGCTGAGCACGTGGGTGTAGTCGATTTCCACGACGTTGTCGTCGTTGATGGCGAACGAATATCCCAGATTGGACTGTTCCGTATAGGGATTGTGATAAGCCGGATCGATCAGGCGGCCAGTAGAGCCAGCCGGGAGACTGGTCGGCGGCGGAGGCGGTACCGGGATCGGATCGACACCGTAGCGGAATTGCGAGAGCGGCTTTCCGGTGGACGGAACGATATCGGCGTTCGGGTCCGTTGGACCAGTGCTGTTCAGATTCAAGACCGTTGCGAAGATAGTCGGATTGGCCTGTTGAATCATGAAAAGCGTGATGTTCTCAAAGATCTGGCCGTAATACAGGCCAAATCCACCGCGCAGGATGTGGCGGCCGTGACCGGTGAGGTCATAGGCAAAACCAATGCGCGGGCTGAAATCCTTGTTGTCGTCTTGCGGGATGCCCGCGTAAGGACTGCCAATGGCTTTGAGTTCCTGGTAGGCGCGGGCCTTGGCCTGGACTTGACCGGCGACGAGATTGAAGTCCTTATCCCAACGCATACCCAAGTTGAGAGTTAGCCGCTTGGTGACCTTCCAATCGTCCTGGAAATAGAGGCCGAACATGTTCGTGCTCAGGATGAAGTACGGATTGCCCGAGGTTTCCGAGATGTTGGTGATCAGGCCCGGGGTAGCGAATCCTTGCGGATACAGTGCCTTGTTGCCCAGAATCTGACTCGGGTCCGCGGAGAAAGTAACGGCGGGAGTCGGGGTGAACTCAAAGAATCCGCCAAGCGTCGGCTCCTTCAAATAATCGAAGCCCATCTTGAAGTTGTGCTTTCCGTGAGTGATGGACAGGTCGTCCTTGAACTGCCACTTCTTTTGGAAGGACTGCTGGGGCACGTTGCCGTTGGTCCCGAAGGTTTCGCCGGACGCGAAAGTAACGGTCGGAACTTTCAACTGGGAGTCAATCAGGTTGTTCCAGTACTGGTACCCGATGGTCGCAGAATTGACGACCGTGGGGGTCAAGACAGAGCTGAAATTAACGCTGGCCAGGATCAACTGGTTGGTGGTGAAGTTGCCAGCCGTAAGGTCGTTGGCCGAGCCCGATTGATCGTTTTGCCCTGTGTTGTTCTGATTCGTGTAGCTGACAAACATGCTGTTCCGGTCGTTGAAGCGATGATCCCAGCGGCCGTTGTAGCGCCAGTCGAAGTAAGGCGTTGGTATCGCCGACGCGGGCTGGGCGCCCAGGGGTTTCGCCAAAACCAGTTCGTTGTAAAGCGTCGGGTCCACTACGATATTGGTGGCCTCGCGTTCGCGTTCGAGCGTGAAGAACAGGAAATCTTTATCTTTGCGGACTGGACCGCCAATGGAACCGCCGAACTGCTGACGAGAGTAAGGCGACTTCGAGTTGCCGGCCTTTGCGGAGAAGTAGTCGTTGGCGTTCAGGGCCTCGTTGCGATCGAAGAGGTACAAGGAACCATGTAGATCATTCGTTCCAGACTTAGTGATGGCAGTGAGCGCCGCGCCTTCGCTGCGGCCATTGGCTGCGGAAAACCGTTGGGTACTGATCTTGAATTCCTCGACGGCTTCGAGCGGAAGCTGCATCACTGGGCCACCGACGGTGTTGTCCTTATCGTCGATGCCGTTGACGGTCACGTTGACGTTGCGACCGTTGGACCCATCCACGGCGAACACGCCGATGCGGTTCTTGGTGGGATCGTAGGAGTTAACCGGCCGTGCACCGGGGGCCAGATAAGCAAGATTCACGAAGTCGCGGCCGTTTAACGGCAGGTCCTGCAAGTCGCGATTAGTGATCGGCCTGCTGACGTCGGTCTTGTCCATTTCGACCACGCCCACGCCAGTAGCTTCTACAACCACGGTTTCCGCTTGCGAACTGGGCGCAAGGTTGACGTCTACCGTAGTGACCTGACTAACAGCCACGGTGACGTTTTGGAAAGTCGCATTGGCGAACCCGGCCAGACTCACCTTCAGTTCATAGGTGCCGGATGCAAGCAGATCGAAACGATACTGTCCGGATCCGTTGGTACTGGCTTCGCGAGTGGCACCCGTGTCTTTGCTCGATATCTTGACGCTCGCGTTCGGCACTACCGCGCCAGACTTGTCGGTTACCGTTCCCACCAGGCTGCCCGTAGCGTTGACCTGAGCGTAAAGCGTCAGGCCGCACAGCAGCACCCCAATCAATAAAGCAAAAAGCTTTCTTGCCATCTTCGTCCCCCTTCAATTGGAAGGCCTCGGGCAGCGACGACCGGACATAGAGATCGCCAAGAAGCCACAACCTAAGACTTTACGGAATCGTATCACAAAACCAACGATCTTGGTTAGGAATTAATGTTAGGTTCCAAGCGTTTCCATTTACCGGAGCAACGCTGGCAACTCTATGGAAAACAAGAGCCTTGCAAATGCTAACAGTGTGCTTGATTTGTACAAAGTTAACCTGTTTCGGTCGCGCTACTGCCCTCCGGTCTATGACGTGTTGTAGAGGGTTGGGAACGGGCCGATGTCAAGAATTGGTGCAGATCTTAATCCAAAATTGCCCGCATGAAGCACTGCGACGGATGAAAGGAAAACGGCCGGCTGAGTGGAGACCCAGCCGGCCGCGGGAGTACGCGTCGTTTAGAACCGGAACTGAGCGCCAAGCTCCGCGGAGAACGAGTGCGGAATGGTGACACCGCTGGGGGTGATATATCCTTGCGGTGTCCCAAAGCTCGACGAGCGCACCGCTCCATTGTAGTTGTTGCCGTAGTTGGCGCGGTTGGTCAAATCGAAGAACTGAGCGATCAAGTCCAGCTTGGCTCTTTCGCCGAAGCGAATGGCCTTCGATATGCGGGCGTCCCATTGGAAGAACGGAGTGCCGCGGAGGCTATCGAAACCGGAATAGATACAATTGCCGGCAGCGAGGCAGCTCTGGGCTTGTGCCACCGTATAGGCTGCTGTGGCCTTGTAGTTGTTCGGGTCGCTCTTGAGGAGAACCGCGTGATTCACGGAGGCACGGCCCTGGCCGATGACGTCGATGCCTTGGGTTGCATTGTAGGGTCGAGCGGACTCGGCCTGAAGGAAGGTGGTGAACATGAAGCCCCAGGGGAGCTCGATGATCCCGCTCACTACGAATCGGTGCGTGGAATCACTCGGCGTCGGGCCAAGATCCTCGGGACGGAACAGGTTGTTGACATCGGACGGACGATTTCGGAACGACGCTGCCGATCCGTTATAAGCCAGCGACCGGGAAAGAACGTAGCTGGTGTTGAGACTGAAGTGGTGGCTCAAGCGCCGGCGGTAGGACACGTTCATGCCGTCGTAGCGCGAACGTCCGACGGACTGTTCCACTTGCACGCTGGTTAGCGTGGGCAGTCCCTTTGCGGTGAACGCGGCGTTGAGAATTCGAGCTCCACCGTTGAACTTCGGGTTGATATCGGTAGTTTTCGATTCCCGCAGTCCCAGCGAATGAATGTACTCAATTTCCACTACATTCGCGGAATCGAATTCATGGCTGTAGCCGATGTTGAACTGTTCGGTGTAGGGGTTGTGATACGCGGGATCCATCAAGCGGCCGACTTCACCACCCTGGAATTGCGTGATGGCTGGAAACGAATTAGGAAGCGGATCGATGCCATAGCGGAAACTACAGAGGCTCTTGCCGGTGTTCGGCACCACATCCGATTGGGCCGGGTTGCATGTGGTCCCCGGACCGCTGGAACCAATGGAGAGCACCGTTGCAAACAGCGTTGGATTGAGCTGTTGCAACATGAACAGCGGGATGTTCAGGAACGTCTGGCCGTAGTAAATGCCTGCGCCGCCGCGGAGCAGGTCCCGGCCCTTGCCGGTGAGATCGTATGCGAAGCCGATACGTGGGCTGAAGTCTTTGTTGTCGTCGTGCGGCAGGGCCCCTGCATAGGGGCTGCCGATGGCCTTCAACTGCAAGTAAGTCCGGTTTATGGCTTGGTCCGATCCGCCAATCAGATTGTAATCCTTGTCCCAGCGGAGTCCAAGATTGACGGTCAACCGGCGGGAGACCTTCCAGTTGTCCTGGAAATACATGCCGAACATTTTCGCTCCTCCGGGCAAGTTGAAATAGGGGTTGCCCGAAGTAGCGGACATGCTGGTTACCGCGCCGGGAGTTGCGAAGCCCTGCGGGTAGGTGACCTTGTCGCTCAAAATCTTGCTGGGGAGATCGGCGAAATCCACTTCGAGCGTTGGATTGAACTCAAAGAAGCCACCGAGCTTCGGCTCCCACAAATAATCGAAGCCCATCCGGAAATTGTGCTTGCCCTTAGTGATGGAGAGATCGTCCCGGAACTGCCACTTCACCTGATAGGACTGCTGCGGCACGTTGGTATTCGTTCCAAAGGTGATGCCGCCGGGGAACGTGTAGGTGGGGACCTTCAAGTTGGAGTCAATGAGATTGTTCCAATACTGATAGCCGGCGGTGAAGGCGTTCACCACCGAAGGAGTCAGGACGGAGTTGACCGTCATATTGGCGAGGATCAATTGATTCGTGGTGAAGTTTCCTGCTGTGAGATCGTTGGTGGAGCCGGATTGATCGTTCTCCCCGCGGTTGTTCTGGTTGGCGTAGCTGATGAAGAGACTATGCTTGTCGTTGAACCGATGATCGTAGCGTCCCAAGTAGCGCCAGTCGAAATAAGGCGTCGGGATCACAGTCGCGGGTTGGGCTCCGAAAGCCGTTACCAGACTCAGTTCCTTGTAAGCCGTGCCGTCCACGGGGATACTGGTGGCCTCGCGCTGGCGTTCGAGCGAGAAGAAAAGGAAGTCCTTGTCCTTGCGAACCGGTCCTCCGATAGCGCCGCCGAACTGCTGCCGGCTGTAAGGCGGTTTATCCTGACCGTTGGCTATGGAGATGGCGTCGTTGGTGTTCAAGGCTTCGTTGCGATCGAAGAAGTACACCGTTCCGTGAGCGGAGTTGGTGCCCGACTTGGTGATGACGCTGATGGCCGCCC
The DNA here is from genome assembly GCA_035632375.1 of Bryobacteraceae bacterium. GTDB lineage: Bacteria > Acidobacteriota > Terriglobia > Bryobacterales > Bryobacteraceae > Palsa-89. The sequence goes on along the minus strand of DASQGY010000125.1, from coordinate 17,515 downwards.
CTTCGCTGCGCCCGTTGGCGGCGGAAAATCGCTGCGTGCTGATGTTAAACTCCTGGATCGCCTCCAGCGGAAGCTGCATCACGGGACCACCGACGGTATTGTCCTTGTTGTCGATGCCGTTGACCGTTACGTTGACATTGCGTCCACTGGATCCGTTCACCGCAAAAATGCTGGTGCGGTTCTTAGTTGGATCGTAAGAGTCCACAGGCTTGGCGCCGGGAGCGAGAAACGCCAGATTGGCGAAGTCGCGTCCATTGAGCGGCAAGTCCTCAATCTGCCGCGTCGTAATCGGCAGGCTAACGTCGGTCTTGTCGGTATCCACCAGCGGCGCACCGGTGGATTCCACAGTCACGGTGGTGGCCTGCGAACTCGGCGAAAGCGTTACATCGATGGTGTTCGTCTGGCTCACGGCCACGCCTACATTCTGGAACGTCGCTGTGGAGAAGCCAGTCATGGTCACGATCAATGTGTACGTGCCGGCGGGCAGCAGTTCGAACCGGTACAGGCCCGATCCGTTGCTCTTCATGGATCGCGCCAGGCCGGTATCCTTGTTGCTGATCTTAACGTCGGCGTTGGGAACCACGGCGCCGGTTGGATCCAGCACGGTTCCTTGCAATGACCCAGTGGCGTTCACCTGAGCGTAAAGCGACAGGCCGCATAGCAGAACCCCAATCAATAACGCAAAGAGTCTTTTTGTCATTATTTTCATCCCCTTGAATTCGAAGGCCTTGGGGGCGACGGCCCGACATACAGATCGCGCAGAAGTCACAACCCAAGGCTTTACGGAATCGTAGCACAAAAATAACAATTCTTGTTAGAAATTAATGTCATGTTACAAGCATTCCCAATTTACCGGAGCAACGCTGGCAACTCTATGGAAAACAAGAGACTTGCAAATGTTAACAGCGTACTTGGTTTGTACGCAGTTAACTCATTTACAGTAGCGCTACTGCCAGGCCAATATGACAGCCTGTAGAAAGCGCAGTCAGGCACCCAACAAAACGCCGGCGTGTCTTAATCCGACACGCCGGCAGGGAGTGCGTCGAAGCTATGGTGGCTAGAAGCTGAACCGGGCTCCGAACTCGCCCGAGAACGACCTCGGCACGATCACGCCGCCGGGGGTGATGAAGCCCGTCGGTTGCATGAACACGGCCGAGCGGATGCTGGTTTGATAGCTCCCGCCGAAATTGGCGCGATTGGTCAGGTCGAAGGCCTGGAAGATCAATTCAAGCTTCGCCTTCTCGCCGAACTTCAGCGTTTTGCTGAGCCGCGTGTCAAGTTGGAAGAACGTATTTCCGCGGAGGAAATCGTAGGGCACCTGGTGGCAGGTGGCGGCGGCGATGCAGGCCTGGAGCTGGGCGGCGGAGAAGGACTTGGTGGCGGTCAGGTTGGTGGGATCGGAATTGAGCACGATGGCGTGAGTTGCGCCCACGCCGCTGCCGAATCCGAACGAATCGTTGTTGCCTTCCAACGCCTGGTAGGGGCGGCCCGAGGCCAACTGCATCAGCGGGGCGAACTTGATGCCCCAGGGCAGATTGACCAGGCCGTTGAGGGTGAAGCGGTGGCGCTCGTCGGACGGTGTTGGCCCGAGATCCTGAATGGCGAAGTAGTTGTTCAGGTCGGTGGGACCGTTGCCGAACGCCGCGGCATTTCCGTTGTACGCCAGAGCGCGGGAGAGGACATAGGTGGCGTTCAGAGAGAAATGCTTGTTCATGCGCCTGCGGTAGGACAGGTTCATGCCGTCGTAACGGCTGCGGCCGATGGATTGGTAATCGCGAATGGAGCCGCTGAAATTGATGCCAGCCGCCGCAAAGGCTGCGGTGGTGTTGCGCACGCCATTGATCAGGGGATTGATGACGATGGTTTTGCTTTCGTGCAAACCGAGCGAATGGACGTACTCGGCCTCTATCACTGAATCGCCGGTGATGGCGAACGTATAGCCACCGTTCCATTGTTCGGTGAAGGGGTTGCGATAGTTGGGATCCACCATCTGACCCACCAGACTTGCGCCGGTCAATTGCGTGGCGGCCGCGGGACGGGCCGGGAGCGGGTCGACGCCAAAGCGGAATTGCGAGAGTGGCTTGCCCGTGGTGGGGATGATGGATGATGTATCCGTACCGGTGCTTCCGGGCGAGAGGTTGTTGGTGTAGGCGACGTTGGCGAACAACGTGGGATTGGCCTGCTGGATCATGAACAGCGGGATGTTGATGAACGGCTGTCCGAAATAGATTCCATAGCCGGCGCGGAGCACGTGGCGTCCGCTGCCGGTGAGATCGTAAGCGAAGCCGATGCGGGGGCTGAAGTCCTTGCTGTCGTTGCGAGGAAGATGCGCCGCGTAAGGGCTGCCGATAGTTTTCAAATATTGGAACGCGCGCGCATTGCCTTCCTGATCCGCGCCGTTGAGATCGAGATCCTTATCCCAACGCAGGCCCAGGTTTACGCTGAAGCGGCGGCTGACCTTCCAATCGTCCTGGAAATACAGGCCGAACATTTTGCCGTGCTCGTAGAAATAGGCATTGCCCTGGTTGCCCTCGGTGATGGTCTGAATGGCGCCCGGCGTGGCTAAGCCTTGTGGATACTTTCCCGTGGAATTCGACAGGATGACGCTGGGGTTGTCGAAGAAGGCGATGTTCGGCACGGAGTTGGTGACGAAGAATCCGCCGAGTTGCGGCTCCCAAAGATAGTCGAAGCCCATCTTGAAAGAGTGCTTCTCGTGATTGATGGAGAGGTCGTCCTTGTACTGCCATTTCCGCTGGACGCTCTCCTGCGGGACATTGGGATTGGTGCCGAACACCGCGGCGGGGAACGCCAGGTAGTAGGGCGTCGGCGCGGCGGTGTCGATCAGGTTGTGCCAATACTGGTAGCCCAAAGTCACGGAGTTGACTATCGACGGCGTGATCACGGAGTTGAGCGAGGCATTGGCAATGATCAACTGATTCGTAGTGAAGTTGCCGTCGGTAAGATCCGCAGTGGAGGTGGCCTGATCGTTCAATCCGCGATTGTTCTGATTCGTGTAGCTGAAATTGAAGCTGTGCTTGTCGTTGATACGGTAGTCCATGCGGCCGTTGTAGCGCCAGTCGAAATAAGGCGTGGGAATGGCGGCTACGGGGACTGCGCCGAGATTCTTCACCAGGTTCAGCTCGCTGAAAGCGGTACCCGAGACGTTGATGCTGGTCTGCTCACGGGCGCGCTCCAGGGCGAAAAACAGGAACAATTTGTCCTTCTTCACCGGGCCGCCGACGGAGCCGCCGAACTGCTGCCGGCTGAACGGCCCCTTTTGTCCGGAGCCGCCGTGCGCGGTCTGCTCGAAATAGTTGAGGGTGTTGAAGGCCTGGTCGCGATCGAAGAAGTACAACGAGCCGTGGTAGCTGTTGGTTCCGGACTTGGTGATCACGTTCACGGACGCGCCTTCGCTGCGCCCGTTGGCGGCGGAGAAGCGCTGCGTGGAGATGTTGAATTCCTCGATGGCCTCGAGCGGCAACTGCATCACTGGGCCGCCCACAGTGCCATCTTTGTCATCGACGCCGTTGACGGTGATGTTCACGTTGCGTCCGCTGGATCCGTTGGTGGCGAAGACGCCGATCCTGTTCTTGGTGGGATCGAAGGAATTTACCGGGCGTGCGCCGGGGGCCAGCAGCGCAAGGTTCACAAAGTCGCGCCCGTTCAAGGGCAGGTTCTGGACTTCCGACGGTGTAACGGCGCGGCTGACGTCGGTCTTTTGCACGTCGATTAACGATGCGGTAGCTTCCACGGTCACTGTTTCAGCCTGGGTGCTTGGCGAGAGCGTCGCGTCGAGCGTGGTGGTCTGGCTGACCGCGAGTTCGACGTTCTGAAAGACCGCGGTGGAGAATCCCTTGACCGCGACCCGAACTTCATAGCGGCCGGCGGGCAGGAGATCGAATTGATAGAGGCCCTGTTCGCCCGAGGTGGTGGCTCGATCCAGGCCAGTTTCCCGATTGCCGATCCGCACTTCCGCGTTGGGAATTACGGCCTTGGTCTTGTCCATCACGGTTCCCCGGAGCGCCGCGCTGGAGTTCACTTGGGCGAATAAAGCCGGCACGCTCGACAAGAATACGGCGGCAACGAGAAGGAGTAACACACTACGTCTTGGAAACATTACGTATCCCCTTTTCCAGTTAATTTTTGAACATCCCACCTGAAACGAGACTGAGCCCAGCGGGCCTGCGGCAACACGTCCGGCAGGCGCCGCTGAACTTGAACTTACGGAATCGTAACATGGATGTTCGCGTCTTAGTCAACAAATTTAATAAGTATTTACCTTAATAGAAAGGTAATCACTTTTTTGGTACGAAAGAAACGTTGTGTGCGTACGATCCGAGTTACTCACTTACTAAGTGGACGGGCAAAAAGAATGGCGCTCCGGGCCTTGCGGCTGGAGCGCCAAGCAGACAAACACAGAGCGGCGAGCAGCGCTCGCGCGCGATCAGAACGTGACTTTCACCATGGTCTGAATCACACGGCCCGATACCGCAGAGCCCTGGAACGAACCATAGGCGCTGGTCGGCGCCGAAACGGTGGATTGGATCTGGCCGAACCCGCCCAAAGCGACGTTATTCACCGGCAGATCGAAATTGGGATGATTCAGGATGTTGAAGAAGAAAGCGCCGACGGTGAGCTTGTAGCGCTCATGCACGCTGAACGTCTTGTTGATGTTCAGGTCGGTGTCGAAGTAGCCGGGGCCCCGGAAGGCGTTCCGCGGGATGTTGCCGAAATCGAACTGAGTGGTCTTGGTGGCGAATTGAGACGTGGAGTAGCAGTTGATATTGGGCGTGCTGCAACTTGGAAAACCGGTACTCAGGTAGTCGGCGATCACCGACTGCGTAGCGCCGGAGATACCCGTGGCATTGCCGATTCCCTGCGCTCCGCGTGCGCCCGTGTCGACTACGCTGAACGGGTAACCGCTGTGATAGAAGAACGTACCGGCGGCGGTCCACCCGCCCAGAACGCCTTTGAGAACGGCATTTTGGAATTTGGAACCGGGCATCGTGTAGACGTAGTTCGCGCTCAATGAATGGCGGGCATCATAGTCCGCTGCGCCGTAGCTCAGGCGAAACGGAGTGATTTGGTAGCGGATGCTGGGAGCGGTGAGCAGGTTGAACGGCTCCAGGCAAGCGTTCGAGCAGGTATCCAGCGCGTGGCTCCAGGTGTATGAGAACTGGCCTGAGAACTGCGCGTTCATCCTCCACTTGAAGGACGAAACCAGGCCGTCGTAATTGGAATAGCCCTTGTTGGTCAACTCACGTACCTCACCGAAGCGCGCGTCGGGCGCGGAGGTGGGTAGACCGGCGAATCCGCTGGCAGCGAACTGGTTGGAGAACAGCGACTGATTCAACCCGTCGTAACCGTGATTGCCCACGTAGTTCACCGAGAGGAGGTATTTGTTGCCTAACCCCTGTTGCACTTCGAAATTCCATTCGAGGTACTTGGGATTGTTCAGATTGTTGGCGATGGTGTTGAAGTTCGGCACTTTGAACCCTGCAACCTGCGCCTGTAGTTGCGCCAGAGTGGCGCCGTTGGCGAAACCAGTCTGGAATGCGTTAGCGGAGTTTGCGACGGCCGCGAACGCACTGTTGGGGCTGTTGAGCGCTACCAGACCGGAACTGGTGCTAAAGGAGGCGACCGCCGGCGAGTTGGTCACAAAGCGGTCCGCGATCACGCCCTGGTAAAGATCGGTGAAGAGGCCGACGCCGCCGCGCAGCACGGTGGACTTGGTAACGTTCCAGGCCACGCCCACGCGCGGTGTCGGTACAACGGCTTCTACACCCGGGAAAGCTTGATGCAGTCCCGTTTGGATGGTTTGATTGTAAGGCGTGGTAGCCGAATGCCCCACTTGCGCGAACGGCTGGCCCAGCTCGTTGAAGCATCCAGCCGAGCACTGAATGTTGCTGTTGCGATCCAGGCGCAAGGCCACCGTCATGATCAGGTTGGGACGAATCTTCCATTCGTCCTGCAAGTAGAAGCCGGCGCTGTACAGCGTTAGGCCTTCCGCCCCGATCCGGGTGAAAGCTTGCGAGTAAGTGGAGCCGCCAGCCGGTGTAAGCGTACCGTTGACAAAATCGGTCATGGAATTGAAGGTCATCAGCCCGCTGGTGTTGACGCCGGCGGCGTAAGTGCTGACCCAGTTCTTGCGCACATTGGCGCCGAATTTGAAGGTGTGCGTCCCGTGGATGACGGAGTAGTCGTCGATCAGTTGCCACTGCCTCACCTTGCGCCCCTGCGGATAGTTGAAGTCGAGACCGCCGAGCGACGTGCCGACTGCATTCGAATTGAACAAGCCGTCACCGAACGCCCAAGTGGTGGGGAAGGTACTGAGCGCCGCTGAAATGTTCGGTGGGCCAAAAAGGGCGGTGTAGTAAGACGCCGAAAGCAGCAATTGGTTCACCATGGTGGTGTTCAGCACGCGGGTGTAACCGAATTGGCCGCCATACTGCGGTTGAACGCTGTTGGCGTTGAACGCCGGGTTGATGGGATCGGTGCCGGTGGCCTGAACGCCGTGGTCGGTGTTATAGCGGAAGTAGATCCGGTCGCGATCGGTGACGTTGTAATCGACACGCGCACCCAGCAGCCACTCGGTATTGAGGTTGTTCACCGTGCTCTGGAATTTCGCAGCGCAGGGCTTGGCAGTGCCGAATCCGCCGCCGCTGAAGTCGCCGCAGCCCAGTGTGGGATCGTCCGACTTGGTGGCCGGCGTGGCGCGGCCGGCGCCTGATGCCCCGGCATACAGATTGAAAGCGGTGGTGTAGAGCGGCACGGCCGGCGCGTTCTTCGCCTTCAGATTGTTGAGCACGAAGCTCGCGAAATCGCTGGTCGGAATGAAGACCGGGGGGCCGCCGCTGGGCAGGACGTAGCGAATCCCCTCGTTGTCGAAGAAGAAGAATGCCTTGTTCTTCTTGATGGGTCCGCCGATGGAATCGGCCCATTCGTTGGAGACGGCATGGGGACGATCGGTGGCGTTGGCGTTGTTAAACCAGTCGTTGGCATTCAGTTTTGCACCGTTCCAATACCACCCCGCATTTCCATGAAACGCATTGGTTCCGGTCTTGGTGATGTAATTCACCTGCGCGCCGGCCTGGCGGCCGTATTGCCCGGTGTAGCCATTCAGCACCACGGCGGCTTCCTGGATCTCGTTCGAGCCCAGCGTCAGATTGCTGGCGCCGGAGTTATTCAAGTTGAGGTACGGGTCCATGTTGTCGGTCCCGTTGATGGTGAACAGATTTGAAACGCCGGGGAGCCCGAAGGCGGAGAAGTTTCCGTAACCTGCGCCGGTGCTGATGGTGACGCCCGGTGTGGTGAAGGCAAATGCGGTCATGTCGTTGCCAGGCGCTGGGAGGTTCTCGAGTTGGAGACTGTTGTAAGTGGTGGCCAGGTTGGCATTCTCAGTCTGCGCCAGATTCGGCTGTTCGGTGACGTTCACCACCTGAGCTTGCGATTGGATTCCAAGCTGGAATCTCACGTTGACCACTTGTCCAAGACTTACCGTCGCTTTCTGGCTGGTCTCTTGGAATCCTTGCGCCGCGGCAGTTAGCGTATACTGGCCGGGACGAAGCAGCGAGAAACGAAACTCCCCAGAGTCGTTGGTTGTGGCGGTTTGCGTCTCGCCGGTGGCTTCGTTTTTCAAAGTAACTTTGCTGTTGGCGATGATCGCTCCGGTTGGGTCGGTTACAGTACCGGCAAGTTCGCCGGTGACCACGGATTGAGCGGTTAGCAGAGTTGAGACGATCATCAACGCGATGATTATCGCGACGACGTAAGACAGCTTTCTCATTTGGTTCCTCCAGTTATGTTCGCGTTAAGTTTCAGGTATCCGTTACGAGCTGAAGACACCGGAATCAAGTCCGTGTAGGCAAATTAGCTTCCCTTGAATCTCGGCGGACAATATGCTTTATTTACAGCGACATACGTATGGAGGAGCGAATCCAAGATCCACGATTTGAAAACCTGTTCCGGGGATGTACGAAGTCCGATCACTTTGCGTCTGTCCCACGGCTCCCAGGAGCGAACAGCCTGCGTGCACGGAAAGGTTTTGTCCTTTCCGAGGAAGTTCACCAGGTACAAATCAGTGCGTCCGGTACTGGGACACCCATGCGGGGGTGGGTGCTCATACCGATTCTGGAAGGAGTGGCCCGGAATCTACTGGAATGCGTATTGCACGAAGCCTCTATGCATCCGTAAACTCTTGGTATATAATGAACATGTTTTGTAAGGTCATGACTTAGAGGTTTGGTACCGCAGGTGCTTTCCGCATGGATCATCTGTGATGCAGATCCGCAATATGTCAACGAAAAGTAATGGGTCAACTCAAGGAGGAAAAGGAATGACTGCTCGTGTTGGAAAACTCTCGACGGCGTTGATCGCCGCGATGATCATGCTGGCGCTGACGGCGGTCGCGCCGGTAGTCGTAGCACAAACCCTCACCACCGGCGACGTAACCGGCGTGGTGACGGATTCTTCGGGCGCGATAGTGCCGGGTGCGAAAGTCAATTTGAAGAGTACGGAAACCGGTGAGGCTCGCAACGTGGACTCCAATGGCGAAGGCCAATACCGCTTCACGTTCCTCAAGCCGGGCATATACCAGATTTCGTCTGGGACTCCTGGACTAAAATCCGACATCAACACCGTCAACGTTTCCGTCGGCCAGGTAACCTCGCTGAACCTGGTGTTGAAGCCGGAAGAAGCGAAGGAAATCGTGAATGTGAACGATTCCGCTCCTTTACTGCAAGCGGATAACGCCAACATCGCGTCGACGTTTTCCACTAAGCAACTCGAGTTGCTTCCCAGCCCCGGCGGCGACATCACCACCGCGGCGTTCACTGTGCCGGGCGTGGTAGTCAGCACCGGCGGCGGCTATGGCAACTTCAGTTCGCATGGATTGCCCGGCACGTCGAACCTGTTCACCATTAACGGCATCGACAACATGGATCCGTATCTGAACCTGAACAATTCCGGCGCGAGCAATCTTACGCTCGGCTCCAACGAAGTGCAGGAGACGACGGTGGTTCAAAATGCCTATTCCGGCAACTTCGGACGCCAGGCAGGCGCCCAGGTGAACACCATCACCAAGTCCGGCACGAACGCGTTCCACGGAGTGCTGTTGTATACCTACAACGGCTCCTTCATGAACGCTAACGATTGGTTCAACAACGCCAATGGCGTCGACCGGCCGCGTTCACTGTCCAATCAGTACGCCGCCTCTCTGGGTGGACGAGTCAAGAAGGACAAACTGTTCTTCTTTGTAGATACTGACGGATTGCGTTACACGCTGCCCACCGCAGGCTTCGCCGCTGTTCCATCTGCAGCCCTGCAGAACTACATCCTTGCGAACCTGCCCGCCAACCAGCTTCCCCTTTACAAACAGGCGTTCGGCTTATATAACTCGGCGCCCGGAAAGCAGCGCGCGGTTGCGGTGACCGGCGGGAACGGAAATTTGCAGGACAACACCCCGTGGACAGATTCGAATAACAAAGATCACGCTTCCAGCTTAGGCTGCGGCGCACTGGCCGGCACTCCGACTGGCGTTGGCAACAACGTCTTCGGCCTCAACACTTCCTGCGCCGATGCCTTCGGCACGCAAGTATCGAATCAAAACACCGAGTGGCTGATGGTAGCGCGCGTCGATTACAACCTCAGCGACCGCCAGAAGTTCTTCATTCGCTTCAAGACCGATCACGGTCTGCAGCCGACCTCTACCGATCCGATCAATCCCATTTTCAACGCGATCAGCAACCAACCGCAGTATGAAGGGGACATCGATCATACCTTTATCATCACGCCGCGCTCGGTCAACAAGCTCACCGCTTCGGTGAACTACTACAGCGCCATCTTCGGGCCAGCGAACCTGCAGGCGACATTAGCCGCGTTCCCGACGCAGTTCGTGATAGCCGATGGCGGCGCCAACGCCAGCGGTATGACCGGCCTGGGTAACAACAACGCTTCCTTCCCACAAGGACGCCGCGTGGGCCAGTTCCAACTGATCGACGATTACTCCTATACCATCGGGAGGCACACCATTAAAGCCGGCGTAAACTACCGTTACAATCGGGTCACGGACACCGGCAACAACACGTTGGTTGCGGCCGGCCGATACGTCTTCGCAGGTCTGGATGAGTTCGCTGCCGGGGTACTGGATCCCGCCACGGGCAGCAACTACGTACAACGTTACACCAGCAGCCCGAACAACTACCTCCGTCTCTACAATATTGGTTTCTACGCTCAGGATGAGTGGGCAGTGATGCCGAACCTGAAGATCATGGCTGCGTTGCGCCTGGACCGTACCGGGAATCCGAACTGCAAGAACAACTGTTTCGCGCGGTTCGTCTCGCCGTTTGACACCTTGCCGCATGGCACAGCCATTCCTTACAACCAATCCATCCAAACCGGCCTGAGCAACGCGTTCTACAATACCGAGAGTGTCGTGCCCCAACCTCGTGTCGGTATTACCTACAATCCTGGCTGGTCCAAGAACACAGTAATCCGGGGCGGCGTCGGCCTTTTCGCCGATCTCTTCCCGTCCTATCTCACTGGCTCGCTCTTCAGCAACGCCCCGAATTCTTTCGTGCCTACGGTTAGAATCGGTACAGTGAATACCGGCGGCGCGGGGTCGTCGGCAGCCATCTCTCAAGCCACTGGCGCAGCGTTCCGGAGCGGGTTTGCGAACGGCGCCACGCTGGCCCAATTGCAGGCTGCGCTCGCACCGGTCGCCTTCACGCCTCCGGCGTATTTCTCAATCCCCTCTACCTTCAACACCAACAAGTTTCTGGAGTGGAGTTTCGAGGTTCAGCAGCAGATAGCCACCAAGAACGTGATCACTGTTTCTTACGTGGGCAATCACGGCTACGATCTGCAGAATCGAAACTTGAAAGTAAACGGGAACGCCGCCAGCGGCTTTGGCGGGCTCCCCACCACCGCGCCCGACCCGCGCTTCCGTATCATTACCGACTTGACCAACGCGGGCATTTCAAATTATGACGGCCTGTCCGTGTCCTACCGCCGTGCGTTCGGCTTTGGCTTCCAGGGCCAGATCGGTTACACCTGGAGCCACGCTATGGACACCATTTCCAATGGTGGCCTGACGCTGTTTTTCAGCGGCGACTCGCTGACCAGCCAGAATGACCCCTTCAACTCGCGCCGGCTGAACTACAGCAACGCCGACTACGATATCCGCCACAACCTGCTCTCGGACTTCGTCTGGGAGATCCCGGCAAAGAGCAGCAACAAGGGACTGAACTACTTGGTCGGTGGCTGGACGCTCGCCAATAAATTATACATTCGCAGCGGAACGCCGTTCAGCGTGATCGACAGCCGCGTCGCCGGACAACTGTCGGCTTCTCTCGGCGGTAGCGTGTTGGCCGAACTGATCGCTCCCACCAACACCGTTTGCGGCCACTCCGCCGTGGACACGCCTTGCATATCGCCAAGCTCGTTCGCTACGCTCAGCCAGCAACTCGCCCTGAAGACCTTCGGCAACCTGCCGCGCAACTCTTTCCGCGCCCCCGGTTACGCCGATTTCGATACCTCGCTGTACAAGACCATCGCCATCGGCGAGCGTGCCAAGTTCCTGATCGGCGCGAGCGCTTTCAATCTCATGAATCATCCCAACTTCGGCAGCCCGGCTAGCAACGTCGCGGTGGGCGGATTGGGATTGATTTCGAACACCGTGGCCGCTCCTACCAGCCCCTATGGTGCATTCCAGGGTTCGGCTGTGTCCGGTCGAGTATTGGTCCTGACTGGGAAGTTCTCCTTCTAGTCGCGACTTAACGGCCAGCTAATTCAGGCGGCGGGGACCAGGTTGGTTCCCGCCGCTTTTGTTTTCTTCCGCACGCACAATCCCATCGATCAATAGCGTCCAAGGCGAATTGTTGCGGGGGAGTGAGTGGTAAACCTTCAGCAACTCCGCCGACCGCAGGCCCAGCCCGGCGAGCCCCGGATAAACGATCCCCTTCGGATCAAACGGCGCGATCTGCGGTTTGTGCCAGGTGTCGGGGTGCTCCACGTAAGGCGTGAGGTACTTCACGGCTCGGTCTAGCCCGCTCCACAGGTCCACGCCGTCGAGTTGCGCTTGGCGGCAAAGCACCGAGAACGCATCCAGGTTGTAGACCGAATAGCTCAGCGACCGTGTGCGCGCCTCTTCGCGAGGGCAACTGCCGTCCGGCCGGATCTGGCGGAGCAGCACCTCGCGGTAATGGTCCCAGGCCATGTTCCGCGCGGCGGCGTCACCGGTGAAGCCCGCGTAGGCGGCCACTTGCGCCGTCCACCACGTGGCATGGTTGTTTCCGGACTTCTTCTCATCCAGCCCTTTTTGGCTGGTGGTCATCCAACGAAGGTAATCGGCAAACCAGCGGCGTAGGCCGGTCGCGAGTTCGGCATCGAGTTTGCCTGCATACTCCAGGAGCACGATGCCCTGCACGCCGTGGATCAGCAACACGGTGTCGATAATCCCGGTGCCGCGGCCGGTGTTGATGCCTCGGACCGCCTGCCCGAATTCAAGGTTCGGATTCATGCGCGTCTCGGGATCGAGAAACCACGCGTTCAGAATCTTGCGCGCATGCGCGGCGTAGCGATCGTCCTTCAGGAAACAGGCGCCCATCCCGAGCGCAAGCGTGGCCGTACACATGGCGCCAATGTCGCGGTGGTTATCATCGAAGCGATCCGGGTACCTCTCGCCGTCCCTGCGGATGTAGGGGCCGTTCGGATTCTTCGGATCCGGCCACCAATACGGCCCTTCGCTGTAGTATTCGTGCGGTGGAACCTCGATGCCTTTGGGCCGATGTCCGGTGACGTTCCAAGGGCCTTTTTCAAGCGCCCCGTCCGCCAACCGCCGCAGAGGAGCATCGTCTTTGCGCAGAGCTTCGCCGATAGCGCGCGCGTCGTCTTCAGTGAGCAGCAAAAGCTGCTTGTGGCCGTCTTCAGCCCGCAAAGCCGGGATTGTCGCGGCAATAGCCAGAAAGTCTCGTCTATTCACTCAATTCACCCACAATACAGGTTGACGGATGAAGTAATTACGCACAATCTCCTCCACCACCGGATCGGGATCCAGCTTTCGCCACAGCGCGATGTACTCCGGTTTCCCGAGCGCCAATCCCGCGAACAGCAAACTCGGCTGCCGCACCGGCCAGCCATCGAAATACATCACATCCGCCGGGCGCGTCCATTTCTTCTTGTCGGCGATGAACGGATACATGTATTCCATGGCCTTGCTCATGCCGGTGAACAGATTGTCGCCGGGCGTCGAGAGGATCTGGCACACCGTAGCCATCGCGTCCAGATTAAACAGCGAGTATCCATACGGCTTGGTGCGGCGCAACTCTTCGGGAAAACTTCCGTCGAAGGCAATTTGATGCGGAACCAGCACCATCTTGTAGCGCTCGCGGCAGTACGCAGTCAGCTTGGCATTGCCGGTGTAGCGGGCGAACTCGGCCACCTGCATCACCCAACAGGTGCCGTGATTGTTCTTGGCGTCGCGCTCGTTGATGCCGTTCTTGCTGCTGGTCATCCAGTCGAGATAAGTGGCGAACCATTGGCGGATGCCCGCGCCGTCGGCATGGGACAGCGCGCCCGAAGGCTCCAGCGCGCTCGCCGCTCGCACCACCTCCACGAGATGAATGGTGTCGATGATCCCCGTGCCTCGGCCGGTGAACCTTCCGTGGATCGCCTGCGCATATTGCAGGTCCGGATTCATGCGCGTTGCTTCATCCAGGAACCAGGCGCGCAGATGGCGGGCCGCGTGATCGGCGAAGCGTCGCTGTTTGGTGATCGCCCAGGCAGCGGTCAGCGCGGGCATCTGCACGCTCAGCCGCATCAGCGCCCGGCGGTGCGCGACGAAATTGTCGGGATTCGACATGCCGTCGCGCTGTATGTACGGGCCGCCGGGATTCTTCGGGTCCGGCCACCAGTAGTCGCCTTCGGAAAAATAATCGTGCGGACCGCCGGTGCTGCGCGGCGAGTGCGATGCTGTCACCGTGACCGGCGCTTCCGCTAGATATGCCTCAGCCGCCTTGAGCACTCGCCGGCGCTCGATGGCGCGAGTGTCGAGCTTCTCGGCAGCGTGCGCCGGCGCCCAAAACGTGGCAGCGGACAAACCAAGAAAGCGACGCCGGTCCATAGGCTATCTGACCAAACTTTACCGCTAAACGTCAATGCTCCGCATAGGCGTAGTATCCCTTGCGCACGTCCACCTTCAGATCCTTCCGCAGCACCCTTATCTGGAGCTTGCGAAATGTCCCATCGTGCGCCCGATTCACCGGCACGTATCCCAGCGAGTATTGGCTCCGCAACTCATCCTGGATCGTTTGAAAGATTTTCGATAGCGGCGCTTTCGTGCCCAACTCGAACATGCGCCCGCCGGTCGGCTCCGCGATGTTCTTCAGGAAGGAGCATCCCGAAAAGCCATTCGTAAAGCAAATGCCATAGACCACCGTGTTTCTGGATTGCACCGCCCGCACCGCATCGTCGAGATGGAGCGTACTGCCGTTGTCGAGCCCATCGGAAATAATCACCATCACTTTCCGTCCCGAGATGCCTTCCAGTTCGTCGACGGCGGTAGCATACACAGCATCGTAGAGCAGCGTCGCCGGCATTGGCGATCCGTCCAGAGGAATCCCGCGAAAAGGAATGGGATGCAGTTGTTCCAGATTGGCGCGCAGCAGCACCGGCGAGGCGGTGAAATTCTGCCACAGAACGATGGTGCTCGAAAAGCCCATCAGCAGTGCACGGTCCTGCGGCCGGAGGATCTCTTGCAGGAACCGGGCCGCGGTCTCCTTTTCCGCATCGATAAACCGCCGTACGCTGCCGCTCACATCCAACAGCAGCGCGATGGTCAGCGGCAGGCTGGTCTCACGCGCGAAATATTTGATCTCCTGCGGCTTGCCATCCTCGCGGATTTCGAATTCTTCCTGCTTTAGATCGGTGACCAGCACCCCACGCTTGTCGTAGACCGTGGCGAGGACGTTCACCAGATCCACGTCCACCTTGATGGGCGTGTCCTTTTCCTGCGTGATCCCGCTCATCGCGAACACTATAAGGAGGAGCGCGATCCGATATGCTGGTTCAGCTATGACCAAACGCATTGCCCTGATTGCCATTGTCTCTACCGCTGCCGCCCTGGCACAACAGCCCTTCACCCCGGGCGTGAAGCCGTTCATCGCCGTCGACGCCCCAGTGATCGCGATCGAGCACGTGCGCGTGCTGGACGGTACCGGCGCGCCGGCGCAAGAGGATCAGACCATCGTGATCGATCACGGACGTATTCAGTGGGTCGGCGCGTCGGCGCAAGCGCAAATCCCGGCCGGAACACAGCGCCTGGATCGGGCGGGCCACACCGTGATTCCCGGCCTGGTGGGCATGCACGAGCATCTGTTCTATCCGTCTTTCGGTGGTGTCCCCATCTACATCGAGCACGGCATGAGCTTCCCGCGTCTCTACCTGGCGAGCGGCGTCACCACCGCGCGCACCGCCGGCACGCTGGAGCCGTACACCGATCTCAACTTGAAAAAAATGATCGATGAAGGCCGCATGCCGGGGCCCAAGATGCTGATCACCGTCGGGTACCTCGAAGGACACGGCAGCTTCGCGCCGCAGATGGCCGAACTGAATACGCCCGACGATGCGCGCCGCTTCGTCGAGTATTGGGCAAGCATGGGCGCGCATTCCTTCAAGGCGTACATGCACATCACCCGTGGCGAGTTGGAGTCGGCACTGACAGCGGCCCACGCGCGCGGTTTGAAGATCACCGGACACCTCTGCTCGGTGGGATTCCGCGAGGCCGCTGCGCTGGGCATCGACAACCTGGAACACGGTTTGGTGGTGGACTCCGAATTCAATCCGAACAAGCAGCCCGACGTCTGCCCCACGGGTGGACCATCGCTGGCTCAGCTCGACATCAACAGCGACGCCGTGCAGCGGACCATCCGCGAGCTGGTGCAGCACAAAGTCGCAGTCACTTCAACGCTCGCCGTTTTCGAATCCGCGCCGCCGCTCCAGAATCGATTTCTCGACGCGCTCTCCCCGACCGCCGCCGTCAACTACCTGAGTGCACGCGATCGCCTTCCCGAACAAGCCCGCGCCGGGAGCACGCTGCGCGTCAAGAAGGAAGTGGAGTTCGAGCGCGCCTTCGTGAAAGCCGGCGGACTGCTGATGGCCGGTTGCGATCCTACCGGCAATGGTAGCGCTCTGGCTGGCTTCGGCGATCAGCGCAATGTGGAACTGCTGGTGGAAGGCGGCTTCACTGCAGCCGAAGCCGTCCAGATCGCCACGCTGAACGGTGCGAAATTCCTGGGCCTGGACGGCAAGATCGGCTCCATCGCGGCCGGCAAACAGGCCGACCTGGTGCTCCTAGATGGCAATCCGGCAAAGCAAATCGCCGACATCGAGAAGGTGTCCCTGGTATTCAAAGACGGTGTCGGCTACGATCCGGCGAAGCTCCTGCAATCCGTCCATGGCCGGGTTGGAATGCACTAAAGTTTGTGCTGCGGTAGCATGTGCACATGTTTACCGATCGAGTTCTTCGGTTTTCAATCCTCTGCACGCTGGCCGTGTCTATCGCCACACCGCAGGTCCGGATCTACAACACGGCGAAACAAAAGCTGGCCGCCGGCAAGCAGATCACCGGCGCAACCATTTTCTCACCGGACCCCAACATCTATTGCGCCATGGCCAACGCCGGTTACGATTTCCTGTGGATTGAAATGCAACACAGCCCGCTGACCTTCGGCGATGTTGCCAAGATGATCTGGGCCTGTCGCGGCGCAGCGGCGATGCCGTTCATCCGCGTGCCCGACGCCACCGAGAGCGATATTCAGAAAGCTACGGATATTGGCGCGCTGGGGATCATCGTCCCCACCGTCGACACGGTTGAGAAGGCCGAAGCCGCTGTGAAATGGTCGAAGTATCCGCCGCAGGGCCGGCGCAGCCAAGGCAACGGGCAATACGGTGCGCTATACGGCAGCGATTATCATCGGACCATCAACGACAATATGATGGTGGTGATCATGATCGAGACTCCGATCGGCGTCGACAACGCGGAAAAGATCGCGTCGGTGCCAGGCGTCGATGTGATCTTCGCGGCGAGCACGGATCTCGGCAATTTTTCCGGCTTGAAACAAGGCGACCCCGGTTATGAGCAGATGGTGAAGCGAATCCACGACGTCACGCTGGCGCACGGCATCAAGCTTGGCGGGCCGCAAGCCTGGAAGAATCGAGCTGGATTCACCTTCTTCCAAGCTCCGGGCGAGACCCAGATCCTGCGCCTTGGGGCGCAAGTGAACTTGGGGAGCACGCCGGCCGGCGCAAAGCCAGGCGTGGCGCCCATCGAAGGCAGCGAAAAACACCAATAGACCGCTGCGATGTTTCACCGCCGGGATTTTCTGAAAGCCGCGGCTCTCTTGACGAAGCCCGCCGCGCCGCAACCGGTGGCGGCCCGTCAGCCCAATCTGCTCTTCATCCTGGCCGCCGATTGGCAGATGGAATCCAACTCGCAGGCGCCCAGCCTCGATCAACTCGC
>DASQGY010000124.1:0-7617 GCA_035632375.1 Bryobacteraceae bacterium | reverse complement strand
CCCACGGCGCAGGCTCCAACCGCAACGCGCCGCTGCTGGTGGCGGTGGCGAACGCGTTCGAGCAAGCAGGCGTTGAGGTTGTGCGCTACGATCTGCCCTTTCGCCAGGACCGTCCGCATGGCCCGCCCCGTCCCGGCGATGCTGCCCGCGACCGGGAAGGGTTACGGATTGAGGTGCAAAAACTGGGCGAAAAAAGGGCGAAAACCGTCTGGCTTGGAGGGCACTCTTACGGTGGCCGGCAAGCATCGATGCTCGCCGCCGAAGCGCCCGATCTCGCGGATCGTCTGCTGTTGCTATCGTATCCGCTGCATCCGCCGCGCAAGCCGGAACAGTTGCGCACCGCCCATTTTCCGCAGCTTCGCACGCCGGCGCTCTTCGTGCACGGCTCGCGCGACCCGTTTGGTTCGTCCGAGGAACTAAAGGCCGCTATCGCTTTGATTCCCGCCGCAACGGCGCTGCTCGAAATCGAAGGAGCCGGTCACGACTTGGGCCGCAATCACGCCGCAGTCGCGGCCAGAATCGTTAGTGCCTGGTTCTGATCAGGCGCGGCCATTCTTTTTCCGGAACGGGATCGAACACCGTGTTGGCGTCAGCCGCGAGCACGTGCCAAAGGCCTCGCTGAAGTTCGCTCTGTAATTGCTCGACGGACCAACCGGTGTATCCGGCGTAGACTCGAAAGGCGCTGGCAGGAGTCCGCGCCCCGGCCATTTTCTCGAGCAGCGACTTGCTGGAAATCATCGAAACATCGGCGAAGATGTGCACCGCTTGTTCCGGCTTGTCTGCGGATCTCAAGAGCGCGCGCACGCCGATGGTCACCGGTCCGCCGGCGAAAACCGGAGCCGAGGCGTTTTTGAGTTCCGGCATAACATCGGAAAGCGGAACTTTCGAAGGACGATTCAGAATCAGACCGATCGCGCCTTGTTGGTCGTAGTGAACAAGCAGGATCACGGTGCGCGCCAGGTCCGCATCGTGCGATTTGCGGCTGGCTACCAGCAGCTTTCCCGCAGCCAAATTCTGAGCCAGCGCTGGGATCGCGGCGCATGCGATCAGGATCAGTGCGCGCCAAGCCACGCCCTCAAATTACCACCTGGCGCCTATTATTTAAAGGTGACGGTCAACGACTGATACCAGCGCTGGCCGCTCGCGACGTCCTGACCGAAAAATTCGAAGAACTTATCCACCGGTGTTACCAAGCCGCTGGTGCTGATCATGCCTTCGAGCGAGCCGTTGGCCTCCAGGCGATTCGTGCCAAACCAGGTAGCAATGTTCGCGCTGTAGTCCACACCGTCGATTTTCAGGGCGGTGAGCGTCGTCGCCGCGCCGTTGCTCTCGTCCAGGTGCAGTTTCAAGGTCCAGCGGCCGCCGCTCTTCACCACCGGATTCGGTATCGCGGACGCAGTGACGTTCGAAGTGTCGATCTTCATCGTCGCCTTCACGTTGATGAACTGCGGCGGGGCGGCGCCCGATTGGATGGCGATGGTGGTGGTGTAGGTATCGGAAGCAATCAGATAATTCGGGTCGACGGTCACCTGAAGCTGGAAAGGCGACGATGCGGAAACGGTGCCGGAGTCCGCGGACACGTGGGCCCACGACGCATCGGGCACCGCTTTGAATGTTACTCCCGACGCGGCTTGCGTAGTCAGCGTCACGGTCTGCGCAGTGTTGCCGGTGATGGCGTGGTTGTGTCCGGTGAAGCTCAGCGACGTTGTGGACGGACTGACGATGGAAAACGGAAGGTCTTCCAGGTAGTCGCGCAGATAGTTGTAGGCGTTCGAGAACTTGCCGTAACCGCCGGTGTCACCCGTGTGGCATAGTACTTCTCCGGGTTCCGCGGGGCCATAAGTCAACATGCCGATCACCACTCCGGGCGCGCTGAACAATGGCGATCCCGAGGAGCCCGGCTGCGTGATGCCCTGATTGTAGTTGACGGTGGTGTAAAGCGCTCCAGGAGCCGGATCGCCTTCAACATCGACATCGGCGCTCGGCGCGGTGAGGCCGAATGAGATTCGCTTGTACGATCCCATCGGATGATGAACTCCGGTCACGTTGGAGCCGATGCCGGGGTCCGCGGTGTCCCAACCGGCGAACATGACCCCGGACGGAACGTCGGGCAGCAACACCAGGCTGTAGTCGCCGCGCAAGAGCAGTCCCCAGGCCAGCAGGTGTCCTCCATTGGCGGAGTTGAGCGTCCCGCGGCCGGACGGCGGACCTTGATTACACCCGGTGGACTCATACTGCCAGAAAGTTTGCAGACTGCGGGCCGCCGCTTCATCGTGAATGCAGTGCCCGGCTGTCAGAAGGTAAGGCTTGAAGCTGTTGTCTCGCGTGGCTACCAGCGAGGCCGAACACACAAAGGTTCCTTGCTCTGCGCCTTGGGTCTCTTCGAACTGGATGTGCGCGACGGACCGTTTGGAGTCCTGCCAATCGGGATAACACTTGACGTCGAGGTTACAGGAGGCGGCGAAGTCGATGGAGCGTCCGATATCGGTGGAAGTGTCGGCGAGCAGCGCGGAAAAGGATGGTGGACGTGAGGGCGGCGGAGTTTCCCCCCCGACCAGGCTCGCCTGATGGGCGATAGCGCGCATGCGAAACGGCAGCGGAGTATCAGAGCCGGCTGGACCGGCGGGCGCATATTCGACGATCACCGATTCGCCTTCCACCGTTCCGTTCCAAAAATCGCCATTGCCGTAAGGGCCATCGCCCGTGTACGGACCGTCGACCGAGTCGCCGGAATAGATCCAGAGCTGCCCGGCGCCGGCGGAGAAATCGGAAAAATGGATGCGCACTCCGGCTGCGCCATCGGAGCGGACCGCAAGTTGCCAGAGGGAGCCACCATCGGGCAGCGTGGTCCATGTTCCGGAATCCGGCGCGTTACTGGGCATTTGCCGATGGACTCCGATTCGTTGCTTGAAGCCGACCGGCCCCAGCAGCTTGCGTTCATCCTCCGACAGCGCACCGAGCGAGAACGTGCGTGGACTGGCCAGCGCATACGAGCGGCTGAGCGGCTGCAGCCTGGAATCCGTTGGTCGCGCGCCAGTGTACACGGCAGGGTCCTTGCGCGGATTCTGCGCAAATGATACGAAAAGAAAACACAGCGATGCAGCGACCAGACGGAGGAATCTCATATTCGTCGGATCGACCTCGAACGAGGGCGACTTTAGTTCTTAGTACCAGTCGCGGGGTTTCACCTTACCGCGCCGGCTAAGAGAGAATCACTCGCTGGGATTTTGCACGAAACGGTAGCCCACGCCGCGGACCGTCAGCAAGTGGCGTGGGCGCGTCGGATCGTCTTCGATGTAGCGGCGCAGGCGCACGATGAAGTTGTCGATGGCGCGCGTGTCCGTGTCTTCGTGCAGGCCCCACACCTCGGCGAGCATGGCCTTGCGCGAAACGTGCTTGCCCTCATGGCGGATCAGGTAACGCAGAACATTGGCTTCCATTAGGGTCAGTGGGAACACCTGATCGCGGACGCGCAGTTCCAGGCGATCGAAATCCACCGACTTGCCGTTGAAGCGAAAGGTGTCGCTCGCAGCGCGCAGCCATTCCTTGCGGCGCAGCAGGCCGTGGATGCGCGCGATCAAAATTCTCAGCTCGAATGGTTTCGTCAGGTAATCGTCGGCTCCGGCCGTAAAACCCTTCAGCACATCCTCCGGATGGCTGCGCGCGGTCAACATCAGAGTGGGAATGAACTGGCCGGACTGGCGCATTTCGGAGATGACCGAGAAACCATCTATGCCGGGCAGCATCACATCCAGAACCACGGCATCGAAGGGAGGCGCTTCGGTGCGCAGAGATTCGAGTGCCGCCTCGCCGGTGTCTACTACCTGCACCTGATAACCCTCGGCCTCGAAATTGTAGCGCAGACCTTCGGCCAGGTGCTGCTCGTCTTCCACTATTAAGACCTTGCTCATTTGACAATAGGCAGTTGCAATACGAACGTGCTTCCCCGCCCCGGTCCTTCGCTTTCGGCCCAGGCGCGGCCGCCGTGCCGCTTGGCTACGGAGCGGACGATGAAGAGTCCCAGTCCGGTGCCTTTGACGCGTGCCGCCAGCGGGCCGGGGACGCGGTAGAAGCGCTTGAAGATCGACTTCAACTCCACTTTGGAAATCCCGACGCCTTCATCTTTCACCCGCACCGCGACGAACCTGCCATCGAGCGGTGCAGTCTCCACGCTCACCTTCACCGGACTGCCTGAATACTTCACTGCATTGTCGATGAGATTGGACACCGCGGCGCGCAGTTCATCGTGATCGCCCAGGACCGTCACCGGCGGGCCGGCATGATATTCGAGCGCCTCCGGTGGCACATGGTGCTGTGTACGAGCGCGTGTCAGGCACTCTTCCACCAGACCGTTGATTTCCAGTCGAGAGAGATTGAGCTTGTGGTGTGTGGTGGATCCGATTCGCCCGGTTCGCAAAACCTGTTCGATAGTGCCAAGCAAACGGTCGCTGTCCTCCACCATGGTGTGGTAAAACTCCTGGCGCTTGGCTTCGTCGACGGGCCGCGTCAGCAACGTCTCGAGATACAGACGTATGGAAGCCACCGGGGTTTTCAACTCGTGCGTCACTGCGTTGATGAACGCGTCGTGTTGTTCGTTGCGGCGGACTTCGCGGACCAGAAACGTTGTGTTCAGGACGACACCGCTGATGATCATCGCCAGGAGCAGCGTGCCCAGGAAAAGCAGGATTCCGGTGCGCCACAGGAGAACAACCCAACCAATATAGAGGACCAGGATGACGGAGATGAGTCCGACGCCAAGAGCAATGAAGAAGGCGATGGATCGGCGGCGGCCCGCGACTACCATGTCTTCACTTTACTTCGTTGTCGGCCACGGCTGGTGAACACTGTAACCGTTTCAAAGAAACCACGTGTAACGCTGCAAGAATTACTAGGTCTTGGGGTCCTGGGAAGAGTAGTACGACTTCTAAGGCCTATCACTTAGCCCACTCTCTAAGTGGCCGGTCACTTGCCAATCTGTACTGAGTTCGGTTGGAAGGAGAAATACGATGCGGCAACTGGGTTGGGGTGTGTTGCTGACTCTTTTCCTAGGTGGTGCGCTACAGCAAGCGCAAATTGCTCCGAGCACTTTGGCGATAGTTTCCGCTGCGAGCTACTCGACCACTGTTGCACCGGGATCTTTCGCCACGATTCTTGGCGCGGGGTTGAGCACGCAGATCGCGCTAGCGCAGGTGGACGCGAACGGGAACTTTCCCACGGAGCTGGGGGGCGTCACCGTTCAAGTGAATGGAATTTCCGCCCAACTGCTTTATGTCTCTCCGGCGCAGATCAATATTCTGATCCCGGCACAGGTGCAGACCGGGCCGGCGAAGGTTGTGGTGCAATCGTCCACTGGTCTGACTCTCCAAGGGACTGCCAATGTGCAGGCTGTGGCTCCCGGGATTTTCACTCTGGACGCATCCGGCCAGGGAGCGATTCTCAACGCGGTTACGTTTACGGCTGGGCCTTTCAATCCGGACACGGCTGCGAATCCAGGCTGCGATAAGCGAACGCGGCTGGCTATCTTCGCGACTGGACTGCACGCGGCTTCCGCGAGCAACGTGAGCGTGGTGGCGCACGATTCCAGCGGTGCATCCTGGAACCTGGGAGTGGAGTATGCCGGCGCTACACAGACGAACGGGCTCGATCAGGTGAATGTAGTGATCCCTGGCGACCTGAACGCCAGCGGAGCGATGACGCTGGCGGTTACCGCCGGGGCGTCGACGTCGAACACCGTCAACTTTGCGTTGGGCGCTCGCGACCGCGCGGCTGTCTCCGCGGCGTGCCTGATCAACGTGAAGGTTGGCGCTGTGACGTTGAACAGTGGAGCTCAGATGAGCGGAAGCGTGGCGCTGAGCGAGGCGGCGAATGGCGCGGTCACCGTGAACCTGGCAAGCAGCTCGGCGGCGGTGCAAGTGCCCGCCACGGTGACCATCCCGGCGGGGCAGACCTCGGCAACATTCCAGATCGCCGCCGGTTCCACAGCGAACGCGCAGAACGTGAATATCAGCGCATCGCTCAACGGCGTCACCCAGAACATCAGCCTGGTGCTGAATCCGCCGTGCGCGTCGGGGGTTACACTCTCCACCAATGTCGTGGCCGGAGGAAACGGGTTGACCGGAACGGTTACTGTGAGCGCGCCGGCGCCGGATGGCGGGCTGGTGGTGAATCTGCAGAGCAGCAATCCGCAGGTGCAGGTGGCCGCAACAGTCACCATTCCGGCGGGACAGACTTCGGCGAACTTCAACATATCGACCACGGCGGGGCCGGCGACGGTGCAGGCAAGTATCACGGCGAGCGTGGGCGCATGCGTTGGGGTAGCGGCGACAGTGACCGTGAATCCCGCGATGTGTGTCGCATCCGTGGCGATGGCGTCGAGTTCCGTGTCGGGCGGCGCAAGCGTCAGCGGTACGGTTACCTTGACCTCTCCCGCGCCGGCCGGCGGCGTGGTAGTGAACCTGTCGAGCAATAATGCGCAGGCGCAAGTGGCCGCGTCGGTCACCGTGCCGGCGGGGCAGACCGCGGCGAGCTTCAATGTATCGACTAGCGCGGGGTCCAGCAGTACGCAAGCGACCATCACCGCCAACGTGGGCGGATGCACTGGCGCTTCCGTGACAATCCGGATTGATCCTCCGCCGTGCGTTGCGTCGGTCAGCGTATCGAGCAATACGGTAACAGGCGGAAACAGCGTGACCGGGACGGTGACCCTGACATCGCCCGCGCCATCGGGCGGATTCACGGTGAACCTGGCGAGCAACAATGCGCAGGCTCAGGTGGCTGCGGCAGTCACTGTACCGGCGGGACAAACGTCGGCGAATTTCAACATCGCGACCACTGCGGGATCCAGCAGTACGCAGGCCACGATCTCGGGGAACGCGGGCGGTTGCACGGGAGCCGCGGTGACGATTCAGATTAATCCGCCGCCGTGCGTGGCTTCGGTGATTCTCTCGGCGAACGCGGTGACCAGTGGAACTACAGTTACGGGCACGGTGTTCCTGAACGGGCCGGCGCCCTCCAGCGGACTGGTGGTGAACCTGCAGAGCAGCAATCCGCTGCTGGTTCAGGTGGCCTCGAGCATAACGATTCCCGGTGGGCAGAACTCCGGGACTTTCACGGTCACCACTGTTTCGGGCGCGCAAGGACCTGGCGCAAACATCACGGCCAGCACGGGCCTGTGCGCCGGAGCAGCGGTGACGCTGATTGTGACTCCGCCGCTCTGCGTGGCGGGAGTGAGCCTCTCGGCGAATACCGTGATCAGCGGCGGTAGCCTGATGGGGACGGTGACGTTGAACGGCCAAGCGCCATCGGGCGGCGCGGTGGTGACGTTGAAGAGCAATAATCCGGCGGTTCAGGTTGCTTCCACGGTTTCGATGGCCAGCGGCCAAACGTCGGCTAATTTCGGGGTCAATACCAGTGTCATGATGATGGACACTTCGGCGACCATCACAGCGACTGTCGGCACGTGTGGCGCGAGCGTGATGTTAACGGTATTGGCTGGGTATTGAGTTACTCGTGGCGCACGCTCTCAGCGTGCCGTGTTCGCACTCGTGCGAACACGTTTTGTGCGAAGTTCAGCACGCGTTCACACGAGTGCGAACGCGGCACGCACGAGTGCGTGCG
>DASQGY010000123.1:0-16356 GCA_035632375.1 Bryobacteraceae bacterium | reverse complement strand
TCGGAACGGTCACCGCGAGCGATCCGGGTTGGGTGACTATGCGGACTACGCTGGGGACGACACGGATTGTGGACATGTTGGCGGGCGATCAGTTGCCAAGGATATGCTGAGGGAGGTTGTGGGATGTAGGTTGTGGGCTGTGGGAAAAACAGGAGTCGGGTTTCGAGCGTCTTTCCCACCACCTACAACCTACAACCCACAACCTAGGGCGAAGCCCCTAGAAGAGGGTTGTGGGATGTGGGATGTAGGTTGTGGGACAACACGGGCCGCGTTTAGTGTGCTTATCCCACAACCCACAACCTACAACCCACAACCTAGGGCGAAGCCCTATGCATGAAATGGGCATAGCGTCGTCGGTTCTAGAGGCCGTTCGCGGGGAAGCGCGGCGGCATCCGGGGGCTCGGGTGTGCAAGGTGGGGCTGCGCATCGGGGAGTGGGCCAGCGTGGATCCGGACGCCTTGCAGTTCTGTTTTGATGCGTTGCTGGCCGGGAGCGAACCGGAGCCGCCTACGCTCGACATCGAGTTTCGTCCCCGGCAGAACCGCTGCGCGACTTGTGGCACTGTATTTGCTCTGAAGAATTACGAAATACAGTGTCCGGATTGCGGCGAGCCGTCAACGGAAGCGGTCAGCGGCAATGAGCTGGAACTGGCGTATGTGGAACTGGAGGAGCCGTGACCAGGGTTGAAATCCAACAGAAGGTGCTGAGCGAGAACGAGCGGGTTGCGCAGTCGTTACGCGAGCGCATTTGCGAGTACGGCATCTACTGTCCCAACTTCATCAGCTCGCCGGGGGCGGGCAAGACGTCGTTGCTCGAATGCACACTCTCCATCTTTTCAAAGGATGCGCGGGTTGCTGTGCTAACGGGCGATATACAGACGGACAACGATGCGCGGCGGTTGGCTCGCTATGGATTCCCGGTGCGGCAGATTACCACCAGCGGATCGTGCCATCTGGACGCGCGGATGGTGGAGCGGGCGCTGGAGGGATGGGATCTCGCGACCATGGATTACCTGTTGATTGAGAATGTGGGGAATCTGGTATGTCCATCGAGCTACGACCTGGGCGAGCACGACAAAATCGTAGTGCTGAGCGTCACCGAGGGAGAAGACAAGCCGCTGAAATATCCGGGCACGTTTTCGAAGGCGGGTCTGGTGATTATCAACAAAGTCGATTTGCTGCCCTACGTCCAGTTTGACCTGGCGCAAGCAAAGGAAAATGTCCGCAAGGTGAATCCGAAGGTTGAGATTCTCGATGTTTCTTGTACCGATGGAATAGGACTTCCGGAGTGGTATAGGTGGTTGGAAGGCAGGCATGCCGTTCATGCGACCTCGGCCCCGGAACTCGTGATAATGTAGTACTCCACGCTGGCGCCAACTCCTCCAGGCGCCAACGCGGTCGAAGGGGTCGGGCTCGGAAATTTGAGAGTCCGACCCTCTTTTTGTTGGGGCATATCACCCAATTTTTCGTCTGACCCACCGCCGCCGGTGAGAAACGCGGACTCTTTCGGGTCCGGGTTCCTTTGGAGGGTGAACTGCAGGTTTCAAAGGGAATGACTGCCCAGCAGCCAGCTATAGGCGCCGCGGTTCGGATCGACTGTCAAGCGCTCGGATCACTGATTGCCGCGATGCAACGGCGCGGTTATCAGGTCATCGGACCCACTATCAAAGATTCCGCTATTACCTACGGGCCTATCGAGGGAATCGAGGACCTGCCGATCGGTTGGACGGCGGAGCAGGAACCTGGTTCTTACCGGCTGCGGCGGCGTTCCGATGCGGCGTTGTTCGCTTTCGCGAATGGGCCGAAGAGCCTGAAGAATTTCCTGCACCCAGCGGAAATAAAGCTTTTCGGGGCGGAGAAGAGTAGCGGGGCGTTTCACATTCTGCCCAACGGCGACCCCACACCGCGTTATGCCTTTCTGGGAGTTCGCGCCTGTGAGTTGGCCGCGATGGGAATCCAGGATCGCGTGTTGATGGAAGACCGCTACCGGGATCCGGTGTACGCCGCGCGACGGCGGAATTGCATGGTGATCGCCGTACAGTGCACGGAACCGGCTGCCACGTGTTTCTGTACATCGATGGGGACCGGGCCTCGAGCGAAGTACTTCTTCGATCTGGCGCTGACTGAGCTGGTGGATGCCGGCGCGCACGAATTTGTGGTCGAAGTGGGGACCGACCTTGGCGCGGAGCTGCTGTCGGAAGTGCAAAGCGCGGAAGCCTCCGAGGAAATACTGCGAAGATCGCGGGAGGCAACCGGGCAAGCCGAACAGGGGATCACGCGGCGGCTCGAAACCGATGGGCTACCGGAGCTGTTGCAAAACAGTTTCGACCATCCGCAATGGGACGACGTTGCGTCGCGATGCCTGGCCTGCGGAAACTGCACTATGGTGTGTCCCACCTGCTTCTGCGTCACGGTGGAAGACACCAGCGACGTCACCGGCGACCATGCCGACCGCTGGCGCAAATGGGATTCCTGCTTCACGCTCGGTTTTAGCTACATTCACGGAGGCAGTCTCCGTACATCTACGAAATCGCGTTACCGGCAGTGGCTCACTCACAAGCTGTCGTACTGGCACGACCAGTTTGGCAGCTCCGGGTGTGTCGGTTGCGGGCGATGCATGGCCTGGTGCCCAGTCGGTATCGATCTCACTAAAGAAGTACCGGCATTTGCACAAGAAAGAGGTGCACAGTGATCGGTTTTGAAGAATTCATCGTGGCGACCAAGGAGCAGGATTTGCTGAAAGGCTTCGAGCCGCAGCATCTGGAGAGATTGGCGGCGCTGGCTCGGGAGATCCGTTTCACGCGGGACCAGATCATTTTTCGCGAAGGGGAACAGCACGGGGTCTTCTATCTCATCGTGGAGGGGAGCGTGGTTCTGGAGATTGTCGCCGCGGGCCGCTCCGTCCTGCTGCAGACGCTGCACGCCGGGGATGCCATGGGCTGGTCCTCGTTGATCGATACCAACGGAAGCGGCGCCCATTTTGAGGCTCGCGCTCTCTCGCCGGTCCGTGCGTTGGCATTCGACGGGGCGAAGCTGCGCGAGACCTGCGAATCGGACACGGCTTTCGGCTACTTGATGATGAAGTCGTTGTTGGGGCTGCTCACGGAACGTTTGGATGCCACGCGAATGCAGGTAGTGGACATGTACGCCCCGGCGGGAGCTGTGCGAGGATGACGGCGCTGTCCCATCCGGATCTGCTCGACCCGATGCGGCCGGTGCTGGTGAAGGTAGCGGATGTTAGCCGCGAGACACAGGATACCTACACCATCGCCACCGAGGCCGCCGATGGCGAGAGCTTGCCGCGATTTGAGCCCGGGCAGTTCAGCATGCTCTACAGCTACGGCGTCGGCGAAGCGCCCATCTCCATCAGCGGGGATGCCGGCGATGCGGGTCGGTTGGTGTACACCATTCGCTCGGTGGGCGCAGTGAGCAAAGCGCTGACCAGCCGGCAACCTGGCGATTTTATTACCATGCGCGGCCCGTTCGGAACCAGTTGGCCGGTGCAGGCGGCCAAAGGGAGCGATGTGTTGCTGGTGGCCGGCGGCATCGGTCTAGCGCCCCTACGGCCAACGATTTATCACATCCTGCGGCATCGCACCGATTATGGACGGCTGGTGATTCTTTACGGTGCGCGCAGTCCCAAGGAGCTTCTGTTTCGCAAGGAGCTGCGGGTCTGGGCGAAGTTTCCAGATACACAAGTATTGACGACAGTCGATTACGGCGCGCCAAGCTGGCGTGGCAACGTCGGCGTGGTGACGAAACTGTTCCGCTTGGCTAAATTGCAGCCGGAGCGGAGCCTGGCCATGATGTGCGGGCCGGAAATCATGATGCGCTTGTCCGTGCGGGAACTGCAGGCGCGAAAGATCGCCGACGAGCAGATCTATCTGTCGATGGAACGCAACATGAAATGCGCGGTGGGATTCTGCGGGCATTGCCAGATGGGCCCTTATTTTGTCTGCAAGGATGGGCCGGTGTTTCCGTACTCGAAGATGCGGCGCTGGATGGGAGGACTTCGTGAGCTTTAGTTTCGATTCCGATAAATCAGGACACGCGCCGGTGCCGGCAACAGGACCGTTGGCGGGCACTCCCTACGATTTTCGCAACCTGTTTCCACAGCCGGTCCCGCGGGCGAAGGTTTCGGCGGCGGACCAGAGAGTCCTCCCCAGCAGACGCGCGCTGTTCGGCATGTTCCGAACGAAGAAGGCCAAGCCGTGAAGCGGAAACCGCGCGTCGGCGTGTTCAAGTTCGCATCCTGCGATGGATGCCAGTTGAGCCTGCTGGATCTTGAAGACGAACTGGTGGCCTTGGTGGGCGCGGTGGACATCGCGTTCTTTCCCGAGATGTCCAGCAATATGCGCAAGGGGCCTTACGAGATTGCGCTGGTGGAGGGATCCATCACCACGCATCATGACGCCGGGCGCATCCAGCAGATCCGCAAACAGTCGAAAATGCTGGTGGCTATCGGCGCATGTTCCACCGCGGGCGGAATCCAGGCGTTGCGTAATTGGAGCGATTCACGGAAGTGGGTGAACCAGGTGTATGCGCATCCTGAATACATCCAGACGCTGAGCATGTCCACGCCGATCTCCGGGCACGTACCGGTGGATTTCGAGTTGCGCGGCTGCCCGGTGAGCAAGTATCAACTGCTGGAATTGGTGAGCGCGGCGCTGGCCGGGCGTAAGCCGAATATTCCAACCTATAGCGTCTGCGTGGAATGCAAGCGCGCGGGAACGGTGTGCGTTGCGGTGGCGCAGGAGATGGCTTGCTTGGGGCCGGCGACGCAAGCCGGTTGCGGGGCCATTTGTCCGTCGTTCGGGCGCGGGTGCTATGGATGTTTCGGCCCGGCGGAATCGACTAACACAGCCATCCTGGCGGATCGTATGCTGGCGCAGGGCCGCGACCCGGACGAAGTGCTGCGGGCATTCCGTTCGTACAACGCGTGGAGTTTCGCCTGCCGCCAGGCTACGCAAGGAAAGGGCCTGGTATGAGCGGCCCGGGCGACGGCGGCAAGAAGAGCCGGACCATCAAGGTGGATTACATGGCCCGCGTGGAGGGCGAAGGCGCGCTGCTCATCAAGCTCAAGGCCGGTCAGGTGCGGGACGTCAAACTGAAGATCTTCGAACCGCCGCGGCTGTTTGAAGCGCTGCTGCACGGGCGGCATTTTAGCGAAGCGCCGGACATCACGTCGCGCATTTGCGGTATTTGCCCGGTCGCTTATCAGATGACTTCGGTACACTCTATCGAACGTGCGTTGGGCATCTCCATTCATCCCATGGTGCGGCTGCTGCGCCGGATGCTGTATGCAGCCGAGTGGATCGAGAGCCATGTGCTGCACATCTACATGCTGCACGCGCCCGACTTTCTCGGTTATCGCGACTTTGTGGAGTTGGCAAAGGATTATCCGAAAGAGGCGACAGAAGCGCTGCGGTTGAAGAAGCTTGGGAACCGGATCATGACCGTGCTGGGCGGGCGCGAGATCCATCCCGTTTCGGTGACGGTCGGGGGATTTCACAAGACGCCGTCGAAGGCGGACTTGCAACCGCTGGTGGAGGAATTGAAGTGGGCGCTCGACACGTCATGTGCCAAGGCGCGGTTCCTGGGCGGATTTGAGTTTCCGGATTTCGAGCAGGATTACGAGTTCGTGGCGCTTTCTCATCCTTCGGAGTACCCGTTCAACGAAGGACGGCTGGTGTCGAACAAAGGGTTGAATATCGATTCCAGCGAATATGAGGACCACTTCGTGGAGCAGCATGTGAAACACTCCCATGCGCTGCACTCCGTGATACGCGGACGGGGCTCGTATCAGGTGGGTCCGCTGGCGCGTTTCAATCTGAACTACGCCAAGCTCCCCGAGATCGCACGGCAGGCGGCTGAGAGTTGCGGGTTACGGGTTCCCTGCACAAATCCGTTCAAGAGCATACTGGCTCGGGCGGTGGAAACGGTGTTCGCCATCGACGAGGCGCTGCGTGCGATCCAGTTGTATGAACCGCCTCCGGTTCCTCATGCGACGTACCAGATTCGCGCGGCGACCGGGCAGGCCATCACCGAAGCGCCGCGAGGCATCAACTACAACCGCTATAGCATCGATGACGACGGCTTGATCCTGTCGGTCAAGATCGTGCCGCCGACCTCGCAGAATCAAAAGAGGATTGAGGATGACCTGCGATCGTATATTCCGGGAATTATCGAGCAGCCGTTGGAGGAGATCACGCGGCGGTGCGAGCATGCGGTCCGGAACTACGATCCGTGTATTTCCTGTGCGACGCATTTCTTGAAGGTGGAGATCGAGTCTTGAAACCAAGGATGGAGCGGGAGTAGCGCTTCGATGTTGATCATTGGTTGCGGGAATACGGATCGGGGAGACGATGCGGCGGGCATCCTGGTAGCGCGGAAGTTGCGGCTGCTAGGGTTGGACGCGCTGGAGCATTCGGGGGATGGACTCGCGCTGCTCGATCTTTGGAACGGGTTCGAGGATGTTGTTCTGGTGGATGCGATGGTTGGTGGGGGGAGTCCCGGCTCAATAACAGTGTGGGAGGACGCCTCGACGCGCGGTTCGGAGGAGTGTCCCGTTTCCAATCCTGAACCGGTCGACGAGGGAGTCGGCCGCGGACCAGGGGGGCCGCCCCACTGGGCCAAGAAGAGGATACTCAATTGTAGTAGCACACATGCCTACGGTCCTTCGGAAGCGATCGAGTTGGCGCGAGTGTTAGGGCGCTTGCCATCCCGCATGCGGGTTTATGGGATTGAGGCTTCCCAATTCCAGCACGGAGCTGCCGTGACCAGCGAGGTGCTGGCGGCCGTGGATCTGGTTGTGGGTGAAATTGCGCAGGGTTGCTCTAAGGGTACGAAACTGCAATAGTTTACGAGCGGTGTCTGGCGTGCAACGCCACCTTGCGTGAAACGCCCCCAAGTCACCATTGACGGCAATGAAGCTGCTGCGTACGTCGCTCACCGCCTCAGCGAAGTGATCGCCATCTACCCCATCACGCCATCCTCGGCGATGGGCGAGTGGTCGGATCAGTGGTCGGCGGCGGGGCAGGCGAACGTGTGGGGCTCGGTTCCCACAGTGGTGGAGATGCAGAGCGAGGGCGGCGCGGCCGGGACGGTCCACGGCGCGTTGCAGGGCGGCTCGCTGACCACCACTTTCACGTCATCGCAGGGCCTGTTGTTGATGATCCCCAACATGTACAAGATCGCGGGCGAATTGACGCCGGTGGTGTTTCACGTTGCGGCTCGGGCGCTGGCCGCGCAGGGGCTGTCGATTTTCGGCGATCACCAGGACGTGATGGCGGTGCGGCAGACCGGTTTCGCCATGCTTTCTTCGCACTCCGTGCAGTCGGTGATGGACATGGCGTTGATCGCACATGCGGCGACACTCGAATCCAGGCTTCCGTTCGTTCATTTTTTCGATGGATTTCGCACCTCGCATGAAGTGGCCAAAGTGGAGCAGCTCAGCAATGAGGACCTGCGGGCGATGATCTCCGACGATCTGGTGCGGGCGCATCGCGCGCGATCGCTGAATCCGGACCGGCCAGTGTTGCGGGGGACGGCGCAGAATCCCGATGTATATTTTCAAGCTCGCGAGACGGTCAATCCGTTTTACGACGCGTGCCCGGAGACGGTGCAGCGGGTGATGGATCGGTTCGCTGCGCTTACCGGACGGCACTATCGTCTTTTCGATTATTTCGGCGCTCCGGATGCCGAGCGAGTCGTGGTGTTGATGGGTTCGGGTGTTCTGGCGGCCGAAGAGTGCGCCGAAGCCTTGATGGCTCGCGGCGAGAAGGTCGGCGTAGTGAACGTGCACCTATTCCGGCCGTTTTCGGCGGCGGCGTTTGTGGATGTGCTGCCCAAAACTGTTCGGGCGATTGCGGTGCTGGATCGCACCAAGGAACCGGGAAGTCCGGGCGAACCGTTGTATCAGGATGTCGTGGTGGCGCTGCAGGAGGCGGGAAACTTTGCGGCCCCGCCTCGGGTGGTTGGCGGACGGTACGGATTAGCCAGCAAGGAATTCACGCCGGCCATGGCTCAGTCGGTATTCGCCGAGCTTGCCGCGGTTGCGCCCCGCAATCACTTCATGGTGGGAATCAACGACGATGTTTCGCACCGCAGCCTGGCGTATGACCCGGCTTTTTCTACCGAGGATCCCGATACGGTTCGAGCAGTGTTCTACGGGCTCGGCGCTGACGGCACGGTCGGCGCGAACAAGAATTCCATCAAGATCATCGGCGAGGATACAGACAACTACGCACAGGGATACTTCGTTTACGACTCGAAGAAATCGGGGGCGATGACCATCTCGCACCTGCGCTTCGGACGCAATCCGATTCGCGCGAGTTATCTGATTGAGCGTGCCAGCTTTGTGGCTTGCCATCAGTTTTCGTTCCTGGAGCGGATCGATGTTCTGAAGGTGGCGGAGCCTGGGGCGACGTTTCTTCTGAACAGTCCTTTCAACGCCGTGGAAGTGTGGGACCACCTGCCGCGGTCGGCGCAACAACAGATCTTGGAGAAGCGGCTCAGGGTTTTCGTCATCGACGCCTATCGCGTGGCCAAGGAAAACGGGATGGGCGGGCGCATCAACACGGTGATGCAGACCTGTTTCTTTGCGTTGAGCGGCGCTCTGCCGCGCGAAGACGCGATTGCCGCCATCAAGCACGCCATCGCCAAGACTTACGGCAAGCGGGGCGAGGCGGTGGTCCAGAAGAACTACGCCGCGGTGGACAACGCACTGGCGCATATGGAACTAGTGCAGATTCCCAAAGAAGCGAACAGTTCGTTCGATCGTCAAGCGTCGGTATCGGATCGTGCGCCCGAGTTTGTCCAGCGTGTGCTGGGGACCATCATGGCGGGCGATGGCGACCAACTGCCGGTGAGCGCCATGCCGGTGGACGGCACCTATCCTACCGGAACGGCGAAATGGGAAAAACGCAACCTGGCGCAGGAGATCCCGGTTTGGGAGGAAGAGATCTGCATACAGTGCGGCAAGTGTGTGATGGTTTGTCCGCACGCGGTGATTCGCGCCAAGGTGTGCGAGCCCGCGGCCTTT
The DNA here is from genome assembly GCA_035632375.1 of Bryobacteraceae bacterium. Lineage (GTDB taxonomy): Bacteria > Acidobacteriota > Terriglobia > Bryobacterales > Bryobacteraceae > Palsa-89. Next base: position 7,314 of record DASQGY010000123.1, on the reverse strand, counting down.
CGGGATGCGCCGGTTGGGTTCAAGACGGCGATCGCCCGCTGGAAGGAGCGCGCCAACATGCGTTACGTGTTGCAGGTGGCTCCGGAGGACTGCACGGGGTGCGGGTTGTGTATCGAGGTATGTCCGGCCAAGAGCAAGAGCGAAGCGAAGAAGAAAGCCATCAACATGGCGCCGCAGGCGCCTATTCGCGAGCAGGAGCGGCGGAACTGGGATTTCTTCCTGAGCCTTCCGCAGACCGATCGCGCCACGGTCGCCATGCATACCGTGAAGGACGTCCAACTGCTGGAGCCGCTGTTTGAGTTTCCAGGCGCGTGCTCAGGCTGCGGCGAAACGCCGTACATCAAGATGCTGACGCAGCTTTTTGGCGATCGGGCGGTGATTGCCAACGCTACAGGTTGTTCTTCCATTTATGGCGGGAATCTGCCGACCACGCCGTACACGGTGAATGCCGCCGGGCGCGGACCCGCATGGTCGAACTCGCTCTTTGAGGATAATGCGGAGTTCGGGCTCGGCATTCGGGTTTCGCTCGACAAACAGGCCGGGTACGCGGGCGAGTTGCTGCGCCGCTTTGCGCCGCGTATCGGCGAGGCGCTTACCGGGGAGATTCTCGCCGCCGATCAGTTAACGGAAGCCGGTATTCAGGAACAGCGTCGCCGCGTAGCGGAATTGGATCAGAGGCTCACCGATCTGAACGATCCGGAGATGCGCGATCTCGCGGCGATCACCGGAGCGCTGGTCCGCAAGAGCGTCTGGCTGGTGGGCGGCGACGGCTGGGCGTACGACATCGGCTATGGCGGGCTGGATCATGTCTTCGCGTCGGGCCGCAACGTGAAGATCCTGGTGCTCGACACGGAGGTGTATTCGAACACCGGCGGTCAGATGTCGAAGTCCACTCCTCGCGCGGCGGTGGCGAAGTTTGCCGCCGGCGGGAAGCCGGGCGCCAAGAAGGATCTGGGCATGATGGCCATGACTTACGGAACGGTCTATGTCGCTCATGTGGCTTTCGGCGCGAACGACACCCAAACGGTGAAGGCGTTTCTAGAGGCGGAGGCCTACGACGGGCCCGCGCTGATCATCGCCTACAGCCATTGCATCGCCCATGGCTACGATCTGGTGCATGGTCTCGATCAACAGAAGGCGGCAGTGCAGTCCGCTTACTGGCCGCTTTTCCGCTACAATCCGGCGTTGGCCGCGGGTGGCAAGAATCCATTCCAGTTGGACTCGCGGCCGCCGGCGCTGCCGCTGGAAAAATACATCTACAACGAAGGCCGCTACACCATGCTGGTACACAGCGCTCCGGAAACGGCGGCGATGCTTCTCACCGAAGCGCAGAAGGACGTGAATCTGCGCTGGAAACTGTACGAGCACTGGGCCAGTCTTTCTTACTCGAACGGAGGGGCGCAGTCATGATCGATCTCTCGACCGGGTATCTGGGTTTGAAGCTGCGCAGTCCTTTAGTAGCTTCGGCGTCGCCCATTTGCAAGGACCTCGCAAATCTGCAGAAGTTGGAAGAGTGCGGCGCAGGCGCGGTGGTGCTGCACTCGCTCTTCGAAGAACAAATCAATGCCGAAGCGGAGACTCTGGACCGTTTCCTGAGCGCCGGCGCCGAGAGCTATGCCGAATCTCTGAGCTACTTCCCCGATCTCCAGAATTACAGCATGGGTCCCAAGGCCTACCTGGACCACATCCAGCGGGCCAAGAAGGCGTTGCGAATTCCCGTGATCGGCAGCCTCAACGGCGTATCTACCGGAGGGTGGATCCGGTATGCGCGCGAGATCGAAGACGCGGGCGCCGACGCGCTGGAGTTGAACATCTACTTTCTGCCGACCAGTCTGGAGATCCAGGGACGCGAGATCGAGGACAGCTATTGCGACCTGGTGGAGGCCGTCAAAGCCCAAGTGCATATCCCCGTGGCGGTGAAACTGGGGCCCTACTTTACGTCGATGGCCAACATGGCGTACCGGCTGGATCGCGCAGGGGCGGACGCGCTGGTCCTGTTCAATCGCTTTTATCAACCCGACTTCGATATCGAGACCTTGGAAGTTGCGCCTCACCTGACGCTGAGTACTTCCGAAGACCTCCGCCTGCGGCTGCATTGGGTGGCGCTGCTTTCCAGGCAGATTCGGCCGGAGCTCGCCATTACGGGCGGAATCCACACCGCCGAGGATGTGCTGAAGGGGATCATGGCGGGGGCCCAGGTGGTGATGCTGACCTCGGCGCTGCTGAAGCACGGGATCGAGTACTTACGCGATCTCGCAACCAACGTCGTGGAGTGGATGGACCGGCATGAGTACGAATCGATCCGGCAGATGCGCGGGTCGATGAACGCCGCGGCGGTAGCCGAGCCTGCGGCGTTTGAGCGGGCCAACTACCTGAAGGTGCTGGGGAGTTATACCAGCGTGCCCACGCGATCGCGAATCTGAACACGCGCCCATAGCCGGCAAATCACCGCTACGATGGTTGTCTATGCGCGTCGCCGTCGTCGGCTTGGGATTCATGGGCAGTACCCACCTGAAGGCGCTACGCTCCATTCCCAGCGCCGAGCTGGTGGCGGTCTCCAGCCGCGACGAGAAGAAGCTTGCCGGGGACCTCACTGGAATTCAGGGAAACATCGGCGGGCCTGGCGAGAAGTTGGATTTTAGCGGCATCGCCAGATATCGGGACATCCGGCAAGTGATGGACGATTCGCGGGTCGAAGCCGTCGATATCTGCCTCCCCACTCATCTGCACGCTTCCGTGGCCATCGATGCCCTGCAGGCCGCGAAGCACGTGCTGGTGGAAAAGCCGATGGCGCTGGATGCCGCTTCGGCGCGGCACATGATCGCCGAGGCGAAGAAGCACGGCCGGGTGCTGATGGTGGCGCAGGTTCTGCGGTTTTTCCCGATGTACGAGGCGCTGCGCGAGGTGCTGAATTCCGGACGAATCGGCATCGCTCGCTCGGCCATCTTTCGGAGGCGCTGCGCCGCGCCAGGTTGGGGCGGATGGCTGGCCGATCCGGCGCAGAGCGGCGGCGGCGTGTTCGACCTGCTGATTCACGATGTCGATATGTGCCTGCATCTTTTCGGACGCCCGGAGACTATCTCGGCCACCGGACATGAGGCGTTGGCTTCCGGCGTCGATGTCATCACCGCGGAACTGCACTATCCTGGCCGGCGGACGGTGATCGTCTCGGGCGGATGGCACCATCCCAAGTCGTATCCTTTTTCGATGGAGTACACGATCGTCGCGGACGGAGGGACGGTGGAGTTTTCCTCCGTTGGGCGGGCTCCGGCATTGTATCGGGCCGATGGGCAAATGGAGCCGCTGGCGATGGCGGAGAAAGATGGGTATCGCGCGCAGATCGAATATTTTCTGAGTTGCTGCGCCGATCACAGGAGTCCGGAGCTCTGTCCACCAGAGGAGTCGGCCGATGCGGTGGCGCTGGCGCGGTGTATGTTGGAAGCGCGAAACAGGAACGGAGAGAAAATCCGATGCAATCTTTGAAGGATCGGGAAGTGGGCGTAATGTTCTGGGCCGGGCGCGACCGCCTGGAGGAAATCTGTTCGTTCGGCGTCCGTTGCGGCCAGCTTGGGATTGCGGGCGATTTGGAACTGAGCGATGCGCTGGCGGCCGAATGGAAGGCGGACTTGGAGCAACGGCATTTCACTCTGGTCACGGTGTTCGCGGCCTACACCGGCGAAAGCTACGCCGATATTCCAACTGTGCAAAGAACTGTTGGGTTCATTCCACGAGCCACTCGCGAGGAGCGGGAACGGCGAACGCACGAGCTCAGCGATTTTGCGGCGGCAATCGGCGTGCGAAGTATCGCTTGCCACATTGGGTTTGTTCCGGAAGACACTACGCATCCCGACTATAAGGCCGTACTGGAAATGGTTCGCCGGGTGGCCGATCACGCCGCCCGGCACCACCAAACTTTCGCGCTCGAGACCGGGCAGGAACCGGCGCACGTGTTGCTGAAGTTTTTGAAGGACGCGGACCGGCCCAATCTGGGGATCAATTTCGATCCGGCCAACATGATTCTCTACGGGACCGGCGACCCGATTGAAGCGCTCTCCGTGCTGGGGCCGCGGGTGCTATCGGTACACGCGAAAGACGGCGACTGGCCGCCGCGCGATAAGCCCGGCACTCTCGGCGCGGAGCGCCCACTAGGCCAGGGATCGGTGGACATCCCACGGTTCCTGGCGAAGCTGAAGGAAATCGGTTTCAGCGGCCCCTTGAACATCGAACGCGAAGCGGAGAATCAACAGGAACGCCTGGGTGACATTCGTAGGGCCATAGCTTATCTCCATTCGCTGTCCTAGAGCCTTTCCCACCACCCACTGCCCACTTCCCACCACCCTTATAATTTGATTTGACAAATCAAATTATAGGACCTAGACTGGTCTTGATTTGGATCAGGTCGCCCAACTGCTGAATTTCTATCCGCGGATCTACTTCGCATGCCACATGCGGCACGTGCCGGATCCGAAGCGGAACCGTACGCTCAGCTCGCATCAGGCCAGCGTGCTGGATCACTTGGATGAAATTGAGCCGACCGGATTGCTGGCGCTGGCCGCGCACATGGGGGTGACGGCGTCCACCATGTCTCTGATGATCGACCGGCTGGCGCGGGGCGGGTACGTGATTCGCGGACGCGACGCCAAGGATGGCCGGCGGGTGAAACTGCGGCTGACCAAGGCCGGCGTGCGCATCAAATCGCAACAGAAGGTGCTCGATCCGGAGCGGGTACGGACAGTGCTCGGCGAGTTGACGCCAGCGGAGCGGGAACAGGCGCTTCATGGCATGGAACTGCTGGCACGCGCCTCGGTGGAAGCGATGCAGAAGAGCGGCGCGGGAAAGGCCGCCAGGAGCTACGTATGAAATGGGCGTTGATCGCAGTTGGTTGCTTGGTGGGAGTGGTGGCTTTGGTCGCGGCTATCGGAGCGATGTTACCCAAGGCGCACATCGCCTCGCGGTCTTCGCGGTTCCGGCGGCCGCCGCAGGCCGTTTGGGAAACCATCACTGGTCCGCCGGACTGGCGTCCGGACATTCGCAGTTTCGAAAAGCTTGCTCCGCGCGAGGGGCGCCGGACCTGGAAAGAGACTGACAAGCGCGGCCAGGGCATCACCTACGAGAGCATGGAAGAGATAGCGCCGAGCCGCTTGGTCACGCGCATCGCCGACCGGAACCTGCCGTTCGGCGGAACCTGGACGCACGAGATCGCGCCGGACGCGGATGGCTGTACATTGAAGATCACGGAAGCGGGCGAAGTCTACAATCCCATCTTCCGTTTCATGTCGCGCTTCGTATTCGGCCATACGGCCAGCATCGACGCTTATTTGAAGGCGCTGCACGCCAAGTTGGGTGACTAACAGGTTGGGGGACTAAATGGGACAAGAGATCAAGTGCCGCGTTGACTTCGGAAAGCAGTCGTGCGACGGCAAGGCGCTGCTCGAGTCCACGGAGATTATTTTCCGCGGGGCGTTTCGCTTGAAGGTTCCTTTCCAAAGCATCAGCTCGATGGAAGCGGTGGACGGAAAACTGAAGGTCCAATATCCAGATGGCCTGGCGGTGTTTCATCTGGGCAAAGCCGCGGAGAAGTGGGCGGACAAAATCCGCAATCCACCCAGCCGGCTCGACAAGTTGGGCGTGAAGTCCGGGACGAAGGTGCAGCTTATTGGCCGGCACGATGACGATTTCAAGCGGGAACTGGCGGAGCGTGGCGCCGTGATCGCGAAATCGAAGCCCGATCTGGCGATGCTATCGGTTCGAAGCAAGGACGAACTGGTGGAACTGGCCTACCTGAGAGAGCAGCCAGTCTGGGTAGTCTATCCGAAAGGTCTCCAAACGATCACCGAGGTCGATGTGATCAAGGCGGGGCGCGCGGCTGGATTCGCGGACATCAAAGTTTGCTCCTTCTCAGCGACGCACACGGCGTTGAAATTCAAGCCGCGAGACCGGTGAATCGCACTAGCGGCCCTTGGGGTAGCTGCCCAGCACCCGCAGAAAATCCGCTAACTCGGCCAAGTGCCCCAGGGCATTCTTTACGCGCGGCTCATCTTCGCGGCCCAGCAGGTCCAGGTAGAACAGATACTCCCACGGTTTGCCTCGTAGGGGGCGCGATTCGATCTTCAGCATGTTCAAGTCGCGCAGGGCGAACGCGCTCAAGCTTCGGAACAGGGCCCCGGGAATGTTACGGGTGGCGAAGACCAGCGTCGTCTTCCACGGACCATCGGTCTTGGGCCGCTTGGGAAGGTGCTTGGCCGGATATAGCAGGAAGAAGCGGGTGAAATTGCGCCGGTCGTCTTCGATGGAACGCCGCAGGATCTGGCCCCCGTACATCTTGGCGGCTACAGCAGACGCAATGGCGGCGGCGTCGGGCGGCCTTTCCTGCATCACCATCTGGACACTGCCGGCCGTATCGTAATATGCCGTTCGCTCGATATTTCTGTGTTGGGCAAAGAACCGCAGGCACTGATTCAGCGCTACGGGATGTGAGTAAACCTTGCGGATATCCTTAAATCGGACGCCGGGCGGCGCTATGAGGTTATGGACGATGCGGACATTGGTCTCGGCGGCGATGCGCACATCGAAGTTCAGCAGGTGGTCGTAGTTCTCGTGGACCGACCCGGCGAGGGTGTTCTCAATGGGGATGACGGCGGCATCGATCTTGCCGGCGCGCAGTGCCCGAAAAACGTCCTCAAAGCGGGCGTAGGGAACCGGCTCCGCCGCTGGTCCGAGAAGCTGGCTCACGGCTTCCTGGCTAAAGGCCCCCAAAGCTCCTTGAAACCCGGCCCGTAACCTCTTCACGGTTTGTGACCACCCAATTTGTTGAAAAACATACGTGACTCCGATCCTTGTTCGGAAAACCGAACAAAATTCCGTTTCCGCTCTTGATTCCAACGCCCCATGACCGTTATAATTCGAGCCGGTGGGGCTATTGTGGTCAAATGGTTCGAATTCAAGATGATACCCGGCCACATGGGAAAGCGCTGGAAAAGCATCATACCATGGAGGACGCTGGACAGAAGCTTAGGCGGGCAAGGGAACGGTTGAATCTGCGCGTCCGCGATGTCGAGATCGCCAGTCAAAAGATCGCTGAGAAGTACCACAACGATGAGTTCGCGGTCCTGATCAACCGGATTTCGGAAATTGAGAATCGGGGCCTGGTCCCGACGCTTTACAAGCTATACTCGCTATGCGCGGTCTATCGCCTCGATTTTCTAGAGGTGCTGGAGTGGTACGGGATCTCGTTGTCGTCGTTGGCCGCCGATGCTCTCTTGACTGAGATTCCCAACACGCATCGGGTGTCGTTTCAAGGCAACGTCCACGGAG
>DASQGY010000122.1:0-13666 GCA_035632375.1 Bryobacteraceae bacterium | reverse complement strand
CCGGGCGTCGCCATGAGTGGCGACGCGGCACGCACGAGTGCGTGCGCTACATCATCACTACCGGATATCTGTGAGATATGTGGGTTAGCTCCATTGTGTGAAGAAAGGTAAAAAGCTCCGCTTTCTGCGTAACCGTAATCAGGTATCATCGTCACTATAAGCAGCACCCGATGTCTAATAAAGCCGGGCTCTACCTTTTTGTGCTGATCGCCTCCTTGGGGGCCGGTTCGAGCTGCGTGAATGGGCAATCCTGGTATGCCGATCGCGAGTTAGCGAACGACCTGACGAAGAACGGCACCTGCGTGGAGCAGGATCGAGCCACGCTCTGCTTCGAAAGCGGGATTCTTCAGCCCGACGAGGTTACAGCATTCTCCGAGCTGGTGAACCGCGGCATCATCGACATTGAAGCTTACCTGGGCGCGTCGCGGCTGGCCGGGCGCAAGATCCGGTATTTCATCAGCAGCAAAATCGATATCTCGCACTCCACCTATCGATCGATTTACCTGCCCATGACCCGGGTGCAGCGACGGATCGCGCCTTATTTGCACGAGACGACCCATTTGGTAGCGCCTTGCGACGCGTGCCCGATGTGGTTCAGCGAGGGACTGGCGTCCTATGTTCAGAGCTACGTAAGCGAACACACCGGTGGCTACGACGGCGGAATTTTCTCGCGGCGAGGCAATCGAGGAATCGATCAGGATGCGAGGCGATGGGTGGCTTCCGAGCGTGGCCAGGCGGTGATTCCGTTCATCGGAATGCCTGGCGAACCGCCGTCGATCAGCTACGATCGTTCGAACGTAGCGGCGCCTTTCTATGTGATGGCGCAGTCGTTCGTGCAATTCCTGCTGGAACGCAACACGCCGGAGCAAGCGCGTGCCGTTATCGCGGCCAAGAACTTCGACGCCGATCTGCAGACCATCACCGGCAAGAGCGCGGCCGAGTGGAAAGAACTGTGGTTGGCGGAACTCCGCAAGTAGCGTGGCTGCGGTATAGTCTTCGCTGCGGTATAGTCTTCAATGATGCGCCCCCTTTCATTTCTCATTCTTGCCAGCTTTGTGTCTTCTCTGTTCGGCCAGCCTAGCGCGACCGTATTGTTGAAGCCCGGCCGCGAGGCCACTCAGCCCGTGGACGAAGAGTACACGAAAAAAATCACCGAATACACGACGGAGCCGTTCTTCAACTCGCCGTTGACTTCATACCTGCCGGCTTCGAAGACGGTGCCGACTCCCAAGACCGTGCTCGGAGACATTGCCGGCGCGCCCGGCATCCTACCCTACTCGCACGAAGTCTACCGCTACATGCGGATGCTGGAGAAAGCCAGCCCGCGGGTGAAGGTCTTCAGCATCGGCAAGACGGAGGAAGGCCGCGAGATGATCGCAGTGGCCGTGGCGTCCGAGCGTTTGATCGCATCGCTGGATGAGAACCGCGCCCGGCTGGCCAAGCTGGCCGATCCGCGAACCATCAAGATGGATGACGCCGAGGCGGAAAAACTGATCGCTGCATCGACGCCCATCTACTACATCACTGGAACCATCCACTCGCCCGAGACCGGAGCGCCAACCGCGCTAATGGAACTGGCGTACCGGCTGGCGGTGGACGAGAGCGCCTACATCCGGTCGATTCGCGAGAACGTGATCACGCTGATCACGCCCATCGTCGAAGTGGACGGGCGCGACCGCATGGTGGACATCTATCGCTGGCACCTGGCGAATCCGGGAAAGCAGTGGCCGCCGCTGGTTTATTGGGGGCACTATGTCGCGCACGACAACAATCGCGACTCCATGGGATTGACGTTGCAGCTCACGCGTAATGTTCTGAACACCTTCGTCGGATGGAAGGCGCAGGTGCTACACGATCTGCACGAATCGGTGCCATATCTTTACGACAACACGGTGGGCGATGGGCCTTACAATGCATGGATCGATCCGATTCTCGCCGACGAATGGCAGATGATGGGCTGGAACAACGTTTCGGAGATGACCAAGTTCGGCATGCCCGGCGTGTTCACGCACGGTACTTTCGACACCTGGTCGCCCAGTTATCTGATGTTCATCGCGGCGATGCACAACGGCATCAGCCGGCTGTATGAAACTTTCGGCAATGGCGGCGCAGATACCGAAGAGCGCACGCTGCGTCCGAACGAATACCAACGTACCTGGTTCAAGCAGAATCCACCGCTGCCGAAAGCGAAATGGTCGCAACGGAACAATAACAATTACGAACAGACTGGCGTTCTGACCGGGCTCGCGTATTTCAGCGCCAATAACAAACTGTTCCTGCGCAACTTTTATCTGAAGGCCAAGCGGTCCATCGAGAAGCCGCAATCCGCCGGACCGGCCGCGTATGTATTTCCGGCCGACGATCCACGGCCCGGCGCGCAGGCCGACTTGCTTCGGATGTTGCAGGCGCAAGGCTGCGAGATATCGCGCGCCAGTGCGCCGTTCACGGTGATGATGCCGGGCAAGAAGGCTCCGGCCCGTGGTGGACGGGGTGCCGGCGCTGGCGTGGGCGGTGCTGCCGCGGCTGCAGATACTCCGGCGGAAGGCGACGCCCCACGCAAGCCCGCTGAAAAGCCGAAACCGGAACCGCGCACATTCGCTGCGGGCAGTTATGTTCTGCGCATGGATCAGCCATACAGCCGCATCGCCGACACGCTGCTGGATTATCAGTACTGGGCGGCGAACGATCCGCAGAAGAGCATCTACGATGACACCGGCTGGACGTTCGGCGAACTAGGCAACGTGCAAGTGGCGCGCGTCACCGATCTCAAAGTTTTGAGTGCTGCCATGGATCGGGTGCAGGGGCAGGTGCAGGCTCCCGGCGGAATCGCGGGCCAAGGCGATGTTTTCCTGGTGAACCACAATGCAGACGACGCGTTGATTACGCTCCGTTACCGCTTCCCGAATGCATCGTTTGAAACCGCGGAAGAGAAGTTTGAGGCCGACGGCCACAAGTTCAACCGCGGATCGTTCATCATTCGTAACGTCGTGGTCGCCGACCTTGGCAAGGCAGCCACTGAGCTTGGGCTGCAGGGTTATGCCGTGGCCGCTGCGCCCACTGTGAAAACTCATCCGGCGCGTGCGGCGCGCGTTGCTATGATGCACACCTGGCTCGGTACGCAGGCCGAAGGTTGGTGGCGCGTGGAGTTCGACCGCTTGAGGATCCCGTACGACTACATCAACACGCAGACGGTGTCGCAGAGCGCCGATCTGCGTTCCAAGTACGACGTGATCGTATTTGCTCCAGGCGTTCGCGGCAATCCGCAGACGATTATCAGCGGAATGCCTATGTACGGGAATCCGCTGCCATGGAAAGTAACGCCGCTGACGCCGAATCTGGGAAAGACCGACGAGACCGACGACATGCGTCCGGGCCTCGGTTGGTCGGGCCTGGAACATTTGCAGGAGTTTGTGCGCAACGGCGGATTGTTGATCACCGCCAACGACACCACCAATTTCGCCGTTGCTTTCGGATTCACTCCGGGGGTCAGCATTACGCCGGCCGCACGGCTGAAGGTTACAGGCTCCGCGTTGCGTTCCAAGATGGTGGACGTTGCGAGCCCGATCGTTTACGGGTATAGCGACAATCTGGCGATCTTCGCTTCCAATCCGCCGGTTTTCCGTGTTGGGAATATGGTTGGCGGTGGAGGTGGCGGCCGCGGAGGCGCTGGTGGTCCGGGCGGCGCGGCCGATCGCGAGCGCGCTACAGGCCGAGGCACGGCAGACGATCCCGATTTGCCGCAAGGCCGCGCGCCAGTGGAGATTCCCGAAGAGCCGCACGCCGAGTTATGGGAAGCCACGCCGCTTACCGATGAGCAACTTCGCAATCCGGTGAACGTGATTCCGCCTGCCGCGAGGCCGCGCGTGGTGTTGCGTTACGCCAATACCAATGAGCTGCTGGTTTCAGGGCTCCTGGACAATGGTTCTGAATTGGCGCAGCACGCCGCGGTGATCGATTCGCCGTATGGCCAGGGTCACGTGGTCTTGTTCTCGAACAATCCCTTCTGGCGCGCGGAAACCAAGGGCAGTTATTTCCTGGTGTTCAACGCGATCCTGAATTTCGATAACTTGAACGCGGGAAGGAAACTGGCGGACAAGTAGTTTGCATGAAACTTGCCGCGGCGGTTCTGTGCGTCCTGCCCGCCGTAGCCGCGCAGGCGCCGCTGCCTGAACTGCGCATTGACGCCGCGGGCGGTGGATCCATCATTCATATCCGGAATATTACTCCCAGCCGTTGACCGCGTTTCAGATTGAGCTGGTCGACTATCCGGGGAGCTCATTCACGCATTTGGAGGATGAGGTGCTCACCGGTGGAATTCCAGCCGGCGCCGAACGAGCTTACCCGACGACCAACATGCTGATCGGGGTCGCTCCGGCGCACGGTGGGTCGAATTTCCAGCCACGCAAAATCACCTAAAAGGATGGAGGCTGCAAATGAGCCTCCGTAGGTTAGTGTGGTGCGGGGGGGGGGACTTGAACCCCCACGGGATTGCTCCCGCTAGCACCTCAAGCTAGTGCGTCTGCCAATTCCGCCACCTCCGCATTACTGCAAGATCGCTATTTCTTCTGGGGCGCCGGCTGCTTCGCCGGAGCCTGCGCCGGGGCTTGTGGGGGCGCCTGCGGCAAGGGCAGTGGGATGGTCGTGGGCTGCCCGCCAGGGGGCGTGACGCTGATCGAGCCCGGCCCCTGTGGTGTCGCCGGCGCCGATTTCGGTGGTGGCGCCTTCTGCTTCTCCAGCACGCTGCCCGAAGAGGATGAGTTGCGCACCCCCAGGATCGCCAGCGAGAGCGAGGTCAACATGAACACCGCTGCGGCGATCGTGGTGGCTCTCGAAAGTACTGTCGCCGAACCGCGTGGCCCGAAGGCCGTCTGCGACCCCATTCCGCCGAACGCGCCGGCCAAGTCCGCGGCCTTGCCGCTCTGCAGCAGCACGACCACTACCAGAAAGAAACACACGATGATGTGAATAATCGTCAGAACAATAGTCATACGAATCCCGCGGACGCTTCGACCTGCCGTGAGGTTAGGATGGAAACCGACCGTTAACTCCCCTTCAGTATAGACCAAAGGCGAGGCGGTCTGCCTTCATGCCAAACCGATCCTGAATCGGCGTGGCTTGCTAAGATGGACCCACTATGGTTGGAGACATCGATCGGCGCGACTGGATGAGGTTGGTTGCGGTGCTGTCCGCCGCGGGACCCGTCGCAGCGCAGGTGCCGCAGGCTCGGCAGGCCCCGGCTACGCCGCAAAAGGTTACCAAGGAGATGCTGCAGGGGGCCCTCCAACTAATCGGGCTGGAGTTCACCGACGACCAGATGGCCATGATGCTGCCCGGCGTGAATCGCGCGCTGAGCGGCTATGACGCGCTCCGCAAGATCGACGTGCCGCTCGATACGGAACCGGCGACCCGCTTTTACCCGACCAAACCCACGGCGAAATCCGGGAAATTCTCGCCGACCCAGGAGAAGCCCAAGAGTTTCACCTCCGCAGAGGAACTGGCGTTCGAGCCGGTGACCACGCTCGCCGCGCTCATCAAGGCGCGCAAGATTTCGTCGACCGAACTAACCAAAATGTACCTGGAGCGGCTGAAGAAATACTCGCCGAAACTGCTCTGCGTGATCACGTTGAGCGAGGATCTGGCACTGCAACAGGCGGCCAAGGCTGACGATGAGATCAAGCACGGACACTACCGGGGGCCACTGCACGGGATCCCCTGGGGCGCGAAGGATCTGTACGCCACCAAGGGAATCAAGACCACCTGGGGCGCGGAGCCGTACCAGGATCAGATGTTCGCTTACAACGCGACCGTAGTGGATCGCTTGGAACAACAGGGCGCCGTATTACTGGCCAAGCTGTCGATGGGCGCACTGGCGCAGGGCGGATTGTGGTTTGCCGGGATGACCAAGAACCCGTGGAATACCGAACGCTCGTCCAGCGGATCGTCGGCCGGATCGGCGTCAGCCACCTCGGCGGGCTTGGTCGGATTCTCGCTCGGAACAGAAACGCTGGGGTCCATCATCTCGCCGTCCACTACGTGCGGAGTAGTTGGACTTCGCCCGACCTACGGACGAGTGAGCCGCTTCGGCGCAATGGGATTGTGCTGGACCATGGATAAGCCCGGTCCGCTCTGCCGCACAGTGGAGGATTGCGCGCTGGTGTTGCAGGCCATCCATGGAACTGACGGAAGAGATCTCGCGGTGGTGGATGCGCCTTTCGACTGGCAACCGCAGCTTGGCTTGAATGGTCTGCGGATTGGATATCTGGACGCCGACTCGCAACGGATGCAAGGCGACACCAGGAAACTCTACGAGCAGGCCCTGGAAGATCTGCGTGGCGCGGGCGCAAAGATGGAACTGGTGAAGCTGCCGGACTTTCAAGCTGGCCCGTTGCGCGTGATTCTGGAAGCGGAAGCCGCGGCTGCGTTCGACGATCTGACCCGCAGCGGCGACGTGAACAAATTGCGAGGCCAGGCGCCGCAGGATTGGCCGAATTCGTTCCGCACGGCGCGAATGATCCCGGCAGTGGAGTACATTCGCGCACAGCGGGCGCGCACCTTGCTGATGCATAAGATGGACCAGTTCATGGTGGATTGGGACGTCCTGGTTTCGCCGGCGTTCACCGGATTGTTGCTGGTCACGAATTTGACCGGGCATCCACAGGCGGTGACGCCGTGCGGCTTCGTGAACGGATTGCCGCAAGGGATCGTGTTCACCGGCAAGCTGTACGAGGAGGGCGCGCCGTTGCGGGTGGCGTTGGCGTACGAGAAGGCCACCAAGTGGCACACTATGCATCCAACGTTGACGGTGTAAAGAGAGGGATGAGCGGGTATCGGGAGCATGCCGTCGCGCCGCGGCTCGCGCCGTTTGTCGAGTGCTTTTGGACTCTCGAAACAACTGAGGATCTTCCCGCTTATCCGGTGCTGCCGGATGGTTGCGTCGACATAGTGTGTTCGCGCGGACGTCGATGGACTGAGCCGCAGGTTGTCGGAACCATGACCCGGGCGCAAGTGTTCGCGCTCCGCGCCGGGCAGTTTGATTGCGGCGTTCGATTTCGTCCCGGAATGTCGGCGGCCTTCTTTCGTATCCCGGGCGTCGCAACAACCGACGCGTCGATTCCGGTGAGCGAAGTCTGGGGAGCGCGCGGCCGACAATTGGCGCAGCAATTTCCCGACGCGAGGTCGCCGGAACAATGTGTCGCGCTATTGGAAGCCCAGTTGGTGAACCCCTCGGTGCCTGGCGTAGTGCAACGAGTGGCGGCCTTCATCGTCGGCCAAAGCGGGCAGGTGCGGGTGGACGATCTGGCATTTGACGCCGGGATGAGCGCGCGACAGGTGCGACGGATTTTTATGGAAGAGATTGGATTGTCGCCCAAGCATTTCTGCAGGGTGATCCGTTTCCGGCATAGTTTGACGCAGTTGGCTCGCAGCCCGCGTGGCGATTGGGCGCAGGTGGCGCTCGATTGCGGCTACTACGACCAGGCGCACTTCATCAACGAGTTTCGAGAGTTGAGCGGCTTCAGCCCCAGTGAATTCGTTTCGCGCGCTCGATGACCGTTTTTTCCAATCGCCGGTAGCCCCACACCGGATACTATTGCCGTATGAAAATCACTCCCATTCTGATTGTGGATGAGATCGAGCCCTCGCTGAAATTTTGGGTGGAGCAACTCGGATTTCGAAAGACCGTGGAGGTGCCGGAAGGCGATAAGCTCGGCTTCGTGGTCTTGGAGAAGGAGGGCTGCGAGGTAATGATGCAGTCGCGCGCGAGCGTCAGGAAGGACGCGGGCCCGGCGGCCGACGCCGTACTCGAGCTCGGCGCCAGCCTGTATATAGAGGTCGATAACTTCGCCGATGCGCTGAACCGGGTGAAAGGCGCCGAGGTGCTGGTGCCAGAGCGAGTCGCATTCTACGGTATGCGGGAAATCTTCATTCGCGAACCCGGACGGCATGTCCTGGGGTTCGCGGCAAAGGCCGAGGAATCTTCCCAGGGCGCATAAACGGCACACCGCCGGGACGCCCGATTATAGAAATTACGCGCTGTTTGCGGATACGGCGCCACCGGGAATCCGTATTACGCTCGGAATCAAAGACTTGTGTCGCGGTACGCGCCCATTGTGTTGGCACACCGATTGCTCCTTCCTGGTCCGGCAGGACCCCGATGAGATCCCTCTTCTTACTGGTATGTCTGGCATGCGACGCAGCTACCCTGGAGAAACCGGACCCACATCGAATCGTCCAGCGGTCGGTGGAGGCGATTGAAACGGACTGGAGCCAGGCGCCCAACTACGCCTTCCAGGAGCGCGACGTTCAAAGCAAACGCGACGGCGCACCGGTCATAAAGACCTACGAAGTGTTGATGATCGACGGGTCGCAATACAACCGGTTGATCGCGGTGGATGACAAGCCTCTCTTGCCGGGTGACCAGATGGAAGAGGAGCGGAAACTGCGGGCGGAAATGAACAAGAGGGCGCGCGAATCGCCACGAGAAAGTGCCAAGCGAATCGCAAAATATCAGAAGGAACGCGATCAGGATCACGCCATGCTCAAGAACATGGTGGAGGCTTTCGATTTCCAGCTCGCCGGCGAGGAAATCGTCAACGGGTACGACTGCTGGGTTCTGGATGCCACGCCGAAGCGTGGTTATCAGCCCAAAGATCGCGAGACGAAAGTGCTCACCGGAATGCGCGGAAGGCTCTGGGTGGACAAGAGCCAGAACCAATGGGTGAAGGTGAAGGCCGAGGTGATCAAGCCGGTGAGCCTGTTCGGATTCTTCGCCAAGGTTGGACCTGGGACTCGTTTCCAATTGGAGCAGGCGCCGGTAGCGGACAATCTGTGGCTGCCGTCCCATTTCAGCATGCGGGTGAATGCGTCGGCGTTTGGATTCATCAATGAAGATTCGTCCGATGATGAGACGTATGGAAAGTATGTGGCGACGGGGAAGGCGACGGCGGTTGTTCCTGGGGAACGCGGGGAATTCAAGAATTCAGGGATTCATGAACTCAAGAACGCAGGTGGCGCTTCGCGCGCTCGAAAACCGCTCGCAGCATTTTGCCGGTAAGCTTTCCGGTTGATGTGTTTTGCTGGCTTGGGTGGTAGGAACTGATCAGGATGGGGTGGCCTTCGCCTGTTTGATGCTCCGCGTTGTGGGCGAAGGCAAAAGCACTGCGGCGGGCGATCTTTCTTTGGCCGTGAAGGACCGACAGGTAGGCGTCGAAGGCTACGCGACCGAGTGCCACTACCACTTGCAGGTTCTTGAGTAGCTCCAGTTCTTGTTCCAGGAATGGGCGGCAGTTGCGGATCTCTTCAGGCAGCGGCTTGTTGTCCGGTGGCGCGCAGTGGACGGCGGCGCCGATGTAGCAGTCGTGCAGCTTCAAACCGTCGTCGCGGGAGACGCTAGTGGCCTGCGAGGCGAAACCCGTATCGTACATCACCTTGTATAGGAAGTCGCCGGAACGGTCGCCGGTGAATGGGCGGCCGGTGCGATTGGCGCCGTGCGCACCGGGGGCCAAGCCCACCAGCAGCAACCGCGCATGGGGATCGCCGAATCCGGGGACGGGCTTCGCCCAATAATCCCAATCGCGATATGCGCGGCGCTTGACCCGCGCGACTTCGGCCAGGTATGCAACCAATCGCGGGCACTTCGTACAGGCGATGATGTCCCGATTCAGGACTTCCAAGGCTTTCATCCGGACCTAGGTTAGCAGGCTGTTGAGAATGGGCACGAAGAAATTGGCAACCGCTTCCTCACGGTCGCGGCTCGGTTTCGAGTTTCGTGTGTTTGAAGATGTTTCCGAGCCGTGCCGTGAGGGAGCGGCCAGCTACCTGGAAACCTGGATACGCATGTTTTCGAGCGAGGGATCGAGTGCCGCGAGGCGGGAGGCTTCCTGGGACCGGAGAGTGTCGATGAAGAGCGGCACGAGTTCCGGATCGCGCCAGCCCCGCCGGGCTTCCTCCTCCAGCACGGCGAAAGTTTCCGCTTGGGACAAAGCTCGCTTGTAGGGACGCGCGGTGATCAGGGCGTCGTAGATGTCAGCCACTTGGAGGATTCGTGCCAGCAGAGGAATTTCCTCGCCGGCGAGGCTATCGGGATAGCCGCACCCATCCCATTGTTCGTGATGATTGCGGATGATGGGCAGCACCGGCCAGAGGCTTTTCATGGTTCGACAGATTTCCTCGCCCTGGATCGGGTGGCTGCGCATGACGTCCCATTCCTCCTCGGTCAGCAGACCCTGCTTGAAGAGGATGCTATCGGGAATACTGATCTTGCCGATATCGTGCAAGTAGCCACCCCGGTAGAGCGTAATCAGGTCGGCATTGGGTAGCCCGACCGCTTCACCCAGCATGACCGACGTTGTGGCCAGCCGCTGGCAATGCTCTCCGGTGAAGCGGTCGCGGTGTTCCACTGCCTGGGCCAGCGCGAACAGAATAGTCTCCGCTTCGTCTAGCGAATCGATCAGCGCCTTGTTCCGAAGCATGGCGCGCACGCGCGTTCGGACCACGGTGGGATGCAGGGGCTTGATGAGGAATTCGTCGGCGCCCGAGGAGATGCCCACGATTTCGTTTTCGATGCCCTGGACGCTGGTGATCATCAGCACCGGGATCAGCTGCGTGGCGCGGTTAGCCTTCATCCAGCGGCATAACTCCGGGCCGCTCATTTCCGGGAGCATCAGGTCGACAATCACCAGGTCGATTTTTTCGGAGCTCAGGATGGCCGTGGCTTCGGAAGCCTTGCGTGCCTCCAGCAATCGATAGGACGCGGTCTTGAAGATGGCTTTCAGCAACCGCCGGTTAATCTCCTCGCTGTCAACAATCAAGACGGTAGAGGGGCAATCGGGGCATTCGCGCAGATCCGAGAAGGGCGCCAGTCGATTGGCGTGCACCTCGAATGCGGCGGTTGTCTGTGATTGATTGGCAGCCATCCAGGATATTGGGGGGCCGGCGGAATCAGACGCGGCTTCCCTATAAGGTCTATCGTCGGAACGGTGCAAAGGTTTAATAAGCCCGTTCGCCGGCCGCGCCGTTTTCTGACTGAAAACAGGAGGGTTAGCCTTATCTCTTGGGGAGCTTGGCCAGAATATCGGTCACGTATTTCATGGTTTCAGGAATAGATGGCACGCCACCGTCCTGCTCCACGCGGGCGGCGCCGGCGTTGTAAGCCGAAAGGGCCAGCGAGACGTCACCTTTGTATTTGTCCAGCAGTTGCTTCAGCAGCTTGGTTCCGGCCTCGACATTTTGCTGCGGATTGAATGGATCGCTGACGTTGAACTGAGCCGCCGTGGCGGGCATAAGCTGCATCAGGCCCTGTGCGCCCTTAGGCGATACGGCGCAGGGCCGGCTGCCGGATTCCTGGCCGATGACCGCGCGGATTAACTCCGGTTTGACACCATGATTTTTCGAATTTTGGTCGATCAGCTTGTCCAGTTCGTCGCTGGCGATGGGATCGCAGGGGGGCGGGACGAACCGGCCCGCCGGCGTATCCATCCAGGGCACCGTGAAGAATGAGTCGGATGGCGGCGCCGCTTTGCCGGTCAACGAATTCACTTGCTGCACGATGGCGGCGCGCTGCTTTTGGATGGACGCGGCCTGAGAATCTGGCGCCGCTTGGGCCCAGCCTGACACGGCGAGCAGAAGGCAGATAAGCATGGCTCGCGAGACAGCATGGATCTGCCGGCTACCGAGCAAGCCGACGAGGGCGTCGGCTGCGGACCGGGAGGACCGCCCCATCGTTCGATGCGGGGGATGGAAGACTGTGTGAGATCGGGATCGCATCCTGCACATCCATCGTCTGCCGAGCGAGGATACTGAATAGCACCGGAGGTATAGTAGAGCTTTCGCATGAAGATCATCGCAGAGGCGCCCTGCCGGGTGGACCTGGCTGGCGGGACGCTGGACATCTGGCCGCTCTACCTTTATCACCCTGGCGCCGTGACGCTGAATTTCGCCGTCGATCGCTGGACACGGTGCGTAGTGGAGCCGCAGGATTCGCCTGAGATTCGATTACGGTCGGGGGATCTGGAGGCGGAGGAGACTTTCGACTCCTTCGACCAACTGCGCAAAGCCGACCAGCCTCGGCTGCCGCTGGTGACCTATCTTCTGCGCTTTTTTCAGCCGCACACGGGTTTGTTGGTACACACCGATTCGGAGGCGCCGGCGGGAGCGGGCATCGCTGGATCCTCGGCGCTGATTATCGCAGTGGCCAGCGCGCTGAACCGGCTGACCGCCGCAAGGCACAACATCGAAAAGCTACGCGAGATCTCACAGAACGTGGAAGCGCAGATTATCCGCGTGCCCACCGGTGCGCAAGATTACTATCCGGCGATGTACGGCGGCGTGAGCGCGATCGAATTGGGTGCAGGCGGGATTCGCCGCATGGAGATTCCCATGGATCTCGACGATTTCAACGAACGCATCGTGCTGGCGTACACCGGCGTGCCGCGTAATTCCGGAATCAACAACTGGGGAGTGACCAAGGCGTACATCGACGGGAATCCGCAGGTGCGGCAGAACTTTGAGGAAATCACTTCCATCGCGTGCGCCATGCGGATCGCGCTGGAGAAAGCTGATTGGAAGGAAGTAGGGCGGCTGCTGCGCGAGGAGTGGTCGCATCGTCGGAAGAACGCGCCAGGAATTTCGACGGCGACGATCGACGAACTGGTGACCGTAACGAGGAGAGCGGGGGCGTTTGGCGCGAAGGTGTGCGGCGCGGGGGGCGGTGGTTGCGTGTTCTTCCTGGTGGATCGTGGCGCGAAGGCCAAGGTGACGCGAGCGATTGAGAAAGCCGGAGCGGTGGTATTGCCGGTGAAGGTTGCGCCTCGCGGCGTCACGGTTCGGACGGTACGGAAGGCATAAGTGAGGCTGTTGCGGGCAGCGTTGATGGATGAACCCGGCGTGGCGTTGGACGCCGCTGCGCTGGAGATGGCGGCTATCGAGCAACCGCAGCTTGACCCCGCGCCTTGCCTGGCGGAGCTCGACCGCATTGCGTCGGAAGTGGCCACGCGTCTAGGCGCAAACGCGGATGGGCCAAAGTTTATTCGAACGGCGAACGAATACTTGTTCGAGGAGTTGGGATTCCGGGGGAACGACAGCGACTATTACGATCCACGCAACAGTTGTCTTAACGAAGTGCTGGATCGCAGGACGGGGATTCCGATTACGTTATCGGTGGTCTACATCGAGGTGGCGCGGCGGTTGCGGCGGCCGGTGTTCGGGATTGGGCTGCCGGGGCATTTCGTGGTGCAGTACGACGACGATGAGTACTCGACGTTCCTCGATCCCTTTCATGGCGGCAAGCTGCTGACGCGCGCCGACTGCCGGGCATTGGCGCGCGAGATCACGGGAACCGATATCGATGCGGAGCCGGGGACATTGGCGCCGGTGAGTACGCGGTACATTCTGGTGCGCATGCTGAACAATCTGCGGTCGGCATATTTCCGGGCGAAGAATTATGCGAAGGCCACGACAGTAATGGATCTTCTGGTGGAAGCATTTCCGGAGAACGCGGATTATTTCAAGGCTCGCGGAGTGGCGCGATTGCATCTTCGCGAATTCAGCGGCGCGAAGCGGGACCTGGAGAGCTATCTGAGATACTCACCGGAAGCGGAGGATCGGGCGCAGGTGACGAAGCAGCTTGAGGCGATTCACCGGTGGTTGGGGAGGCTGAACTAGCGCGCGC
>DASQGY010000121.1:0-46725 GCA_035632375.1 Bryobacteraceae bacterium | reverse complement strand
AACAGGGCGGAGCAGGCCAACAGTGCGGGCTTCATCCGATCCAAACCCTCCAACCACAGGATCGCTGCCAAAATCCAGAAGGCCAACATCATCGTGTCGCACATGACGCTGGTGCTCGATACCAGGAAGGCTGGCGTCAGCAACGTTGCCGTCGCGGCCAGCATCGGATCGCGCGTGAACCTGCCGGCCAGATAATAGGTTCCGAGAATGACTGCGAGGGCAAACGGAAGGAAGGCCAGATGAAGTGCGATTTCGGACCAACCGGCAGCCGAGCCGATGGCCGCGCTGTAGTAGGCCGCGAGTGGAGGGTTCTTGGTGACCTCCGACATCGGCGCGATGTTGGTGTACCAGACCAAGTTGAATCCATAGGGATCCAGGGGATGTTTCACGATCTGCTGCGCCGTCCAAACGAAAAGAGGATCGTCGACGTGAAAAGCCTTTTCGCAAAACGGAACTAAGCAAGCCAGGGCTAATGCTGCAAGCAAAACATAGGGCCGCCAAGCCGTGCGCGGTGGCGTCTCGCTGTCGGGTGGCACCGGATCCGATCCTTACGTGCGCAGGCGCGTGAAGAAATACAATCCGGCCATGGCGAAGAGCAGATCCGGCGACCAAGCCGCCAATGTCGCGGGCAGCAGGCTGATGTCGCCCAGTTGCTCGAAGAGCTTGCTGATGGCCCAATAGGAGATGGCGATCCCGATGCTCACTCCGACGCCCGCCATGGCACCGCGGTTGCCAGCGAAGAAAGCGAAAGGCACGGAAATCAGCGCCATCACCAGCGCGAACAACGGCACGGCGAACTTGCGATAGAAGCGGACTTGCAGGGTGATGGTATCGATTCCGCTGCGCTGCAGGTCGCGAATGTAAGCGGCCAGTTGCTCGAAATTCATCTGCTGGTCCTGGAACACTTCCTGCAGGAAATAATCGGGACGCTCTTCCAGCTCAGGGAAAGTTGTGGCTTGGCCAGTGAAGTTGACGAACTTCACCCTCAAGCCGACGAATTCGCGGCTCCAACCATTTTCGAAGACCCAGGCCTTGAGCCCCGGTTCCCAACGGGCCTTTTCGGCGGAGATGTGTTTTCTCACGCGAAAATTGGCGGGATCCAACTCGAAAACCTGTGGGCCCACCATTACCTTCTGCGCGGGGTCGAGATACTTGTAGTAGTAGATCCGTGGATCGTCATGCGAGCCCGGCGCAAAAACCCACTGCCGCTCCGGGTGAAGGTAAGTCTGGACCGCACGGCCCTTGATTTCCTTGCGGATGGCATCCTGCTTTCGATTCGCTCCGGGTACATAGTAATGATCGAAGGCGAACAGAGCGCCACTCAGCATGGTGGCGGATAACAGAATGGGAATGGCCAGGCGGTAGACACTGATACCGCATGCTTTGAAGGCGGTAATTTCGTTGTGCTTGGTGAGGATGCCGAAAGTGATCAGGACCGCCATCAACACACTGATGGGCGCCGAGTCGTAGATGAGTTGGGGCGTCAGGAAGAAAAGATAGGTGAAAACGCGAACCATCGCGATATGGTTCTTCACAATGTCGGCCAGCAGCTCAAAGAACGTATAGACGTGAGTCATCAGCACGAAGCTGATCAGCCAGACGCCGAAATAAAAGAGGAAGCTGTACAGCACGTAGGTGTCGATCACCTGAGGGACCAGAAACAACCGCCAACTGCGGCGCGATCCCGATACTGAGGGCGCGCCGGGGAAGCCTGCGCGCAATCTGGCCCACAGGATGCCGAACCAATCCATTGCTCTCCCAACCCAGTCGCGGTCGCCGGGGCGCTCCAGGCGGAACAGCAGGATCAAGCCGATGACGGCGAAAATCGTGTTCGGAATCCATAGCGCGACGCCAACCGGCAACTTGTGCTGCTTGGCTAGTCCGCTTGCCGCCAGCAATCCCATCCAATAAAGGAAGGCTAGCGCGACGGTGAGAACGAACGCGGCTGACTTGCCGCCCTTCCGCGAGGACACACCCAGAGGAATTCCAATCAACGCCAGGAGGAAGCAGGCCGGAGGGAGAGCGAGACGCTGGTGCAGTTCGATGCGCGCCTGGGTCACGTTATCCACGTCGAGATTCTTGTCTTTGTAGGCGACGCGATAGAGCGGAATGGTGTCGAGTTCGGTGTAACTCTTGGCCTTCACCTCATTCGGTTTGGTGGCCTCTAGAATCTGATCGCCGCTCTTGCCGGAAGTCGTGTAGTACTCGGTGATGTCCTTGCCAACTTCATACGTGACGCCGTTCTGGAGCGAGAGTTGAATCTGATTGTGCGGAACGTCCGGCACAGCGATGGCATCGGAGGCGGCCGTGATGCGCGGACCCTGGCCGCGATCGTGATCCTCTTTCTTTTGCTCTTCAGGCGGTGTCAGGTCGGCGATGAATACATTGCGCCAGCGGGTGACCGCGCCAGGAATCAGATCCCCGATGTAGAGGATGCGGTTGGGGAACTGTTCTTCAAAAACCCGGGGCTGCACTTCGGCGGTCAACTCCGCGGCCACCAACTGATTGAGCACTTTGTAGGTGCGCGTCGTCGCGTAAGGCGTAAGCCACAGCGAAGCGGTAGCGGTGATCAAGGTCGCAATGACGGCGAAGGTCAGGACCGGAGCAATCACCTTGCGGCTGGGAACGCCGGCGGCACGCAGGGCGATGATTTCGCCATCGCTGGACATGCGGCTCAAGGCGATGAGCACACCGACCAGGACGCCCAGTGGAACTGTGAAGGTGAGAGTAAACGGAATGGCGAGCGAGAACAGATAGCCGACGGTCAGCGGCGGCGCCGAGCTGCGTACCAGAATCTCGAACAGCTTCCCCACCCGCTGTAAGAACAGCACGAAGGTGAAGAGCACTGTTCCGAGCAGGGCGCTACTGGCGACTTCGCGGAAAATGGAGCGGCTGAGAAGGCCCATACTTCACGCCGCAGGAGCCAGGCGGCAGGAGGCGGAAGGCGACGTCTTCCGAGGTGGTTCACTAGCTTGCTGCAGCTTGCCGCCTGTATCCTGCATCCTGTCGGCTGTGGTCCCGCCCAAGGGCGGGGGCGGCACGATCGGCGGCTTGGGCACGTCATCCTGCACCGGTTCGAATTCCAGCTCGTCGAACAGGATCGACGGGGCGATGACGGACGAAGTGGTGATGAAGGTGCCCGCGCCCATCAAAGCGAACGGTGCGTTCGAATCGATGAAGTTGAAAACGTAGTTCTCATCGGAGGCGGCGATGATGTCCTTCAGCGAGCGCGTGGACAGCCCGCGGAAGCGGAGGCTTCGTACCAGCTCCTGGCGTCCGTCCGCATAGATGCGATAGACCAGCAGCGGCATACTGACAGGCCGCGTATTTCCGCTCGATTGGGCCATGGCCGCGGCCATCCGGCGAAACTCGTCCGGCGAGGCGGAGGAGGGGTAATCCAACTTCCGCACCAGCATGCCGTAGGGTTTGTTCCGTTGCTTGCACAACTCCATCAGCTTCTTCTTCAAATCCGGCGCGGACATGGTCTGCGTGGCGCGGATAAAGAGATTCCCCATCCCCGCCTCCTTCGCACCAAACGCACCCGGCATGCGCGCATGACCGTTGGAGCCAACCACTCCCTTCAGCATCGGCGTGCGGGTGAGGAAGAAATTCTTGAGCACGCCTTTGTCCACGATCGGCAAGGGCTTGGGAGCAACGCCTTCCAGGTCGAACAGGTAATGCCCGAGCAGGGTGTGGCCGCGCCATTCCGTCTGCGCCGGATCGTCCACTACGTCCATCCACTCCGGCAGAATGCGCGACCCCAGCCGGTTCTCGAGTTCGCTGGGCCGATAAGGGGCGGGCCGGCCGGGATCGGAAATCGGCTTGCGAGTGATTTTCAGATTGTCGCCGAGCAATTGTCCGAATAGCTGAGCGGCCGCTCGGGCTTCAAAAAGCACCGGGCCGGAGTAACCCTCACCGAGCGGGGCCTGGGCCAGCGCCGTCACGTTATCGGCCACTTCCGTCACGCCTCGGCGCAGATCCGTTTCGGATGGCAGCCCGTTTACTTCGAACGCCTGGAACACCTCCGCATCCTGCACCTGCGCGCCATCGGGCGTCAGCGCATAGGCGCGCACACGCACATAGGCGAGATCCTCGGGCGTCCGCAAAACCGTCCCCTCCGAATTCACCAGATAGTCGGTGGATTGGGATTCCTGCAATTCGACGCCGGAGGCGATCACCTGCGGATATCCGGAGAAGATCGCGGACAGTTTCACCACGCGATCCTTCCACAAGGTCTCGTTGACCGGAGTCCGGTGGATTGGCAAGACATCGGTGACCGGCCCCACTTTGGAAAAATCGGGGAGCTGTTCGTTCACATTGATATTCTTGAGTGACGATCGCTTGCGGGCGATGGCATCCTCGGCCGTCTTATAGGCGCGATCGGTGGCCAGCCAGAACACATGGCGCAGTGCCAGATAGTCGTTATCGAGCGGGAGCTGGCCGGGGTCGTAGCGGCTCCCCGCATAGGCATCGGAAAAGATGTGATCGGTGTTGTCGAAATTGTAATCGCCAACCCGCACCTTGACGGTGGGAATCCGCGTGGCGGACTGGTTGGCGCCAAGCAAGGCCCCGAGGGTGGCGGCGGCTCCAAAAAGCGACTCGTCCTCCACGCGATACTCGATGAAGTAAGGCGCATCCAGGCTGACGATCTTCAACTGCTTCGAACGCTCGATCTCGTCCTTCATGGCTTTGAGGATCAGGTCGTCTTGTGCAAAGCACACGACGACAGGCGACAGGAGGCAGGCAGCAGCCAGACTTGAGAGAAACCGAGTTCTTCGGGCGCAGCGGGCCGCCTGCCTCCGGCCGCCTGCCTCCTGGCCTTTTCTCGTCACCGCTCCCCTCCCGTCTCGGTCGGACGCGACAGCAACGGTGGGCGGTCCCGTGAATGGTCCTTCTTCTGGATCTCGATTTCGGAAACCAGCAGCGCGGGGGAACTGGCCGACACGGGAACACTGCCCGATTCGGCGCCGCAATATCCGTTGAAGACGTCCAGCTTGTCCGACGTCGCCAGGATTTTCGCAAAACTGGCGAGCGGCGTGCCGACGATATCTACGCCGCGCACCAACTCATCCGGGCGTCCATCGGGGTAGACGCGGTACACGATCAAGGGGATCACCGTGTACGCCTGCAAGCCGCGCCGCTGCGTAGTGGTGAAACCGCCGGTCACCTGCTCGAAGTAGAGTCCGTAGGGCTTGTTCTGGCGCTTCACCTCCGCCAGCAGCATTTCGCGCAAGGTCTTTTCCGGCACTTTCTTCTTGGATTCCACGATCAGGTTCGATTGACGCGATACTACCTCCAGCCCGGGCTGCCGCCGTCCGTGTCCGTTGGAATGATCGAAGCCGTGAATCGGGGAGCGCGACATCAGGAACGTCTTGAGTATGCCGTCTTCGACCACCGTCACTGGAGCGGCTTTCACCCCTTCATCGTCGTAGGAGTAGTAACCGTTCAGATCTATGTTCTCGATGCTCTTGCGCGTGGGATCGAACACCACCGATAGAAAATCGGGCAGGACCGGCGTGCCAACGGACTTGGTGAAGGTCTGTCCTTCTCCTTCGTCCTTCTGGCGATGGCCTTCCACGCGGTGTCCGAAAATCTCGTGAAAGAAAACGCCGGCGGCCCGGCCGGAAAGAATCGCTGGACCGATGAACGGCTCCACCGTTGGTGCGCGCAGAAGCTTTGCCAAGTCGCTGCCCACGCGGTTCACGGCCGCGTCAATCACCTCCGGCTTGGGCAGCCGCGAGATATCGCGGCCCTGGAAACTCTCAAACGTGGAAAGATCCATCCCATCGGAGGCTTTACCCTGGGCGCGAATCGAAAGCTCCGTGGTGGTATGTCCGTCCAGGAGCCGCGTGCCCTCGGTGCTGACCATGTATTTGTTCTGCGATTGCACCGCCAGAACCAGTCCGGAATTCAGAACCCCGTAGTTGCCAGCCAGATCCACCGACCACTTTTTGAGGCGATTCGTCCACTCCTCGTCCGGCGCCCGCAACCGCGCCGGCGATTCCTCGTGGATAGATGGAGGCTCGCTGGAAAAGTCGTCGGAATCGTCCTCCGGTTTGACCTTGGATTGCGCGTTGGACTTGATCTCAATCAGCCGGCGGGCCGCGAGCCGGTAGGTACGGTCCGTTTCGAGCCAGACCTTGCGGCGGATGGCGTCCGGCACGTTGTCGAGCGGCAGGGCCGAGCCGGATGTAAAGCGCGCACGTTGTCCGCTGGTGATGTGGTAGTTATCCAGCTTCGGACTACCCACTCGGATGGTGATGTCCAAGAGGCGGGCTTTTCCCTTGCTGCGGCTGGTAACGGCGCCAAAGCTGGTGGCGACGAGTTCAGTCTCCGCCTCTGTGACGGTATAAGACATGTAGTAGGGCGGCGGGTCGGCCTTCTGCTTCAGGATCGAATAATTGCGCTGCAACTCGTCACGAAGAATGTCGAGAAGTCCCGGAGGAGAAGCGGCGGCGAGCGGAAGGCAGAGTACGAGTAGGGGGAGATTGCGGAGCACGAAGCTCTAGGATAGCACCGGGGATCAGGAAGCAGGCCGCGGGAGGGCAGGCCGCAGGAGGCAGGCCGCAGGATGCAGGCGGCAGGTGAGGACTCAGCGGATTACGAACTTTTCGGGAGACCTTAGGATGCCGCCCAACATTCGCCCGAGTTCCTCGTACTTGGACACAAGCGTCTGGTGCGTGTCCGAGGGAAGGTAGCCGAAGTCTTTAGCGAAGTCCAACCACAATTGAACTTCCGTCGCCTCGGCATCGGCGTCCGAGACTCGGAGCACAAACGCGTTCTTATACTTTCGTTTGCGATGCGCCTCCGCCAGGTTGGCGGCAACGCTTCGAGATGCGCGCCGAACCTGATCGGTGAGCGAATAGATTTCCTCGCGCGGAAAGCTCTTGGTTTCGCGAAAGACTTCCAGCGCCAGGCTGTAAGCCAATTGGAACACCTTCAAGTCGCGATGTCCGAGAACCGCCGTTTGCTGCCTCCTGCCGCCTGCATCTGCCGCCTGAACTTACGACGCGATCGAAACAATCCCCTTCTCCTTCAGCCCGCTGATCGCCAGGCCGTATCGTCCGCGGACCCCAGTCTTTTCGAAGATGTGCTTCAGGTGAATCTTCACGGTCCCTGGGCGAATTCCCAGCTCTAGGGCGATTTCCTTGTTCTTGAAGCCTTGCTCGACTAATTGCAGGACCTGCTGCTCGCGAGGGGTCAACTCGGAGCGGGGATAACCTTCCGATCGGGCCGAGTCGCGGAATACGCAATCTTCCATCCAGGTGCGCCCGCCGGCTACAGTCCGCAGGCAAGCCATCAGGCTGCCGAGATCGGATGTTTTGCGAATGATGCCACGAGCGCCGGCTTGCAGCAGCCGCAACGCCTCGGCCTCAGTCATGGAAACTCCCCAGACAGTAATGGCTGGAGTGCCCTCGGCCAGCTTCAAATCATGAATCCAGTCCAGCACGGCGCGCATGCCAAAGCCCTTGTCCAGGATCACCACATCGGGCGACTTGAAGGTAACCAGAGCCGTCGCCGCTTCGAGCGAGTAGGTGGCTTCCAGAAATTCCATGTCCGGGCTCTGAGCCAGCAGGTTCTTCAACCCTTCCGCGGTGATCGGCTGGGTATCGCAGATGGCAACGGTGTTCTTTCGTTTTTGTTCTATCATTCGAGTTCTCTGGCGATGCGTTCGCAAGGTTAGTTGAACGAAGGGCGAAAGGCTCTCATGTTATGATCGGTTTTTGCCGATTTGATCCATTTAGGGAATCCCAAAGGAAGAAGTCCGTCCAGCGCCAATGCCCCAACCAGAGAGCGCGAAGTTCACCGGTAACTGGAAGGCTCTCTTCATCTGTCCCAACCCTAAGATAATTAGAGATTTAGCTCCGCTCCTGAGCCGCCATCTGCCGGCCTTTTCCGGCCACGAATTGCACACCTATCCCACGCGACATCAGATGGCGGAGTTGCTCGCAACCCAGCGCATCAGCATCTGCTTCCTGGAGGTCGGCGAGCCCCACGATCAGCCCCTGGCGGTGATCATGGAGCTGTTGCGCGTGGACCCGAAGCTCCCGATTGTGGTGATTCTTTCGGGAAACGACCCGGAACTGGTGCTGCGTTGCTTGCGCCAGGGCGCCAGTGATTTCCTGATGCAGCCTTTTACCAGCGAGCAAGTGGAAGCTGCGCTACAGAAGATCTCACGTCTACATCCCGGGCGTTCGAAAACTCCGGGAAAGGTGTATTGCATCATGCCCGCCAAGGGTGGGTGTGGCGCCAGTACCATTGCGAGCAATCTGGCCTATCAGTTGAAACGCTTAGAGGACAAACGCATTCTGCTGGCCGACCTGGACCCGCTGGCTGGCACGCTGTCGTTTCTGTTGAAGATCAAGTCCAATTACAGTTTCATGGATGTTTTGGCGCGATCCGGTGAAATCGACCAGGATCTGTGGAAGGCAGTGATCACTCACCGCGGGGGCGTGGACGTGCTGCTCTCGCCGGAAGTGATGACCGACGGCATAAGCGATCTGAAGGACGCCAGCGCGATCATCGAGTACGCACGCGGCGCTTACGATCTGGTGGTGCTGGATGCGGGCAGCGTGTACGGCGACTGGAACCTCTCGCAGGCTCACTTGGCCGACGAGATTCTTCTGATCACCACCAATGAGCTGACATCGTTGCAGGCGGTTCAGCGCGCGCTGAGCTACCTGGACGCCAGCAGCGTGGGCCGGTACAAGGTGCGGCTGATCGTGAACCGTTACGATCGCCACGTCGGCTTGAGCCGGGACGTGATCGGTACCGCCTTGCATACCGAAATTTATCACCTCATGCCGACCGATTACGAGGCGATCCAGAAATCGTTGATGGAAGGCAAGCCGCTTGCGGCCAGCACCAACTTCGGCAAGAGCGTGATCGGTCTGGTGGATCGTCTCGGCGGCAGTTCCGAGCCGCAGAAGAAAAGCACGTCGCTCTCGGGGCTGCTTTCGTTGTTCTCCCGCACTTCCTCGTAATTTCCCAGGCTCCCCGCGGCAGCCGAATTCTGCTATAAAACAAATGGAGGTAGATATGTTGTTGCTGTGGAAATCGGTGGAAAAGTGCCGCCATGTCGATGGTTCTCAACGGTGGAACGGCGCACGCGGTGCGGCGCGGTTATCCACTGGCGTTTCACAGCCTAAG
This sequence comes from Bryobacteraceae bacterium, assembly GCA_035632375.1. Taxonomy (GTDB): domain Bacteria; phylum Acidobacteriota; class Terriglobia; order Bryobacterales; family Bryobacteraceae; genus Palsa-89. The sequence continues at coordinate 37,575 of DASQGY010000121.1, read as the reverse complement.
TGGCTCAGAATGCGGCACGATAATTTCCATTGCTACCGCGCCGCGCGACAGCTAAGGTAGAACGGCTGGGTCTTATGGCTGCGTACGCCGACATCGCGCTCGAAAAAGGTCTTCCGGTCAATCTGGATGCCGAACGGTTCGTCCTCGGCGCTATTTTGATGGACGACGCGCTCTACATCCAAGTCGCCGGCACACTGGAGGCCGACGACTTCAGCCTGGAAAAGCATCGCCGCATCTTCCTGCGCATGGGCGAGCTCTACGGACGCAGCGAACGCATCGACCGCGTTACCGTCGCCAACGAGCTGTTGAAGCAAAATCAGCTCGAATCGGTGGACGGCCTCACCTACCTGGTTTCGCTCGACGAAGGGCTGCCGGCTCTTTCCAACCTGGACAGCTACGTCCGCATCGTGAAAGACAAAGCCACGCTGCGCCGCATCATCTTCACGTCGCAGAAGCTGATCGACCGCTGCATCGTCGGCGAGGATGAGCCGGACGAGATTCTGGCCAGCGCCGAGGAGAGCCTGCTCAAGCTCGGAGACGCGCGCACAAAGGAAGCGCTGGTCAGCCCGCAAGGGATTCTGGACAACTTCGAGGGCGGCATCAACGCTTTCCTCGATCCCAGCAAACGCATCAAGGGCCTCAGCACCGGCTTCCTCAAGCTGGATGAAATGACCGGTGGACTGCACCAGGGCGAGCTGTTGATCCTAGCCGCGCGGCCTTCCATGGGCAAGACGGCGCTGGCGCTGAACATGGCCCAGCACGTGGCCATGCATCCCAACCAGAAGCAGACCGTGGCGGTGTTCTCGCTCGAAATGTCCCGGGAATCGCTGCTGACGCGCATGATCTGCGCCGGTGCGCGGGTGGATCAGCAGAAGTTTCGCGCCGGCTATCTGAATCAAGATGAGCGGCGCAGGCTGGCTAAGACCGCAGCCGAGCTGGTGAAGACGCCGCTTTTCATCGATGACACCGCGGGCACGCATCTGATGGACATCCATGCGAAACTGCGCCGGCTGCAGGCCGAGCATGGGCTGGCTTTGGTGGTGATCGACTATCTGCAGTTGATGAGCGGCCGGGGGCGCTTCGAGAATCGCAACCAGGAAATCAGCACTATCTCGCGTGGGCTGAAATTGCTGGCCAAGGAGCTGAAGGTGCCGATGCTGGTGCTCTCGCAGTTGAGTCGCGCGCCGGAGACGCGCCCCGGCGATCACCGCCCGCAGTTGAGCGATCTGCGCGAATCGGGGTCCATCGAGCAGGATGCGGATCTGGTGGCGTTCATCTTCCGCGAAGAAGTGTACAAACCCGATCGCGAGGATCTGCGCGGTCTGGCCGAGCTCCAGGTGGCCAAGCAGCGCAACGGTCCCACGGGCCGCGTGAACCTGGTGTTTCTCAAGGAATTCACCAAGTTCGAAAATCGCACCAACGATCTGGGCGAAGACGTGATGGGCGGCGAGTAGGGCTAACGACGGTCGCGATCCCGATCGCGATCGTGATCCCGATCGCGATCCCAGCGGTCGCGATCGCGGCGGTCATGGTCGCGGTCCCAGCGATGGTCATGATCGTACCGTCCATGGTCGCCGTCCCAGTAACCGGCGTAGAAGCGCTCTCCATCATGGCGAGGTCCAACCCAGCGCGCTCCACCGTATGGCGGGCGAGTCCAGTATCCGTCGTGCCATCGATAGCGGCCTCCGTCGGCGTACCAATACCCATCTATCCAGATGAATTCCGGCCCCGGACGCGGCGGAAGAACCCGAACCACCCGGGGAGGCGGTGGCGGGCCGATTCTGATTCCAATGGAAACCTGCCCAGAGACAGACGCTCCACCCACCAGCGCCAACAGCAGCAATCTTCTATTCATTGATGTGCCTCCCAACTCAAGCTTGATCGATTCCGTTTGACACCCCTGCGTTGACCGCTGCCGGCTCTCATCGCGTCAGGTGCGTGAATCCTTGATCGGAGATTGGACCCGGCACACGCCATGAAAGTTACAGGGAATGTTACATCAGGGTCAAAAATGTGCGGCTCTTCCTGATTAACCGGCTCTCCGGTAGTGCGCTAAATCTGTGTCCCTGGCCCGAAACCGTCATCGGCGTGGCGGGCTTGGTACCATTCGTCTGCCTCCTGGTAGCCATGGTACTAATCGGCAGTGTTCTCTTCGGGCGGGTTGTAAAGGTGAGATCACAGTTTACATCAGTGGGCAATGACAGCACTGATTGGATCGTCAAACAACACGAGCTTATCAGCGGGAACATTTTCGGAATACCATATGGCCGTTCCCGAAGAAGTGATCAGATCATAGCTATGCCCCGTGTAATACGTTTCGTTAGATACGGTGGACCGGTAGGCTACACAAGCTACAATCGCGGTTCCGATCACCTTACCAAATGGCGCTACTACAATTGGGAGGGCGGATTTCTCCATGTCCGCTTTGAGCGCACTGAGCGTCCATCGTTGCGGTGTTCTTTTCTCGCCAGCGAAAATCGTCTCTTCAAAATGGCCCTGCTTAACAATCTCCTTGCAGAGACGTTCTCGCTCCTTGAATGCCATCTGCTTGGTAGGTCCCAAGATGTACAATTCTGGATAAAAAACTACGCCAGTAGCGGCGGACAGGCCTGTATTCTTCAGGACAAAGTAAATGGTTACGTGAGCCCCGTTTTCGTCAAAGACGAAAGGTCCGCCTATTGCGGCATCAATCGACACCCATGGTCGCTGCGTGGCTGCCAAAGAAGATCTGGAGATCTTGTTAGCTGTTCGCGCTTCACACCACAAGAATATGGTTACAGCGGTGTAAATCACGAGAAACCCGACGCCCACTATTTCGATCAGTGGTTTCCATTCCGTCAACCCTGGAAAGCGCTCCTGTTTGGCTTTTGTGGGTGGATTGTTGCTGGTTACGGATGGATCGGCATTAGACGTGGACGTACGACGCCCTTCAGGGGATGTCTGTGCGTCACTGTTGGGTTTACCATGCTGTTCCTCGCAACCATCTGCCTGCTTTCCTGGGTGGGAGATTGCATCGACAATCAATCTCCTAATACTCTCCAACTCGCTGACGATCTTCCGCGCAAACTCCTTGGCGGTCCTATTCATCATGCCTCTCGCGATGCCCCTAGGAAACTGGGGGCATCGCTGTCATCATAGCCTCTTTAGGCTTCCAGCAATTCCCGCACGCTCCAGATGTGATCGGCGATCCCAGCTTCCATTGCCGGAGTCACGCGAAGCGACTTGTGGACGCGGCAAAAATTGTAAAACGCAAACCAGCACGCGACCGCTGCCCAGTGGTTCTCCCATTTCTTGCTGAACGCATTCGTCAAGCGAGTGAAGCGGCGAAGGCCCATCCTGACGGATAAATTCTGGCGTTCCACAATGCTGGTGCAAATGCGCTCGGGGTCAGGTTGGCCGTAAACTGGGACTACCTCCACGGACTGCACTTCAGCGGGCGAGTACCGCGCTTCGCCTTCTTGCGAAGCTCCATAGACTTTTATCAGCATCGCGTAACCGGTGAGCCGATCATGCAGCGTCGTTGTGATCGCCGTTTTGTACGGCTGGAAACCATCCGTCGTAATCTGAAATTTCGGACTGGTGATTGTCGCGTGGCGAATGCCTTCCACGAAAACATCTGTGGTGGCTTGGTCGCGCTTGCCCATCGCGATGTTGAGCACCAGCTTGGAATGCCGTTCAATCGCAACGAACGTGTAGGCGTCGCCGAGGTTCTGATCGTCTTCGGCCCGAACGCGCTTCTGCTTCTTCCCGAGAAAGCTCCACAGCTCGTCGCACTCTATATCCCGTACCTGGACGTTGCGGACCTTGTCGGCCATGATACGCTCGCACTTCTGACCAGCGAGTACTAGAAGCTTCAGAATCGTTCCTGTGTGAATGCCAGTGACACGGTGGACTGTGGCGACACTGGAACCTTCAAGCAAAAGCTTCAGGACCATTTCGGCCTTCTCGACAGGCAGGTACATGCCCTCTAGCGGCTTCTCTCGCGGTTCCAGGAACGTCTTGGCACACTGGCGGCACTGATACCGCTGGTTGCCTTTGCGGTCGCGTCCCTTGCGCTTACATTCGGTACGGCAGTTGTGGCAGGTCACTGTGATTCTCCTTGAGAGTCACAGCCGGAAAGCCGATAATGGAGTTGACGGTCATCGCGGCTTCGGCTGTGGTGATTACAGCCCAAGCCGATGCTGAAACACCGGCTTGGGCTTTGTTGTTCATGGCTCTATTATACAGCAAGCGTCTTGCTGTTTGCAAGAGCAAAGTTGAGCGCTATACTGAAACCTTCAGGGCTTCAGAACCCTGATAGTGGGTATTCGACGGTCAGGACCAGTTTCCCGATTTCGAGCCGGATGCTGGTCCTACGCCGTCGGCGTCGGATAGTAAGTCTCACAAGACCTCCTCTCTATGCGATCACTAGTTCAAGCCTGAACTAGTTCATGTATGGGAGTCTATGTCTATGATTCCTGGAGATATTGATGGCTTTGGGGAACCTTCGGTTTGATCGGGGAATCTTCGGTTTTCTACTCAGGTAGATCCGATGGCTTCAATCCCAGGGTTTCAGCAAGGGCCTTCCGGTTGTCTGGCCTAGGGTCCGATTCTCCAGCCAAGTAGTCATAGACGACGGACGGATCGACGCCTGCAACGGTGGCCCATTTGCTCTTAGACATCCCTTTCTGTTGGAGCAGGGGCAGGATGTAAGCTTGGCGCGTCACTGCCAAGCTATCGCCAGTGGCGGCTAGTGTTTTCGGAACCTCTTCTGATGGCTGGTTCTGAGAATTGAACCGCCGCGCCCGCTTGAGAGCTTCAGCCTTCCACTGTGAACGTTTACCTACCAGTTGAAATTTGAGATCCTCCATAAACGATGATCTTTCGTGGGCATCCCATTTAACGGTCAAGCGTTCACACTGGGCAATGATGAACTCGGTTAGGCGTTCAAGGTGAGGTTTGTAGTAAAGATCTACGCCTCGATAATCTAGTACGAGAAAGTTATTCCAATATGCCGAGATGTCGAATAGCGCCGTGAGATAGTCCAGTGTCGTCTGACGGAATTCGGCTGGCCGTTTAAGAAGATCGCTCACGAAGATCGCATTGGCACTGTTTTGATCCTCTTCCATGCGCCGCCCCACCATTTCCAGGAGAGTTTCAGAGCTGGATTTTGGCGGTGTGGTGGGTTCTTCCATCATTGCTCTTGCATCCGGCACAGCAAGGGCTTACGATGAGGGTGTCTAATGTCCGCATCGAGAAGCCCCGGCCTCGCGCCGGGCTTTTCGTTTTAGAACACCCATTCTATCGGTTTATGAGGGGGATAATGGCCTACCAGGATCGCTTCACACTGACGACCAAGAGATTCGGGCGACTCGTCACTATCGTGGTTCAGCGCGGAAAAGTTAAGTGCACAAAAAAGGGAAAGCGGACCACAATCAAGATCAGCTACGAGGACAGCCCCGTCCGAAAAGCAAAGTCCCCCGTGATCTGATTTCGAAGTCTACTTGACTTCTTTGCGCGGCCTTCCACCGGCCCGAGTCTTGCGCATTGCCGCGATCTGACGGAAGTAGTCCGGCCCGCGTTCAGCTGTCTTGGTGCCGCCCTTGCGCCCGCGCTTCACTGGAGCCGTGAGGACGGCCTTGGAGAGCCGTTCAGTGCGCTGGATAGCTTCGGCGATCAGCGCCCGCGATTCCTCCAACGTGGGGGCTTCTTGCGCTTGGCACAGGACTGCGGACAGTTTGGAGAACGCGACTTCGTGACTCATGCCCTAACGCTAACAGCAAGCGTCTTGCGGTTCAAGTGCTAGGGACACACAAATAGCGCACTACCGGCTCTCCGGCTGACTCCAACAGGCGTAGAATCAAGGCATGGAACTGGTCGTCAATCAAAAACATTACCGGCTTGAAGTCCATCCCGACCGCATGCTCCTTTGGGTGTTGCGCGACGATCTGGAACTCACCGGCAGCAAATACGGTTGTGGCGAGGGCCAGTGCGGGGCATGCACCGTGCTCATCGACGGCGCGCCCACGCGATCGTGCATCACGCCCGCGGCGAAAGTGGCGGGAAAACAGATCACCACCATCGAAGGCATCGCGCAAGGGGGGAAGCTCAGCCCACTGCAGGAGGCTTTCATCCAGGCCGACGCCATGCAGTGCGGCTACTGTACGCCGGGCATGATTATGTCGGGTACCGGCCTGCTGCGCAAAACACCGCATCCCGCCGAACCCGAGATCCGTCGCGCCATGGAGGGCAACGTCTGCCGCTGCGGGACCTACCCGCGGATTGTAGCCGCCGTCCAACTGGCCGAGCGGCTGATGAGCGGAGGCCACCATGCTTGAACTCGAACGCTACGAATTATTCGAAGGCCCAGCCTACAAGTTTGAGCTGGAGCGGCGCGATTTTCTCAAAGTCCTGGGCGGCGGGATGGTGCTGTTCGTGTTGTTGCACGATCCGGCCGAGGCGCAGGAGTCGGGACGCGCGCGCGGCGGCGGGGCGATGCCGCAAAACATCGGCGCGTGGATCCATATCGCCGAAGACGGCAACGTGACCGTCTACACGGGCAAGGTGGAAGTGGGGCAGAACGCCCGTACTTCTTTGACTCAGGTGGTTGCTGAGGAGTTACGCGCGCCGGTTTCGTCCATCAAGCTGGTGATGGGCGACACCGACCTCACGCCCTTCGATCGCGGCACGTTCGGCAGCCTCACCACGCCGACCATGGTTCCCCAATTGAGGAAAGCCGGAGCGGCAGCGCGCGAGGCGCTCATCGATCTGGCAGTCGAGAAATGGAAAACCGACCGCGCATCGATCACGGTAGCAGATGGCAAGGTCAAGAATTCCACCAACGGTGAGGCGATCGGATTCGGCGAATTGACTCGCGGCCAGCAGTTGGTCAAGACCATCGACGGCGCCGCACTGACTCCGGCCACCAAATGGACCGTGGAGGGCACGTCCGTCACCAAGACCACCGCCCGCGATATGGTCACCGGCGGCCACAAGTTCGCCTCCGACATCGCGCGCCCCGGCATGCTGGTGGGCCGCGTTTTGCGTCCCACGGCGTTCAATTCCAAACTCAGTTCCGTCGACATGAGCAAGGTATCGGCCGTGCCCGGCGCGACTGCCCTACACGACGGCGAATTCGTCGGAGTGGCTGCGCCCGACGAAGTAGCTCTGGAGAAAGCAATCGGAGCCATCAAGGCCGAGTGGAAGGCCGATGCGCAGATTTCGAACAAGGACCTGTTCGCTTTTCTCAAGAACCATCCGGCCCAGCGCGAGGGTGGTGGAGGCGGGCGGTCCAGCCCCGAACACGGATCGGTGGAGCAGGGCTTGCAAGCATCCGAGCACAAGCTGGACGCCACTTACACCATCGCGTACATCGCGCACACACCCATGGAACCCCGCGCAGCCGTCGCCGAATGGAAGGATGGCAAGCTGACCGTGTGGACCGGCACGCAGCGGCCGTTCGGCGTCAAGAGCGAACTGGCCGAGGCGTTTGGCATTCCTGAGAATAAGGTCAGGGTCCTAATGCCCGATACCGGCGCCGGATACGGCGGAAAACACACCGGCGAGTGCGCCATCGAAGCGGCCAGGCTGGCGAAAGCCGCGGGTAAGCCGGTGAAGGTCATCTGGACGCGCGAAGAGGAGTTCACCTGGGCCTATTTCCGGCCTTCCGGCGTGATCGAGATTCGCAGCGGCGTGGCGAAAGACGGCGCGATCGCCGCGTGGGAATTTCACAATTACAACTCCGGGCCGTCGGGAATCGAAACGCCGTACGATATTCCGAACAAGAAGATCGAGTTTCATCCGACGCAATACCCCTTGCGCCAGGGATCGTATCGAGGTCTGGCGGCCACGGCGAATCACTTCGCGCGCGAATCGCACATGGACGATCTCGCCGCGGCAGCCGGCATGGATCCGCTGGAGTTCCGCTTGAAGAACCTGAAGGACGCGCGCCTGCGAGCGGTTCTGCAAGCGGCGGCGGAGAAATTCGGCTGGGGCAAAACGAAGAGCAGTCCAACCCGCGGATTCGGACTGGCCTGCGGCTTCGAGAAGGGCGGTTACATCGCCAGTTGCGCAGAGATCTCCATCGCGCCGCCGGGCGGAAAAGTGAAGATTGAACGCGTGGTTAACGCTTTCGAGTGCGGCGCCATCGTCAACCCCGAGCATCTCAAGAACCAGGTGGAAGGCGCGGTGGTGATGGGCATTGGCGGCGCGCTGTTCGAGGCTATCGAATTCGACAACGGCCGGATTCTCAATCCGCACCTGGCGAAGTACCGCGTGCCGCGATTCAGCGACACTCCGGCGCTGGAGACCATCTTGCTGGACCGCAAGGATCTGCCGTCGGCGGGGGCCGGGGAAACACCGATCGTCGCTTTGGCCCCAGCCGTTGGCAACGCCATCTTCCACGCCACTGGGACGCGAATCCGGGCGCTGCCCATGGCCCCCAACGGGCTATCCGGAAAGACCGAGACCCAGCCGACCGCGTAGCCGGAGCCGAATACCGCTCGTCAGCCCCTTGCCGAGACTGGAAGGAACGGTTACCCTGCTCACCGCACGTCGCGCATGGTGCGCAGATCGGAGAGATCGGCCGCCAACGCATCGCGATCGTGCGACTCCAGCGTGTTGTTCTTCACCACATTCTTCAGGTCGTCGATCGCGCTATCGAGCTTGTCCTTGTCCCACTTGCCCCGCCGCAGCTCGCGGTCGAACTCCGACAGATGATTCTGAACGTTGTGGTACCGCTCGCGTTCCTTTTCATTGTTGCGCGTGAACTCGGCGGCCCGCTGCAGATCGCTCTGAACCCGCGCCACCAGGTCTCTGGCCCGATCGGGGTTCTGCCCGAATAGCGACACACCGATTGCCGCCAGCGCCCCGCCCGCCAACCGGCGTCCCGCTGCCCGCCGGGAAATAAGAGAATTCATGTTACACCTCCCCACTGGTAAGACTCCGTTCGAACCCGGATGTTGCATACTCCTTTCTCTTGACAATTCAGTTCGCTACCCTGAAAGAGTGTTCAAACAGACATTGCTCCTAACTCTTGCCGCCGGCGCCGCTTTCGCCGAGGTCCATCCCCTGACACTGCGCCAGACGGTGGCCATCGCACTCAAGGAAAATGCGGATTTGGTGCTGGCGCGCCTGGACGAAACGAAGGCGCAGGCCGCAGTGCGCGTGGCCAAGGACCCCTTCGCGCCCAAGGTGTATGCCGGCAGCGGCCTGGCCAAAACCTATGGCTATCCCAGCAGCATCGAGGGCGCGGCCCCCTCCATCATTCAGGCTCGCACCGACATGGCATTGTTCAACCGGCCGAAGAGCTTTGAACTCGCCAGGGTGCGCGAAAACGCGCGCGGCGCGGCCATGAGCGTGCAAGCCAAGAGCGATGAGGTGGTCTACCAGACCGCGTCGCTATTTCTGGACGCGCAGCAAATGTCGCGTAGCGTGCAGTCGCTGTCGCTCGAGGTGGAGAGCCTGGATCGGGTGAGCCAGGCGGTGAAGCTTCGCGTGGATGAAGGCCGCGAGATTCCGCTCGAAAACAAACGCGTGGCCGCCGATCTGGCGCGCGCACGGCAGCGGTCTGAGAGTCTAAAGGACGATCTCGACTACGTGGAAGCGTCCCTCGCGGTTGTGCTCGGCTATCAGGCGGGCGACCGGGTGCAGCCAGTGGACGGCGATGCACAATCGCCGGAACTGCCCGAAAGCGAGCAGGCGGCCCGCGAACTGGCGTTCCAGAACAGCCGCGAGATCCGCCGCCTGGAGTCGCAGATGCAAGCCAAGGGCTTCGAGCTGCGCGAGTATCAGTCCGCGCGCCTGCCCATCATCGACGTCGTCGCCCAGTATTCTCTATTCGCCAAAAGCAACTATCAGGATTTCTTCACCCACTTCCAACGTAACAACGCCGAACTGGGCGTATCCATCCAGATTCCCGTCCTGACCGGATCGGCGCCCAAGGGCCTGGCATCCCAGGCGCAATCGGAAATCCTACAGTTGCGCACGCAAATCAACCAAGCCCGCAATCGGATTGAACTGGATACGCACAAGCATTTTCAGGATTTGCAAAAGGCGCAAAGCGCGCAGGAAGTCGCCCGGCTGGATCTGGATTATGCCCGTGAACAAGTGTCGGTGCTGCTCGCTTTGCTCGGCGAAGGCCGCACTACGCAGCAGAAATTGGACGACGCCCGGCTAAACGAGCAGGAGAAGTGGATTGCCTTCTACGACTCGCAGCATACCGTGGAGAAGGCGCGGCTAAATCTCCTGCGGGAGACAGGCACCTTGGCCGCGGCGCTGCGGTAGACCAAGAGATGCAGATCGAACGTCCTGGTACTAGGACTGCCTGGCGGCTCCGGCGCCAAACATCCGTTACATTGCAACTCCAGATTGTTTGTTCTAGTGTGTAAATAGTATGTCTATGCGTCGTTTCCTCGTTTGTTTCATGCTCGTCGTGCTCGCGGCCTGCAACATGGATCCAAAAGCCGCCGCCAAAAAGTACGTGGCAGACGGGAACAAGTTCTTCGGCCGCGGGAAGCTCAAGGAAGCGTCTATCATGTACCGCCGTGCGCTTAGCAAGGATATGCGTTACGCCGACGCCTGGTACCATCTTGGACTGACGGACCTGAGATTGAGGAATGCGGCGGAGGCACGGAGAGACTTCTTGCGCGCCACCGAAACCGATCCCAACAACACGGACGCCATCGTCAAGCTCGCCGAAGTCGACCTTCTGTTCTTCGGTTTCGACCCGCAAGGCAACCGCGGTCTGTTGTCCGATATCAAGGACCTGACGCAGCAATTACTGAAGAAGGATTCCAAGTCGTTCGACGGATTGCGCCTATCCGGATACCTCGCCTTGATTGACAAGGACCAGGCCACCGCGATTCAACGGTTCAAAGATGCGAACCAAGTGAAACCGAACCAACCGGATCTCATGCTCTCGCTGGTGCAAACCCTGTTCGCGACTCAGCAGGACGGCGAGGCTGAAAAGTACGCCAGAGAGGTGATCGACAAGGAAAAGAACTACGGACCCATGTACGACACTCTGTACATGTACTATGTCCGGCATAACCGGCTCGACCAGGCCGAGGCATTGTTGAAACAGAAAGTTGCGAACAATCCATCGGCCGGGTCGTATCTCTTGCAGTTGGCCTTTCATTATTACGCGACCAATCGCAAGAGTGAAATGACATCTACACTACAAAGAATAACTTCCGCTCCCAAGACCTTCCCGAACAACCGCATGCAGGTGGGTGATTTTTATCTGCGCATCCGCGATTTCGACAACGCGCTGCTGCAATACGATCAGGGCCAGCGGGAGGATACCAAGAACAAGCGGATCTACCAGAAGAAGATGGTGGAGGTATTAGGAACTCAAGGCAAGTACGAACAGGCCAGCAAGGTGGTCACCGCCCTTCTCAAAGACGATCCCAAGGATCCGGAAGCAACTGCCATGCACGCCACGTTGCTACTGCAAAGCGGAGACCAAAAGCAAGCGAAGACCATCATCAAAGAGCTAGAGCCCTTGGTTGCCAAAATGCCAAGGAACGCAACGCTGCACTACAATCTGGCGAAGGCGTACACGATTACCCCCGAGGCAGGCAACCTGGAGATGGCTCGCTTGCAGTTCCTGGAAGCACTCAAGATAGACCCCCGGTTCACTCAGGCTAGATTGGGCTTGGCGGAGCTGGAACTGGCCCGTGGGGAGAACGCCAAGGCAGCGCAGGATGCCGAGGAAATTCTAAAGATCGAACCCGCGAATCTGACCGCCATGGTGGTGGAGTCTGCCGGCCTCCTGGGAATCCGCGAGTTCGCCAAGGCTCGTGAACTGCTGACCTCCGCCCTAAAGCTTTACCCGGGTAACAACGACGCCCGGTATCAGTTCGCGCAGTTGAATTTTGCAGAAAAACGCTACAAGGACGCGGAAGCGGAATTTCAGCTTCTGAAGGACGCCAACGACCCGCGTGGACTGCCGGGGATGATGGAAGCGAAGATCGCCCAGAATCAGTTCGCGGAAGCCGTCAAGTACGTCGAAGACGTAGTGGCGAAATCTCCAGATCGAGACGACTATCGGGCCGTCTTGGGCCGGCTCTACTTTCGCGCCAGCCGGCAGGCGGACGCTGTCGGTCAATTCCAGAAGTTGGTGGACAAGCATCCCAACGCAGCTCAAGTCTGGACCATGCTGGGCGAGTCCAAACGTTTTGCCGGCGATGCGAACGGCGCCATCGAAGCGCTCAAGAAGGCCAAGAGCCTGGACCCGAACAATTTCCAACCCTGCCTCTCTCTAGCTCTGCTGTACGATGCGCAGGGGCGTGTGGAGGATGCGCGAAAGTCGTACGAGGATACCCTCCGGCTGCAGCCGGACAACGTCGATGCACTGAACAACCTGGCCTATCTCAAAGCCGAGGGCGGCGTGGATCTGGACCAGGCGCTGTCCTATGCCCAGCGCGCCCAACAAAAGCAACCGAACAATCCCGACATTCAGGATACGGTCGCATTTATCTATATCCGGAAGAATCTCACCGATGACGGCCTCCGCATGATGCGCAGCCTGGTGAACCAGAAGCCGGAAAGCGCCCTCTTCCACTTGCATCTGGCCATGGCGCTGTATCAGAAAGGCGATCGGCCGATGGCGAAGAAAGAATTGGAGAACGCCATGCGATATAAGCCCAGCCAAAGAGAGCAAGGCGAGATCAAACAGTTGCTGGCCAAGGTTGGGTAGGCGCCTTCGGGAACTGTTTTGACAACCGGACTGAAGACGCGGTGGCCGGGTCTGGCCTATGTCCTTCCGTTCGCCGTGTTCCTTCTCTTCCTGGCGCTGCAAAAGCAGCTCCCGCTGAATCCCGCGGTGGATTATCCACTCCGCGTGCTGCTGCTATCCGCGGTGCTGATCGTTTTTTCGCGGCACGTCATCGACCTGCGAATCTTCCATTGGCTCACCACCGGCGCCCTGGGGATCGGCGTGTTTCTCATCTGGATCGCTCCGGACCTCCTGTTCCCCGGTTACCGCCAGCACTGGATTTTCCAAAACGCGATCGTGGGACAGGTTAGCCACGCAGTCCCGGAAGGAACTCTGTTGGCGCCACTGGTGCTCTGGTCCAGAATCATCCGCGCTGTTGTGCTGGTTCCCATCATCGAGGAACTGTTCTGGCGGGCTTGGCTGATGCGTTGGATTATCTCGCCTCGTTTCGAAGAGATTCAGCTTGGCGCCTACGCTCCGGCAGCTTTCTGGATCACCGCGATTCTCTTCGCTTCCGAACATGGCCCGTATTGGGACGTGGGTCTGGCCGCGGGGATCGTCTACAACTGGTGGATGATCCGTACACGAAGCCTGGGAGACTGCATTCTCGCCCATGCCGTGACGAATGGCTGTCTGTGCGCCTACGTTGTGGCCACTCGACACTGGGAATACTGGATGTAGGTGCGGCTAGCGCAACAGCCGCGTATGTTCTTTCAGGATGCAGTGGTCCATCACCACGGTGAGGCCGGCTTCACGGGCCTTCCTGGCGGCGTCTTCATGCACCACGCCTTCCTGCATCCACACCGCTGACGCGCCGAGCCGGATGGCCGACTCTACCACCGGCAACACGAACTCCGAACGCCGGAAAATATCCACGATGTCGATGTGTTCGGCGATGTCTTCCAGGCGCGCGTAGGCCTTCTCTCCGAGAATCTCGCTTTCGTTCGGATTCACCGGCATGATGCGGTATCCTTGCTTCTGCATGTACTCGGCGACGCCGTACGATGGCCGGAATTTCTTGCTGGAGAGGCCGACTACGGCGATCGTCCGGCTCTTTTCGAGCAGTTCTCGGATCCCGCGCATCGCTTATTGCTCCTCCATCTTTAGCAGTTTCTTAAACCGCGCCACTTCGCCTGCCGTGAGGTGTCGAAACTCGCCCGGACGCAGCGAGCCCAACTCCAGGAATCCGATCTTCACCCGGCGCAGCTTTTCCACCAACCGTCCGAAGTTCTTGAACATCAGCCGGATCTGGTTCTGGCGGCCCTCGATCAATCGTACTTCGTACCAGGGATTCGCAGCGCGTTGGATCAGCTTCAAACCCGCGGGCGCGGTTTTCTTTCCACTCAATGGAACACCTTGCCGGAATTTTTCTTCCTGCTCCGGAGTAAGCTGCCCGTTCACCTTGACGACATAGGTCTTAGTGACGTGTGTAGCGGCGGAGGTGATGCGCTTGGCGAACTCTCCGTCGTTGGTTAGTAACAGAAGACCGTCGCTCTGAAAATCCAGCCGGCCGACGGGATAGACGCGCGCCCTGACGCCGCGCAACAGTTCCATCACCGTACCGCGTCCTTCGGGATCGCTGGCCGTCGTCATCACATTTTTCGGCTTGTTCATTGCCAGGTATACCGGTTTCTCAGGCGCGCCGACGCGCTTTCCATCCACCTTGATGTGATCGTGTTCAGGATCGGCCTTAGTGCCCAGCTCTGTGACCACTGCGCCGTTCACAGCGACGCGTCCTTCGACGATCAATTGTTCGGCCTTGCGCCGGCTGGCGACACCGGCATGGGCGAGCAGCTTCTGGAGTCTCTCTTGCGCCATCTTAGGATGAAAGCCGCTCTGTTGAAGAACCAACGCCAGGCGTTGACGTGGCGCACGCACTCGTGCGTGCCGCGTCGGCACTCATGCCGACGCTAACTAGCGTCCGTTGCAGCTTGTGTTCACATGAGTGTGAACACGGCACGCACGAGTGCGTGCGCCACATCATGCTGACGCCGCTTTCTTCACGTAGCACTGGGTTCCTCGGTCGAGGGTTCAGTTGCTGGCTCGCTCACAGCTTCGTGCGGCACGGAAGCCTCCGTCTGCGCCTGCGGCGCCTCGTCGCTAAAGTCGCCCAGCGACAACCGCCCCAACTCCTCAAACTCCTTCAGTGTCGGCAACTCGGTCAGGTCCTTCAAGCCAAACTGAACCAGAAACTCTTTGGTGGTCTTGTACAGGATAGGCTTCCCCAGCACCTGCTTCCGTCCCGAAGTCGCGATCAACTTCCGGTCCAGCAGTGTCTTCAGCACGCCCGCCCCTTGCACGCCGCGAATCTCCATGATCTCCGGCGCGGTGATCGGCTGCTTGTACGCAATCAACGAGAGAGTCTCCAGCGCGGCGAGCGAAAGCTTCAACGGCGGGTTCAGATTCTTCACGAAAGCGCGAATCGCCTCGTGATGCTCCGCTTTGGTGGATATCTTGTAGCCGCCCGCGATCTCGCGAATCGTTAGCCCGTGCTCCGGCTTGCTGTATTCGGCGGCCAGTTCCTCCAGAATCCGGGCAACGCGGTCCACTGGTTGCTGCAGAGCGGTCGCGATCTGCCCGGCGGATAGTGGTTCGTCGGTGATATACACCACTGCCTCCACGATCGCCTTGAGCTGCACTTCCCCCGTGTCCACGGGCGCGGGCTCATCCGGAATCAGCAACTGCTCGGAAACAGATTCCTCGGTTTGCCCTTCCGGATCGAGGGCCGATTGTACTTCGCTATTTTCCATTCGTCTTAGGTGTATTCCTGTTCAATGGCGCTGAGCGACTGGTCGAGCACCTCGTCGAACGAGCTGTGCTTCTTCAATCTAATGTCGCCAAAAGCGTCCTTCTGGGTCAATACTACGGCTTGCCTGCGCACCAGTTCGAGTATCGCCAGGAAGAGACAGATCATGGCGCGCCGGCTCCCTTGCCGCTCGAACAGCTCGGCTGCAGCGACGGAATCGCCTTTGTTCATGTCGCGGAAAACAGATTCCAAGTAACGGATCATGTCCGGAACGCTGACGTCTTCCTTCCCGACTTCGTAGATGGGCCTGTTCTTGGCGCGCTCCAGAACAGTCTGCAGCGTCTTCACCAGATCGAAGATGGTCACTGCGAGGCCAGGATCGTCATCCTCGGTCAGAAACTGGCTGATCTGCGGATTCGACCAGATGGCTTCTTCCACCATGCGCTTCTGCTGCAGCATTTCGGCGGCATTCTTGAATCGCTCGTGCTCCAGCAAGCGGTCCACCAGTTCCTGGCGCGGGTCCTCCTCCGGCGAGATCTTCTCCAACTCCGGGTCCTTCGGCAGCAGCATCCGCGACTTGATGTGGATCAGCGTCGCGGCCATGTAGATGAACTCGGCGCTCAACTCAATGTCCATCTCCAGGGCGCGCTGCATGTATTCGAGATACTGCTGGGTGATGGAGGCGATGGGAATATCGTAGATATTGATCTCCTGCTTGCGGATCAGGTCAAGCAGCAGATCGAGCGGCCCATCGTATTGCTCCAAGTGAAAATTCAACGGCACTGGCACTGACTCCAGGATACCAACGCATCGGGTGTTAGGTGCTAGGTTTTAGGTGTTAGGTGTTGGGGCCTAGTGCGATCACGAAATATTGCGCGCGGCCCGGACCCGGATTGCGCCAGCCGTGTTCCTCGTTCGAAGCGACGTAGGCTATCGACCCCGCAGTCAGGTGTGTGACCTGTCCATTGATCGTCACGTCGAGCACGCCATCCTGGAGCATCAGCATCTCCTCGTGAACGTGTTTATGTGGAGGATGAGGAGCTTGGCCCGGCCCAAGCTCGGTGAGATGCAACTCGATAGGATACCCGGAATGGGTGTCGCCTTTCAGCACGGCTCGCTGCTTGTTTGCCCCGTTGACTTTCACCGGCAGGTCTTCATACACGAAGGCCTTGGATAGAACAGCGCCACTCTTCTGCGCTTGAGCGGTGGCCGCCGCGGCGAGTGGCAGAAGCAGGCTGAGGTCACGTCGAGTGTAGTTCACTGGTGGATCTCCTGCAATCAGTTTACTCGTAGCTGTGTCGTTGCCATAGAATGGACTGATACCGGACCTTGCCATGAACATCACCGACGAAACTCGACGACGATTCCTTGCCTGCTTTTCGAGCCTCGGGCTCAGCGGAACGCTCCTCCCTGGAGTGCTTTGGGCGCAGGCGCAACAGGAAGGAGCGCAGCGAATCACGCCGGAGATGCTGCGCAGTGCGCTGGCGGTTTCCGGCTTGTCGTTCAGCGACGAAGATCAGAAGGCCATGCTGCAAGCGGTGAATCGCAACCTGACCAATTACGAGGATCTGCGGAAACTTTCGATTCCGAACGACGTCGCGCCGCCCTTCTATTTCAGCGCTATCGTGCCGGGCATGAAAGTGAATCGCACGCGCGAACCGATCCGCATCAGCGCGCCCGCGGTGAAGCGGCCGGCGAGTCTCGAAGACGTGGCTTTCTGGCCGGTGACCCAGCTTGCGCAATTGATCAAGACGCGACAGGTAACCTCGGCGGAACTCACCGGCATGTACCTCGCGCGCCTGCACAAGTACAACGAGAAGCTGAACTGCGTAGTCACATTTCTGGACGATCTGGCCATGGCCCAGGCGAAGCAGGCCGATGTCGAAATCGCCGCCGGCAAGTACAAGGGTCCGCTGCACGGCATTCCCTGGGGAGCGAAGGACATCATCACGGTCAAAGGCTACAAGACCACCTGGGGGTCGAACGCCTACAAGGATCAGGTGCTGGACGTAGAGGCAAGCGTTGTCGAAATGTTGCGCGATGCAGGCGCAGTGTTGCTCGCCAAGCTGACCTCCGGTGAACTCGCGCAAGGCGACCGCTGGTTCGGCGGCATGACCCGCAATCCCTGGAACACGGAAGAAGGTTCCAGCGGATCTTCCGCCGGTCCGGCGTCGGCAACCGCGGGCGGCCTAGTGGCGTTCGGCATCGGAACCGAGACGAGTGGATCTATCTTGAGTCCCTCGGCGCGCTGCGGCGTTACTGGCCTTCGTCCCACCTTTGGCCGCATCAGCCGCTATGGTGTGATGGCGCTCTCCTGGACGCAGGACCGTCTCGGCCCACTCTGCCGATACGCCGAAGATTGCGCCGTGGTGATGAGCACCATCGCCCGTCCCGACAATCGCGATCTGAGCGTTTCCGATCTGCCCTTCAACTGGAACACCCACTTCGACGTACGCAAGCTGCGCGTCGGGATTCTGGAAGGCGCTTTTGAAGAGACCAAAGATCCAGTTTTGAAACGCAACGAGCAGGCGGCGATCGAGCAGGTGCAGAAACTGGGCGGTAGGCTGATTCCGGTGAAGATTCCGGATTGGAATATCGACGTGGCTGCCATCGGCGTGGAATCCGGAGCCTTCTTCGACGAGCTGGTTCGATCCGGCCGCGACAAGCAGCTAACGAATCCCGGCCGCGCCAATGGCTTCCGTTCGAGCCGCGTGGTTCCGGCCGTCGAGTACCTGCAATCGCAGCGCGCGCGAATGATGATGATGATGAAACTCGCGGAGGCCACCGCCGATATCGATGTTTACCTGGTTCCGGCCAACGCCGGTGGCGGCGGACGTCCTACAGGACCTCGACCGGCCGACGCCCCTCCGCCAGCAGGCCCAGGCCCGCAACGCCGCACCATAGTCAACCGCCATTTCACCATGGTCAACCTCGCCGGCTATCCGGCGGTGAATGTCGTTAACGGATTCACCGATGCTGGAACGCCCAGCAACATCACGTTCTACGCGCGGCCGTTTGGCGACGGGGAACTGCTGGCGCTGGCGAAAGCCTATCAGGACGCCACGGGCTTCCACCAGAAGCACCCACAACTCGACAAGTCGTGAGAAACGACACTCCAAACCGAGCCGCGACCGTTAACGGTCACGGCTCAGTAACGGTTTCTGAGCCGTGACCGTAAAGGAGCGGTTGGACAGGTTATTTCATCGCAGATCCTTAGGTCGATAAGCCGATTATATTAGCTGGGACGCTCAAGCACAGGATTCTCTTATCTCTTCGGCCCGAGAATGGCCACCAGCCCCAGAAGCAAAGTGGGCTGTTCTTTCCAGATGGTCGTTTCATTGCCACGGTTGAAAAAGGGCTGATTGGACCAGTCGTTCCGGAATTCGAGCCACGCGGAGAGCCGGTCCCGGAGTGCGTACGTTCCGGTGACGGTGAATTCCTTCACTTGCTGGCCGGTTCCGGTCGCCATTCCAGTGTTGTCGTTGAGCCATTCCAGCCTCTGGCTGAGCGAGAGCCTCTTGTTGAGCTGGAACCTGGCTGCGCCGGCGATTCCGTAAACGGTATAGCTGGGCGTGTGTTGGGGGCTGTTGTGAAGATAGTCGAGGTTGATGTAGAAGCTTGCTTTCGAATTCGGAGTCAACAGGAGAACCGAGTCATAGAGATTGCGCTGGCCTCGATTGGTTTTGTTTTCGTCCGGACCACTGTAGACGTTATTGGTCCAAGTGACTTTGGGCGTTGCTGTCCAGGCGCCCGTGAAACCTACCGTCTTGGGCGTCGCGCCGGTAATGATGTTGTTCCAGCCGCTGACCAGTTGGAACCCGGCGTTGAAGCGGGTCCCAATCGGCGCACTGGCGCGGAAGCCGAAATGGTAGTAAGGAGTACACCAGACGAAGAGTAAGGAGCGGGAATAGTTCCAGTTATTTGGCGTCTCGATTACTTCCGCGCTGGCCGAAGTCACAAACCTTCCAAAGTCGAGCTCCAGACCTCGCCACGATTCAGGCTTCACGTCGACGTAGGCCTGTTTGAAGAAACGCATTCCCGTGGCGTCCTTCTCAGTGGCGCTCATAATATCGAAGGTACGGCCCACGCCCGCGTCAAAATGAAACCCGACCGGCTTCGGCGTATAGTCCACCGTCAGCGATGCCATGTTCAACTCCAGTTGGTTGGCTTTGTCATCGAAATTCCGAAGTCCATCGACGTGGCCAGCCGGGTGGTTGAAGCCGAGACTGTAATAGGCGTCAATCATGCCGCTGACGTCGAACGGTCCGAACTTCCATGCCACCGGCCCAGGAGATGGAACTTGCGCATCGGTGGCAGGCCCTGCCGGGGTGGGCGTCTGGGCGCTGCCTAGAACTGCCGCAAGCAACGCAATAGTTGTGAAGATACACTTTGACCGGATCAAGCGAGCCTCGTCTTTCTAGCGCCGAGGCCAACGCTGTGATCAAAAGGGCAGGCCGTTCGCTTCCCGACGTCTAAGAAATCCTTATCGGCCCGGCTGGACGAACTTGAGTCTATTGCCTAGCAGGATGCTGGGAAAGGATACGGCGGTTTGCCCGCACAGACTCTCTCCAGAAACTGCTTTTTGGATGTGATTGATTTTGCAGGCTGTAGCTGTTTTTCTCCGAATCCGTACTGTGTTTGCACAAGCTAAAGCATGTGCTACCAGGCATGATTCTGCTACGGAGATTTGCCGACATTTGCTTGTTCATGGCGGCGAGCCAGTCGCTGTATGCGCGTAGGATCGCCGCGCGTTTCGAACCTGCCTATTGCAGGATGATCCCGCCGGGCGAACAAGTGCCGCCGACGCTCACGCCTTCCGCGGTGCTAAAGAAGAACGTCGCCGTTGTGATGGACGAATTCGCGGTGACGCCGGGGACGTTCACCAGGAACGTCGCAGTGCCGGCGTCGAACGGATTGTGTGGCTTGTTGCCGGCGATGGACGCGTTCGCAGAGGCGTACGTTCCGGAGCCCGCCGGCGGGCCAATGATGAGATGGCTGGGACCAAGAGCGCCCAGGTCCGTGCAGAGAACACAGAGGAAAAGGCCGCCGTTGACGCCGTCGGCAAGGGCCCAACCCGTTCCACCGGGCCCGAGATCGGTGAAGGCGCCGCCCTGCTGGACCCGGCGCAGGTTAGCGGAATTCGCACCGAGTGTTCCCGTGGTTTCTCCTTCGCTCACGGTAAAGGCAAGGCCACTCAACAGTTGACCGGCGCTTGTGGGATCGGCCAGCGTGTTGGCCAGCGTAATCGTTATGAATCCGTCTCCGGTAGTGAACGTAGCCAGCGCGCTCACTTGACCATCGGGCACCGTAGCGCCTGCTGCCGTGTTGCAGTCGGTCTCGGCCGCCCAGGCTGCGCTCATCACGAGCAGGGCTGGAACCAGAAATCGCATCATTCTCATTGAGTTTGCTCCTTGCATATATCGAGATCTTACTTAATAAGATCAGGCCAGGAGGACGGTAGCGGCAATTAGGGGAAATCCGCAATACGGCTGGGAGAATCGCTTTAAGACTGTCTTAAGATGCGTGCCGGTGTATTAGAGCGACCGGGCGATGAGTTCCTTCATGATCTCGTTGGTGCCGGCGTAAATCCTTTGTACGCGGCTGTCGGCCCACATGCGGGCGATCGGATACTCCATCATGTAGCCATAGCCGCCGTGCAATTGCACGCACTCGTCGATAATGGCGCACTCGCGCTCGGTGAGCCAGTACTTGGCCATGGCCGCGGTGGGAGTGTCGAGTTTACCGGCCATCAGCCGCTCGATGCAGTTATCCAGGAAGACGCGCATGATGTGCGCCTGCGCTTTGCATTCGGCGAGTTTGAAGCGGGTGTTCTGGAACTCGATCAACGATTTGCCAAACGCCTTGCGCTCTTTGCAATGCTTGGTGGTGATGGCGACGGCCTGTTCGGTAGTCGCGGTGGCGCCAACGCCGACGCCCATACGTTCGTACGGCAACTGCTCCATCATTTGATAGAAGCCTCGGCCCTCTTCGCCGCCCAGCAGATTCGCCGCCGGAACGCGGACATCGTCGAAGAACAATTCACAGGTATCCTGGCCGTGCATCCCGATTTTTTCGAGCGTGCGGCCGACGCGATAGCCATCGAGCCCCTTGGTCTCGACCACCACCAGCGAGATGCCCTTGGCGCCTTCGCCCGACTCGCCGGTCTTCACCGCCAGCACAACCAGATTGGTGTGCCAGCCGTTAGTGATGAACGTCTTCGATCCGTTGATCAGCAGACAAGTGCCCTGGCGCTTGGCCATGGTCTTGATGTTCTGCAGATCGGAGCCGGCCACGGGTTCGGTCATGGCGATGGAGCCGATCAGCTCGCCGGTAGCCATGCGCGGCAGCCAGTAGCGCTTCTGCTCCTCGGTGCCGTAGTCGAGAATGTAGTGCGCCGCGATGCTGTGCACGCCGTGGCCGAAGTGGACTCCGTTGTAGCACAACTCTTCGGTGACCACAGCCTCAAAACCGTAGTTACCGCCACCTCCTCCGTATTCCTCCGGCACGTCGGTGAGCAGGAGGCCGACTTCGCCAGCCTTAGTCCAGGCTTCGGGATCGACGCGATGCTGTTCGCGCCAGCGCGCTTCATGGGGAATGAATTCCTCCTGCACGAAACGGCGGACGGTTTTGCGGAAGAGCTGAATCTCGTCGTTGATCCAAGGGGACACGTAGGGATGGGTGGTTGGTTGCGGCTTGGCCATTTCAGTTATTGTAGCCGACCATCTTATCACCCGGTAATGGATCAGTTGACCCACTACCAATCACTCGGCTCCGAGCGGATATTGTGCTATAGCGTCTTCAGGTACTCGATCCGCGTCTTTATCCGAACGCGAGAGAGCAGTACCGTAGAGATGGCCTGCGTTGCTGTGGCCCGGCTTGGTGGTGTCGTAGCGTGTAAACTTGCGGCGGCCCGGCTCCTCTTCTATGGCCGATAGGAAGCCCAGGTTTGCCGGGTCGATTATGTCGTTACCGGGGAAGAACGACGGCGTGTGTTGCGCCTGAGGTTCCAAGAGATCGCGAATGGAGGGTACCGAGCCATTGTGCAGGTATGGCCCACGCAACCAGATTCCGCCGAGGGGCGGAGCAATGTAGCCGCCGCCATTGACCATTTCCTGGCGCGCGCTGCCGCCGCTGCTGTTGTCGGGCCCCTGCGTCCATTGGTCCAGGAGAGTGCGATCCGTGCCGACTTCTGAAAGCGGCGGCACTTGGCCTTTTGTTTTGCCGGCAAGATCGATGGCGTGGCAGCGGGCACAGTTGGTGGCAAAGAGCAACTTGCCCGCGGAGACCAGCGTGTCGTTTACGGGAAGCGGATAGGCCGGAGCGCGGAGGTTGTTCACCCAGTCCGCCAAGGATTTGTGTATTGGATCGGAAAATGGCGCGCCGGGATTCTGGCTGTGGGCGCGCAGGGTGGAATCGAGGATCAACGTCTGGTCGCGCAGAGCCTAGCCGGGTACGCGCTTCAACACTTCCAGTGCATGGCGCATGAATTCGCGATCTGTCACTGCGCTTGCTCCGAGGCCTTCGCCAAGTACAACTCCACGCGATCCGTGGTCCACGTTGCTACGCCGCCGCCGAAGAAGCCGGTGTCTTCGGTCCAGATCGGGCAGCCCAGCGCTAGCGCGGCCGCCAGCACCGGCCAGTCGTCCTCATCGCGGCGGGCGATGCGCTCGCGAGCGATGGCCTCGTATCGGGAATAGGTATCGGCCTCCACTGTCTGGACCAAGCCCTCCACAAGTTCAAGCATCCTCATTGCCCGATCAACTGTGACCTTGCGGCCTGTGAGAATCTCGGGCAGGTGCTCACGGGCTTCTTGGAATGCAGTGTCCGGGGCCAGGAACTCGATGTGCTCCGAATACTTTCGCAACAGGAGCAGGACGTTGGAACCGAAGCACGGCGCGAATCAAAATGTTCGCGTCGAGCACCAGCATAGTCAGCTCTTCTGCACCCGACGATCACGGCGCAGGTTCTTGAAGTCCGCCACGAGTTCGTCTTCACTTGTGCCCGCAGCCGCGATTAACTGCTGCATCTTCTCGCCAGCGACGCGAAGGGCTTCCAGATCAGCCTGGCTCGGCTTGGGCTTGGTAGGTACGTAGATCCCAATCGTCGCTCCATGGCGGGTGATAGCCACTGGCGTCTTCGACTCTAGATAGCTGGAAAGGTTCTCCCGAAACTCCCGGATTCCGACTTTCGTACTTTGCATTGTGGCTCCTATTGCGTACACAATGATAACACAACTCACTCCATCAACTGGCTGGTCAATCCCCGGTTGTCGGGCGGGAGCGGCATTCCTCAGGCCAGCGCGAACCGCCTCACCTCGATCTTTTTGTCGTCGAAAACTCCCAGGCCGAGTTGGCCGGCGATCTCGATGTGTTCCACCTGGCAGTTGAGATAGGTGCTGGCGGTATCGGGTTTGGATAGCGCGATGGATGCCATGCCCGCTGCTCCGCGCTTGGCGTCAATCGCCTTTAGTCCGGTTTTATCGAGCGCCACGGCATCGGTGGCAAAATACATGGTCTTGTGCTCCCACATGAATTGCGGCTTGGCGGAGGGGCCACCGTGGTAGGAGGCCTTTACACCATCGCAAATGTGGAGCACGGCTTTTTCCCTAATCACGGGCAGACTCACCACGGAAGGGATGAAGATTCCGCAGGCATTCGAGGTTGGAGTCAAATGGCTGCGATTGACGTTGTTCACCAGGCCGTGCGACATGTTCTTGAGCGCAATGGTAACGCCGGCCGATTGGTGGTGCTTCAGCACCGGCAGGTTGATCAGCTTGTTGATCCGGCGCGTGACGATCTTCGCGACATACGATCGGCGATAGTGCGGATCGTTGAGGTTCTCGCCGGGTTTGATCAGGGCCATTTCCATGAAGTGATCCGGATCGTAGCCGTCCATGTCCAACTGTGTGCTGGAATAGGCTTCCGAAGCGAATTCGAAATGCACGCCGGGCGGGATCCACTTATCGATGCCAGCAGCGTAGGTTTCTTCACGATAGCGATTAAACACGATCACATCGCCCGCCGGTACGCCGGCTTCTTTGAGTCCATCGAGCACGGCGCGGAGGACGGTCGCGTCGGAGCAGAGATTCGGTCCACCGACCGGGCAGACTTTGACTCCCACGACATCGCCTTTTTCAAACAGGCTGCGCCAGGCGTCGGTCCAGCTTGGCGCGCCAGTGAGCGAGGTCATGCCCTTTTCCATCATTTTTCGGATGGGCTCCGGCTGGTAGATATTGTTGGCGATGCAGCCGCGATGTTCCACTGCGATCACGCGGCCGGGGAATGGGCCGGGCATGCGGGGCGCGGTGGTGGCGGCCTTGCTGTGGACGCGGCCTAACGAAAGGGAGCCCGCGACGACGGCGGATTTCAGCAACTCGCGCCGGTGAATTTTCATGGCCGCACCTCCAAGGCGATACGTAAGAGCAGAGATGGCCACTAGCTTCCCATTATGCTACCGCAAGGAACGGGCGGGGCTAAGGCTAGTGCGCGAATTCCATCAGAGCAGGCTCCCTCGATGACGAGAACGTTCGGAGTGTGGAGCATGGGTGGCCAGAGGTTCTTGAGCAGAGAGAGCCGCAATCAAAGCGAGGGTTAGGAATTGCTTGTTCGCTATGATCGTTACTATTCGCCTGTTCGCATTCGGTGTGAGTGGAAGAGAAGCATAGCAGGCCGTTCATTCAAAACTTCCTACTGCCAAACGGCAAGCCTTGAGGTTCCAAGGTCCGCGTGCCGAACCACAGCAATTCTCCGGCGGAAAACGTTACGGCAAATTCTTGTGGTTCTGCGGAGCGCCGATCCGCTCAATGATGACTCCGATCAACTTTGGCGGGTCCACAGGCTTTTCGCCATGCACCCGAACGTGGCTGATCTTAGAGACAACATCAAGTCCCAGGACTACCTCTCCGAATATCGTGTATTTGCCATCCCACTGCGGCATTCCCTGATCGGTGATGAAGAACTGGCACCCACCACTATCGGGGTCTCCGGTGTTCGCCATTGCCAGGCGCCCCGACCTACTGAAGCGCAGACCAGGCAGAAACTCGTCGCGGATCTTCACGCCGCAGTTGTGCGTGCCGGTGCCGGTGGGGTCGCCCGACTGAATCGCCACTCCTGGAATCACACGATGAAAAGTGATGTTCTCGTAAAGCGGCCGCTGGATCATCGCTCCTGTCTTCGGATCGCGCCACGCCTTGCTCCCCTGTGCCAGGGCGACGAAATTGGCGACGGTTGTTGGCGTATATTTTTCATAGAGCAGCGCCGTGATAGTTCCTTCTCCAGTGTTGAAGATCGCATAAAGCCCTGGCTTCAAAGCGGGCGGATTCTGCGCAACGATGAGCGTCGCAAATGAAATCAGGAAAGCGACTCGGTTGATTGTTCCCACCTCTTGATTATTGCCCACGAGTAAGGCGAGCAGTCTTCTCCGACGGGTCTGGTCGTCACGCGATCAGCCACAATGGTTGACCGTTACGCCAACTTCGGCGATGAAATGCAAAGGGACGCTGCGACTGTTGGCTGTTAACTTGGCTGTCGAAACAAGAAATCGGAAGGCCAGACCGACCCGGATGTAGTCTAGAATGCTGGAGCCACCCGCCGGGATCGAACCGGCGACCTGCTGATTACGAATCAGCCGCTCTACCAACTGAGCTAGGGTGGCTTGCCAAGGGATGGGCCAGCGTGAAGAACTCGCTACGAATTCATCGTAGCAAACTGAAGCCGCCGAACAGAAACTAAAAAGCGGCTCTGCCCGGCGGGCTAACTATAGCGATAGAATCGGATACATGAATTCTGCTACTTCCCGCCGTACTTTTCTTGGCGCTACCGCTGCTCTGGCCGCGGCCTCGCGAGCCGGTTTCAGCGCCACCACCGAGGATCCCCGCGAGTTCAAGATCGGCGTCGCCACTTATTCACTTCGTAAGTTTACGCGCGCGCAGGCCATCCAGATGCTGAAGCAGTTGAACGTGAAATATATCGATATCAAGGACGTTCATCTGCCGCTCAACTCGACGCCGGATGAGATCAAAGCCGCGCGGAAGGAATTCGAAGACGCCGGATTCATCATCGAAGGCGGCGGCAACGTCTCCTTCCAGAAGGACGACGAGCAGGACATCCGCAACAAGTTCGAGTACGCGAAGCTGGCCGGGCTGCCGCTGATCGTCTGCGCGCCGACGCACGCCACCTTGCCTAAGATGGAGAAGTACGTCAAGGAGTACAACATCAAGATCGCGCTGCACAACCATGGCCCGGAAGACAAGCACTTCCCGACGCCGCAGAGCGTGCTCGATGCGGTCAAGGACATGGACCCACGCTGCGGGCTGTGCATGGACATCGGTCACTCGGCGCGCACGGGTGTGGATATTGTGGAATCGGCCCGCCAAGCTGGGTCGCGTCTGCTCAGCATGCACACCAAGGATCTGGCGGATACGACCGCGAAGGGCAGCCAGTGCGATGTGGGCGACGGCGTGCTGCCGATTGTGGGGCTCTTCAGGCAGCTCCACAAAATGAATTACACCGGCGGCGTTATGCTGGAATACGAAATCCACGACACCGACCCGATGCCAGGCATGCAGAAGAGCCTCGCATACGAGCGCGGCGTGGCGGCAGCACTGCGAGGATAACGACAAATGGAAGAACAACTACCGGCAGTAGATCATTCCATGGTGACCACGGCGTTCACGCTGGACGGGTACACTATCGAGCGGAATCTGGGGATGGTGCGCGGCATCATCGTGCGCTCGCGGTCCATTTTCGGCACCGTGGGCGCCAGCCTGCAGACGCTGGTGGGCGGCGATATCACGCTATTCACCAAGCTCTGCGAGGAAACGCGGGGGCACGCTTTTGAACGCATGACGCAGCATGCCGCGCAGATGGGCGCGAATGCGATCATCGGCGTGCGCTACGACGCCACGGAGATCATGCAGGGCGTCACCGAAGTGCTCTGCTATGGGACGGCGGTAGTTGCCAAACGTGTGTAGTTTCGTTCGCGGAGGCTTGTTGATCCGTTTCCACTGAGATCATGCGCTACCTCTGCATTCACGGGCACTTTTACCAGCCTCCGCGGGAGAATCCGTGGCTCGAAGCGATCGAGCAGCAGGATTCCGCGCATCCTTATCACGACTGGAACGAGCGGATCACGGCGGAGTGCTACGCACCGAATGGGGCCTCGCGAATTATGGCGGGAAACCAGATCGAGAAGATCGTCAACAACTACGCGAGCATCAACTTCAACTTCGGCCCCACGCTGCTGTCCTGGCTGCAGGACAAAGTGCCCGATACCTATCGCGACATCCGAGACGCCGACCGCGCCAGCGCAGAGCGCTTCTCCGGCCACGGATCGGCGATGGCGCAATGCTACAACCACATGATCATGCCGCTAGCGAACTCTCGCGACAAGTGGACGCAGGTAGCCTGGGGGATCGCCGATTTCCGGCATCGATTCGGGCGCGATCCGGAGGGCATGTGGCTGCCGGAGACCGCGGTGGATCTGGAATCGCTCGATATCCTGGCTCAGCAGGGCATCCGCTACACGGTGCTTGCGCCGTCGCAGGCCAAGTCGATGAACGGTGAGGATGTCAGCGGCGACCGCATCGATCCCGCGCGCGCCTATCTGTTGAAGCTGGCGTCGGGACGCACGATGAACCTGTTTTTTTATGACGGGCCCATTTCGCGCGCGGTGGCTTTCGAGGGACTGCTGAACAACGGCGAGCATTTCGCCAATCGCCTGCTGAGCGCCTTCTCGGACCAACGCGATTGGCCGCAACTGGCGCACATAGCGACCGACGGCGAGACCTATGGACACCATCACGCGCATGGCGACATGGCGCTGGCGTACGCGCTCGAGTACATCGAGTCGAACGGTCTGGCCAAGATCACCAATTATGGCGAATATTTGGCGCTGCATCCGCCCGAGCACGAAGTAGAGATCGTCGAGAATACGGCCTGGAGTTGCGTGCACGGCGTCGGCCGTTGGAGCGCGAATTGCGGCTGCAACTCGGGAGGCTATCCCGATTGGAATCAGGAATGGCGAGGCCCGCTGCGCCAAGCGTTGGATTGGTTGCGCGACGAGGTTGCGCCTTACTACGAACGAACGGCGGCGCGCTATTTGAAGGATCCGTGGGCGGCGCGCAACGACTATATTCACGTGGTTCTCGATCGCTCGACTGAGAGCATGGACCGGTTCGCCACGCAGCATTTTAGGCGCAAGAATCTCTCGCGGACGGACCGCATCACGGTGTGGAAACTGCTCGAGCTCCAGCGCCACGCCATGCTGATGTACACCAGTTGCGGCTGGTTCTTCGATGAACTATCGGGGATCGAGACGGTGCAGGTGATCCAGTACGCAGGACGCGTGGTGCAGTTGGCGCAGGAGCTTTTCGGCGACGCCGTCGAACAGCGCTTCGTCGAAAAACTTGGGCTGGCCAAGAGCAACATTCCCGAACATCAGGACGGCGCAAACATTTACGGCAAGTTCGTCAAGCCGGCCATGGTGGATCTGGTGAAGCTGGGCGCGCATTACGCAATCAGCTCGCTGTTCGAGAAATACGCGGAGAACACGCGGATCTACTGCTATTCGGTAACGAGCAAAGACTACCGCTCGAAGCGCGCCGGAAAGATGCGGCTGGCTTTCGGCAAGGCGCGATTCACGTCGGAGATCACGCAGGAATCGGAGATGCTGATGTTTGGCGTGGTGCATTTCGGCGATCACAATCTGCACGGCGGGGTTTCCGCATTTACCGGCGAGGATGCGTATCGGGAGCTGGTGAAGTCGGTGCGGGACGCCTTCTCGCGCTCCGATCTGCCGGACACCATCCATCTCGTCGACCAGGGCTTCGGCGGAAAAACCTACTCGCTGCGGGACCTGTTCAAGGACGAGCAACGCAAAGTGATGCACGAGATTCTCAAGCCGGCGCTCCAGGCGGCGGAAGTTGCCAACCGGCAGCTCTACGAAACCCAAGCGCCGCTGCTGCGATTCATGTCGGATTGCCACATTCCAATTCCGAAGGCGATGCGCATGACCGCGGAGCTGGCGCTGAACGCGATGTTGCGGCGGGAACTGGATGCCGGCGAGCTGAATCTGGAACAGATTCAAAGCCTGTTGGAGGATTTTCGCGCGGCCCAGGCGCCATTAGATAAGGAATGGCTGGAATTGACTCTGCGGCGGAACCTGGAGCGCAACTCCGAGTTGTTCTTCGAGAACTCCCGCGACCTGGGCCAGCTCCGCAAGCTTCGCGAGATGGTGGACGCTACGAAATCGTTGCCCTTGCCGCTGGTTTTGTGGTCCATGCAGAACCACTGCTACGACGTCTTGAAGAAGGTGTATCCCGAGATGAAAGAGCGTGGCGAGCAGGAGTGGACGGCGCAGTTCGAGCAACTGGCCGGGCTGCTGGATTTGAAGGTGTAGTGCGCCCGACGCATGACTGTTCAGGAGCTAGTCAAGGCAACTAGGAAGCAGTTGAAGACGGCTGCCGAACCCGGCTTCGACGCGCAACTCCGCCGGTTTTTCAAGGAACCAGTGGATCCCTATGGTGTTCGGTCGAAGCAGGTCCACCAAATCGCGAACGGCGTGTACCGCGAACTCAAGCGCTGGCCTGGTGCGGATCGCGACCGATTCATGGACGAGCTCTGGAAGGGCGGAAAGCTGGAAGAAGGGGCTGTGGTGTGCTACGTTTACCGGCGGTTTGCGAAGACTTGCGCCGAGAGCGAGTTCGCGTTGTTCGAACGTTGGCTTGACCGTTACGTGACCAACTGGGCCGATACAGACGGCATCGCGAGCTGGCTGCTGGCGGCGTCGATTGCGAATCGGCCAGAGCTGATTTCGAAGCTGCCCCGCTGGACAAAATCGAAGAATCGCTGGAAGCGTCGGGCGGCGGCGGTTGCGCTGTTGCAGGAAGCCAAGCAGGGCCGCAACACGGAGAGCATTTTCCAGATTTGCGAACTGCTCCGTCAGGATACCGACGAGATGGTGCAGAAGGGTGTCGGTTGGTTGCTCAAGGAGACTTATCCGCGGCGGCCTCGCGAGGTTCTGCGCTTCCTGGATAACTGGCGTACGACTGCGCCGCGATTGCTGTTGCGCTATGCGGCGGAAAAGATGACCGCGAAAGATAAGAAGTGGCTGCTGGCGCGCGAAACGCGTGAACCGTAGGCTACTGGCCCTGCGTCGTCTGCGTCAGATTGACCGCCGGAGCGATGGCCATCACCGCCCACGCCGTCGCCGCGGTGGAAATCCACTGATCGTGATCGTAAGGGAAGC
The DNA here is from genome assembly GCA_035632375.1 of Bryobacteraceae bacterium. Classification (GTDB taxonomy): domain Bacteria; phylum Acidobacteriota; class Terriglobia; order Bryobacterales; family Bryobacteraceae; genus Palsa-89. The sequence continues at coordinate 6,886 of DASQGY010000121.1, read as the reverse complement.
CGCTCTGGAAATACGGCTGGAACTTGATGGCGCGGCTGCGCACGTACCACGAACCATCCGGATACTGCGTCGAGAGCAGGTAGTCCACACCGCGCTGGTAGGCGCGATCCGATGCGCGCGCCCCGGCGGATTCGTGAAGCGCGTATAGCGCCTTACCGGTGGAATATGCGTCGCTTTGCAAGTACTGATTCCCCGGCCAGCCGCCGTCCTTGCTTTGCCTCTTGAGCAGGGCCTGCGCACTTTCACGAACCATCGCCTCGGGAGCGCCGGCCCAGTGCAGGCCTAGCAGCCGCATGCTGAAATCGTCCGTGCTGCCGGGGGCCGCATGCTCCAACCATTTTTCGGCACGGGCAATCCGCTGGGCAAACTCCGCCTGGCGCCCCGGAATGGAATAGACCTGCAAAGCGCGAATCGCTCGCGCCGTACTTCCGATGACGCCCTCAGTGATCGGTGGACGCGCACCGGCTTCGCCCGAGAGGAACATTCCATCGGCAGCTTGCGACTCCGCTAAATCGATCACGGCGGAATCGGTGATCGTGTCGGGCTGGTAACCGGCGGCATACAATCCCAGCAAGTTTTCGCCGAGCCGGTTTGGACCGCCGCCGGGATTCATCGACTGCAGGAACTCCTCCTGCGATGAGGCCCACTGCGACTTCAACTGCAGCAACTGTTCGCGCGCCAGATCCTCCCGAAGCGAAAACCCCGCGAGCTTCGCCGATGCCTGCGCCTGCGCGATAAGCGGTTGGTGATGGCACCCGACGCACCCGCCCTGTTGGAAGAACTCGGCGCTGGTCTTCTGGAGGAGAGTAACGCTGTGCGCGACCGCGGTGGCCGGATCCAGGGGCGCGGCCTTGGGCCTGGCAGGAGCCTGGTAAGCGACACCGTGCTTCGCGCCGGCTTTGTTCAGCATGCCGACAGCTTGCGGGAAACCGAATTTCTCCGCCCAATCGAGTGGAGTTTCCCCGGTGCCCGCGCGAGCGTTGACATCGGCGCCGCGATCGATCAATAGACGAATGACCTGCAAATCCTGATGGTCGGCGGCAATGGCCAGAGTCAAAGGAGTAAATCCCCGGCTATCTTTTGCGTTGATGTTTGCGCCGGCGTCCAACAGGTCGCGCACCATCTCCACAGGCCCATCCGTTGCGGCATGATGCAGCGCGGTCAGCTTCAATAAGGCAACCTGCCCATTCTTGACCGAGTTGTACCAAGTGGTCGCGGCGTTGACATCTACACCGCGGAGTACTAAACGTGCCGCTTCCGGCCGCATGCTGATCGACGCTTGTATGAGTGGGGTCTCGCCTTTCTTATTCCGTACAGTGACATCGGCGCCCTTGGCGAGAAGCAGTCGCATGATCGCAACATCTCCGATCTCGGCCGCCAAGCCGAGCGCCGTGTCGCCGCGGTTATCTTTCGCCTTCACGTCCGCGCCCTTGGAAAGCAACAGCGCAACGATATCCGATCCACCGTCGCGCAGGGAGGCCAGCATGAGCGGCGTGCGGCCCTGCTTGGATTGGACGTTCACATTGGCGCCGTGCTCGATCAGCAGCCGCGCCTTGGCCGCGTCACGCGCGCACCACAGTAGCGCAGTGACGTTGAAGTCGTTCGCCGCATTCACGTCGGCGCCGGCATCCAGCAGCATCTTCATGGATTCGATACTGCCGTAAGCGGCGGCGTGCATCAGCAGCGTCGCGCCACGTCCGTCGCGCGTTTCCAGGTTTGCCTTGTTGACGCTGTGCTTGAGGAATTCAAGATTGTTATTCCGGATGGCGTGAAACAACTCCGTCGGATTGTCGGTTCCCGCAACCGGCAGCACGAGCGCGATGGATAGGGCCAACACGAAGCCGGATTTGATCATGGAGCTCTTCTCCTTCCCATCAGTATACTCAGTGAATTCTCACGACTTGGGCACCGGTGCTTGGCAACAGCTCACGGACAGTTTTCTGGATCACGGGATGGACGAGGTTCGGCGATAGTTCCGCCAATGGTTCCAGGACGAAGCGGCGAACCGCCAGGCGCGGGTGCGGAATCTCGAGCTCCGGTGTCGAGATAACCGAGCTTCCATAGAACAGGATGTCGATGTCGATGGTCCGGGGACCCTGGGGAACGGTGCGCTCGCGGCCCAGCTCCTTTTCAATTTTTTGTGTCTGCGCCAGCAAATCCAGAGGTGCAAGATCCGTCTCCACTTCCAGCACCATATTCAGAAACCACGGCTGGTCGCGGCGGTCCTGCGGCTCGGTTTCGTAAATCGACGAGTGTCGAACAATGCGTATGCCGGCGGCTTCCAATCTTTCCATCGCTTGGGCTAGGTGCGCCTCGCGATCGCCGAGGTTCGAGCCGAGAGACAGATAGACGGTTTTCAAAACAGGGGATTCTGGATGCCGCCGCGCATCCGCCGCGGAATCTTGAAATAGTCGAACGCACGGTCGGTGCCGACCCGGCCGCGCGGAGTACGGTCGATGAAGCCGAGCTGCATCAGGTACGGCTCATAGACCTCTTCGATGGTGTCGGCCTCTTCATCGATGGAAGCGGCAATAGTGTTCACGCCCACCGGCCCACCGCTGTATTTCTCTAGCAATGTGAGCATGATCTTCTGGTCGATCTCGTCCAGCCCATAGCGATCCACTTCCAGCAGATCCAGCGCGACGGTGGCGACTTGCAGGTCGATGTGCCCCTGCGCGCGGACCTGCGCGTAATCGCGGACCCGCCGCAGCAGGCGATTGGCGATGCGCGGCGTTCCACGGCTGCGGCGCGCGATCTCTTCGGCGCCGGCGCTATCGACGGCAACATCAAGCAAGGCGGCGGATCGCAGCACAATCGCCGTCAGTTCCTCCACTCCGTAGTGATTGAGCCGCAGCACCAAGCCGAAACGTCCGCGCAGAGGTGCGCTGACCAGTCCTTGGCGCGTAGTGGCGCCGATAGCGGTGAAGTGCGGAATCGCGATGGAATGCGTGCGCGCTCCAGGCCCGGTCCCGATCAGAATGTCCATCCTGAAGTCCTCCAGCGCGGCGTACAGGATTTCTTCAACGTCGGGAAGCAAGCGGTGTACTTCGTCAATGAAGAAAACCTGGCGCGGGCGGATATTGGTGAGCACTCCGGTGAGATCCAGCTTCTTCTGCAGAATCGGGCCGGAAGTCTGCTCGAAGCCGACTCCCAATTCCGCGGCGATGATGGTCGCGAGCGTGGTTTTCCCTAATCCCGGAGGTCCGTAGAGAAGCACGTGATCCATAGCCTCGCCGCGCTTGGTGGCGGCCTCGATGGCGATCGACAAGTTCTCCTTGAGCTTGGCCTGCCCGGTGAAGTCGGCCAATTTCGTGGGACGGAGTGCGGTCTCGAACTGGCGCTCCCCTTCCAATGCCGAAGGCGAAGCGATTCCTTTCTCACGCATGTGGTCCTAGGTTAGCAAGCATGGGTTTTGTGGGGCGGGCAATCCGGCCAGGCAATCCGGCCCGCAGCCGCCTTTCGAGCCGGCGTGGCCCGTGGTCGACAAATCGATGCGTGCAACGAAGCAGAGATTCAGTAGTGCAGGCTTTCGTTAGCTGAGGAGCACAGACTCAAGTCAGTGCCACCTTATTACAGTAACCTGTCGACTGGTGGGTACACGCCAGCCTGTGGTTCGTTCGCGGCGTGCCAGTTGACCCGGCCGCCGCGCCCACGTAGACTACCTAGCGGAGGCGAGTCATGGAACAACTTATCGGAAAGCTCCTGCAGGATTTCGAGCAGGGCAAGATGAACCGGCGGCAGTTGATTCAGAGCCTGGCGCTGGCGGCAACCGCGGCAGCACCGGCAGCGGCAGGCGAGGCCAAAGGATTCAAAGCGGTCACGGTCAACCACATTTCCTACGTAGTAGCCGACTACACCAAGACCCGGGATTTTTATGCCGACCTGCTCGGAATGAAAGTCTCGCACGACGACGGCAAGCAGTGCTACCTCTCGTTCGGCGATTCGTTCATCATTCCCCGAAACCCGGGCGGCAGGTCCCCAGCCAAACCGCCGCTCATCAATCACATCGCCTACACCATCGACAATTGGGACAAGAACGCCGTCGAAGAGGAACTAAAACGCCGCGGGCTCACACCGCGCCCGGACACCGAAGACAGCTTCCACGTCAAAGATCCGGATGGTTTCGACTTGCAGATCAGCGGCAAGGGCATGAAAGCCTGAACCGGAGTCACTGCCCCGGTGGACGTTGCGGAGGAAGCGGCTGCTTGGGGACCGTGCGCTGCACGACGCCATCGTCTGTAAAGCTCACCTCCACCTCTTCCGGTGTGCATTCCACCGGAGGCGGCTGCGTTCCAGCGATGAAATAGCCGCCGGGTCCGCTCGCGCAGCCGGTTTCCGGATCGGTGACGCCTGCCTGCACCACGCCGGGTGGAGGCACAAAAGGCTTGGCATCGCCATACTGCCGGTAACGCGCGGCCCGCATCATGAAATCGGTCCAGATGGGCAGTGCCGATCGCGCGCCCTCCAGCCCCAGTTCGGTGTAATCGTCGAAGCCTACCCACACCACGCACAAAAGCTGTGAAGTAAACCCGGCGAACCAGCCATCGTGCGATGTCCCGGTCTTCCCGGCGGCGGGCAGCAGAAACCCGCGAGCCCGAACACCCGCCGCCGTCCCGCTACGCATCACCTCCTGCAGCATATCCACCATCAGGAACGCCACGCGCGGATCCAGCACATGCGTGGTCACCGGCGCGTGACGATACAGCTCCACTCCGCTCTGGTCCCGAATCGCGGACACAAACGCCGGCTGCACACGGTTGCCGCCGTTCGCAAAGATGGTGTATGCGCCCGCAATTTCGAGCGGCGTCACCTGATATGCGCCGAGCGCCACCGCCGGTGTCGGCTTGATGTCTTCATTCATCCCCGCGGCGTGCGCCAGCGCGGTAACCCGGTCGAAGCCCACCATCTCCCCGACCTTCACCGTTGCATTATTGAGCGAATGAGCCAGCGCCTGCCGCAGCGTGACAGTCCCCATGAACTGGCCCTTGAAATTGTTCGGACTATAGCTGGCTGTTCCGAACTGGAAAGTCGACGGCGAATCCACCACCGTCGATGCCGGCGTCAGGACATGGTTCCCGCCCACCACGGCTGTATTTAGCGCGGCGGTGTACACGAACGGTTTGAAGACGGAACCCGGTGGACGCTTCGCCAAAATCCGGTTGAGCTGGCTCGCAGCATAGTCGCGCCCGCCGATCAGAGCCTTGATCTCGCCGGTATGCGGATCCAGCGCGATCAGCGCCACCTGCGGCCGATGCCCCGCGTGCTGCCCGCGCCCCAGCGCCTGGTCCACTAGCGGCATCCCATAGGCGACAGCCTGCTCGGCGGCGCGCTGCAATCGCATGTCGATGGTGGTGTAGACATCCGCGGTTCCGATGGGCAGGCGGTCGTCCAAGTCCTTCTGCGCATCGTTACCGGCGAGGTCCAGGAAGTACTGGCCATCGGTGAGTGCGTTCGCGCCCGGATGCAGCCCCAGCGGCGCATGGACCGCCTGATCATATTGCGCCGCCGTGATGTAGTTGTTCTCGTGCATCAACGTCAGCACCACGTTCCGCCGGTCCAGCGCGCGACCGGGATAGTGCAGCGGATTAAAATAACTCGGCCGCTGGATCAGGCCGGCCAGTGTCGCCGCCTCGGTCAGCGTGAGATTGCGAACGTCCTTGTTGAAATAAGCTCTCGCCGCTTCTCCAAATCCGTTGATGCTGAATGATCCCTGGCCTCCCAGGTACACCATGTTCGAATAGTCCTCGAGGATCTGTTTCTTGTTCAGCTTGCGCTCCAGGTGCAGCGTGATGAACATTTCCGCCACTTTGCGCTTCCACCGCTTGTCCCGCTCCAGCCAAAGGCAGCGCGCCAGTTGCATAGAAATTGTCGACGCTCCCTGTTCCTTGCGATGACTTCTCACATCGACATACAGCGCCTTGGCGATACGCAGCGTGTCGAGTCCCGAGTGAGTAAAAAAACGTTTGTCCTCCGTGGCAATCACCGCATTAATCAGTACCGGAGGCAGATCGGAGTAATGGACCATGAGCCGCTTGGCCCGGCCTTCATCGGATATGTTAGTGATCACTTGCGGCGGCAACTCGTAATTATTGAACTGCATTCGGTTGACGAGATTCGTGATGGATGCTATCTGGCCATTTGCGCACAGAATCTCCACCGGCTCCCTGGAATGCACAACGACGGAGTTGCCGCCGCCAGTAACTGGATCTCCCGTTCGCCTCAACGCATTGGCAACTTCCGCGCCTGACATGGCATCGCCCACGGACAGAGTTTCGGGGGCGGAGTAATAACTGAATGCGTGCTGGAAGGGACCTGCCGCCAACCGCTGGTCCACTCGTCTTGCCAGCCAATGATAGGGTACTGTGAAGACCACGATCGCGACCACCAGAGACACAGCCGTGGCGATACTGGCCGATTGCGACAGCTCGTACCGCTTATCCAGTTTGAGTTGGCCCATTCAGTTGGCAAGGCGTGCACGCCGGATTCCAGGAATATTGTGCCCTGAAATCAGTGGGTTAGCTGATGAAAATGGTTCCGGGAGGTCGATTTTACAGGCCTGGAGGCCAGTGTCACGCGGTGACAGACGTTAGACGGCTGCCTCCCTTCGAGGAGGGATTCCCGGCAGACTTCTATGAGATCCTTAGCGCCTAACTCACGCAACTATTGACTCTTATCGTGACCTGGAATAAACTTTACCGAACGGTCGGTTTTCCTACCGCTTAGTCGGTAGAGAGGTGTATCGGGGTTTTGCCTAACTGGCCAAGTTTGAGCGAGAAACGAGTAACCATTGAGCTGTCGCAATGCTCGCCTGACTAATAGGGGGTTTTGTCCATGAAGACGTTAATCTGCACGCTCCTTTCTCTCACGGCGTGGATGTTCCTGCTAG
>DASQGY010000120.1:0-2268 GCA_035632375.1 Bryobacteraceae bacterium | reverse complement strand
ATACCATCGCGGACTCGACCGGCGGCGCGACCTATTTTCCAGATAGCACTGCTCAGCTCGGCGATATGTTTGACCTCATCGACCGCGAACTGCGCACGCAGTACCGCATCGCCTACTATCCCGATCCCCACCCGCCCGCCGGCACGTTCCGTACGCTCGAGGTGCGCGTGAAGTGCCAATGCACAGTGCGAAGCCGCAAGGCCTACTATTCGGGCGGAAGGCTGGATTGAGAAGCTCTGGGCCGTGGCTTGTGACTCGCGATTCGCACAAACCCTTGTCAATCTTGCCTACTTAAGGTGCTCGAATTCTGGCATGATTTGGAATGAGGACCCGACCATCGCATGAATTCATTTCTGGATGTAGCCATAGAAACGGCACGGGAAGCAGGAGCGATTCTGCTGCAGGAATTCGACCGCCCGGTCAAAATCAGCTACAAAGGGGAAGTCGACCTGGTGACGCAGGCCGACAAGCGGTCTGAGCAGGCCATCGTCTCCCGCCTGCGGGCGCATTTCCCCAAGCACTCGATCGTGGCTGAGGAAGGGGGCGGGCGCGAAAGCGAATCACCCTTCCGCTGGCACGTCGATCCTCTCGACGGGACAACCAATTTTGCGCACGGCTACCCGTGTTTCGCGGTTTCCCTGGGCCTTGAGGAAGCGGGCGAACCTATTGTCGGCGTAATTTTCCAGCCGGTGAGTGGAGAACTATTCACCGCCGTCAAGGGCGAAGGGGCTTACCTGAACCAGAAGAAAATCGAAGTGTCCCGGATTGAAAAGCTATCGACGAGTCTGCTGTGCACCGGATTCCCCAGCGTCAAGCGCTCCCAGAATCCGAACATCCACTATTACTGGGACTTCACATTGCGCTCCCACGGCGTTCGCCGCGACGGCTCGGCTGCTATGGACCTTGCGGCCGTGGCTTGCGGCCGTTTCGAAGGCTTCTGGGAATTCGGGCTCCATACTTGGGACGCCGCAGCGGGCATTTTGCTGGTGCGCGAAGCCGGCGGCAGGGTGACTCAGTTCGATGGCCAGCCCTACAGGCTCGGAGACCGGGAGCTTCTGGCTTCGAACGGCTTGGTCCACGAGGAAATGAAAGAAGTCGCCGCGAGCATCGCCGAACGCGCGGCGACCAGGGCCCCGCTTCCCTAACTGGAAATATACTGTCCGGGTGACTTCCTTGCGCCTCACTGGTCATTTCCGTTTTGCACAACCCTATGTAATACGTTGCATTGACGCATGTTCCGGCCGGTGTTAGGCTCACGAGTGTTGCATGCTTTTACTGAGGGATGATGGGCAATAGTCTTACATTTCCGGTTTCGGGAAATCTGCGGGCCGGAGACAAACTATCTCGCTGGCTCGGCCGATGGCGCCGGGGCGGGATCGAACACTACTCGTCAGCGGCACCTGCTGAGCATTCCGCGCTTTGGCATGTCGGCGATCGGTTCACCGTAAACGATGAGCGCATTTGGCTGGACCTTCTGCCCAGCGCCTTCCACGGTTTGCGCGTCGTACAAATTTCTGACATTCACCACGGCCTTTTTCTCCCCAAGGAATGGCTTTCCGAAGCCGTACGCCAGGCTAATCGACTCGAACCGGATATCATCGCGCTCACGGGAGACTTCGTCACCTATTCAAGGCGGAACATCGGTCCAGCGGCGGAACTCCTTGGGCGCCTTCGGGCGCGATATGGCGTGTACGCCGTGCTGGGCAATCACGACTTCCGCGTGGATGCCACGGCCATCACGGACGCGCTGCGCCGGGAGCACATCGATGTCCTGCGCAATCGCCACGTCGCGCTGTGGTTTGGCGGGGAGTCCGTGTACCTCGCTGGGGTCGACGATTACGGGTATGGCGCGGATCTGCGACGGGCCATGCGCGGTGTTCCGCGCGACGCTGCCACCGTATTGCTGGCCCACAATCCCCGGGTGATCCACCTGGCCTCGCGTCACAACGTAAGCCTGGTTCTATCCGGGCACACACATGGCGGACAGGTGAACCTGCCCCTTCTCGGCACAGTCTACGGGCGCTCCCCAGAGCGCTTGCGTTACAAGATCGGCTGGGACCGCATGGCAGCCACTCAGATTTATGTAAGCCGCGGCATCGGCACCATCGTTCTGCCATGGAGACTCCGCTGCCCCGCGGAAATCACCCATTTGGAGTTGCTCCAAGGCGCCTCCTCGGTTCCCCGCTCGGTCGCAGCCGATTAATTCCTCAAAGCCATGCGCGCCGTTGACCTGATTCGCCGCAAACGGGACGCGGGCGAACTCACTCC
>DASQGY010000119.1:0-6293 GCA_035632375.1 Bryobacteraceae bacterium | reverse complement strand
GTGCGGCTCGGAATTCCGAGCCGCGCCCGCCGGAATAAGTAATCCAAAAATTAGAGCCCAAATAGAAAAGGAGATTCCATGAGATTCCCCCCAGGTGCAGTGTGTGTACTCGTTTCTCTCGCGGCCGTTTCATTATCGGCGCAGACGGATCCCGGCCCGCGCACCGGCCCGCCGTTGTCAGGACAGGCTCTGGCTTCGATCTCGGTTTCCGAGATGGCCGCCTTCCAGCAGGCCCAGGATGCCTTCAACGAAACGGAAGACGTCGCGAAGGGCTTGGGCCCGCGCTTCAACATGGATAGCTGCGGCGGATGTCACGCGCAGCCGTCTGCCGGCGGGTCCAGCCCGGCGATCAACCCACAGATCGCCGTGGCCACCAAAGCGGGCGCCATGAACACCGTGCCTCGGTTCATCCAGTCCGACGGCCCGATCCGCGTGGTGCGGTTCCGCCGCGGACCGGACGGGCGACCCGATGGCGGCGTACACGACCTGTTTGTCATCACCGGCCGCGGCGATGCGCCGGCAACCTGCAATATCGAGCAGCCGAATTTCGCGCAACCGCAAAACCTGACGTTCCGCATCCCCACGCCGACATTCGGCCTGGGCCTGGTGGAATCGATCCCCGATGCCACGCTCATCGCCAACCTGGCTGCGAATGCCGATCGCAAGACCCAGCTCAATATTCAAGGCAGGTTCAACACGAGCGGCAACGACGGCACCATCACGCGCTTCGGATGGAAGGCGCAGAACAAGTCGCTGTTGATTTTCGCCGGCGAAGCCTACAACGTCGAAGTGGGCGTCTCCAACGAAGTGTTCCCCCAGGAGCGCGAGGGCGATCCTGCCTGCTCCTCGGCGACTGCGCCGGAGGATCACGCCGATCTCGACACCGGTTCTTATTCCGACACCATGCGCTTCACGCTCTTCATGCGCTACCTCGCGCCGCCGACGCCGGGCGCATCCAATCCGTCGATCGAACGCGGCCGCCAGGCCTTCGATGCCGTGGGCTGCACTCTATGCCATACGCCGAGTCTCACAACGGGCAAATCTTATTCGGCTGCACTCAGCGAACAGGATGTGAATCTATACTCCGACCTCGCGATCCACCGTATGGGCCGAGATCTGGACGACGGCATCACCCAGGGTCAAGCGCAGGGCCAAGATTGGCGGACCGCGCCACTCTGGGGACTTGGCGATCGCCTGTTCTTCTTGCACGACGGCCGCACCAAAGACCTGCTCGATGCCATCCGCATCCACGACAGCCCGGGCTCGGAGGCGCACAACGTTATCGTGAATTTCGGTGCGCTCCCCGACGATCAGAAGCAGGATGTCCTCAACTTCCTCCGCTCCTTGTGAGTGGAGGAAGGGCTCGACTTGTATGCGGTTCGGCCTAGCCGGCCCCAAGCCTCGATGATCCACCGACAACGGCGTACCGCACGTCTGTTTCGAGAAATGGAAGGGGCACTTATTGGCCACTTCTGCCAGCATGGAGCAGGCTTCGACCGCACCCAGGGAGCCCTTACCTGCCGGAGTCTGAAGCGACTCAGTTGGGGCTCCCCCGCAGCCGCCTCTCTGTGCTACCTTCGCACGCCCCTACTGGCCCGCCGGCGTAGCAGCCCAATGCCCGCCAGGCCACTACCGATCAGGATTGAGGTTGACGATTCGGGAACGTCCGGGGTCGCTGAACCGAAAGCGAAATTGTCCATGAAACCCTTGCTCCCTCCGTTGAAGACCGTGCCCTGCAAGGTCAGATCGACTGTTGAAAAAGGAGTGTCCGACGTAATGCCCCAGAATGCCGGAGTCGGCAGCGCGTTGGTGGGAACGGAGTACTGTCCGGCTGGTACGGACACGGTGTAGCTGAGCGCGTTTGGACTGGCGCTGAAAATATTGAATCCCACCGCAGTCACTGGCGCCGGCAGAACAATGTGGAGGTAGGGCACCGGCGTTGCGTTTGTGGCGCGATCCGTGTTGATGAACGCGGCATCGCCTGTCCCAAAATTGAACCAACTCGAAAGGGTAGTATCCAGGACGCCGAAGGCGCTGCTACCCCCGCTCAGCCCGCTGAATTGCACGCCATTGACGGTGAGTCCAGAGCCGTATGTGGTGGCGCCATTGACAGGCGCCAAGCCGCTAAAATCGATGGTCTGAAAACTGCTTAACGCCACCTGCCAGCTACTCGATGTGTTGTACGTGGTGATGGTCGCCGAATACGCCGGCGCAACCAGCAAGGCTAACGCTACAACGGATGGAAGAATCAAGGCGGAAAATTTGGTCGAGAACATGGATAACTCCGTTTGGAAACTCCACCGGGCGGCGGGATCGGCCATGGAGACACAACTCCTGCGGCCGTCGATCGGCTCTAATTACCTTCTCAAGATGAGGACCTTGGGAAAACAGGTAGTGCGGAGGAGAAGTGCATGCTCTCGTACAATTTAGTCGGCCACAGAATTTCGAAAGTGGTATTGCTTGGCCACGGTGAGGTTTACCCTATTCGGTACGGTAGGGGAGATCTTCTGCGCGTCACTCCACCAGCGGTACTTCCATCCAAACACGTAAGCCGGGTTGCGAATTCTCCGCCCACAAGCGCCCATGATGCAGCCCGATTGCGCGGTGCGCAATCGCCAGACCCAGACCCACTCCGCCAGTGGCGTTATCGCGCGAATCGTCCACGCGAAAGAAGGGCTGAAAGATCCTGGGCAGCACTTCTTCCGGAACGCCCGGCCCGTAATCGCGCACAGCCAGCCTGGCCACGCCGCTGCTGGTACTGAGATTCAAATCCACCGTCGCCGTATCGGGGCTGTAGCGAATCGCATTGTGCAAAATGTTCTCCACCGCGCGCCGCAACAACTCGCGATCGCCCAGTGTTACCACCGGCCGGCTCACCTGAACCGCAATGCGGCAGCCGCGTGTTTCGGCCTCCACCCGGCAGTCCTCCACCACTTCGTAAATCAGCTCATCCAACTGGACTTGCTCGGGGTGATGCAGCGAAGGGTCGCCTTCGGCCCGCGTCACCTGGATCAGTGCGCCAACCAGGTTCGTCAGACGGCTGATCTCTTTTCGTATCCGTCCCACCGCGGCGTCGCGATCCTCGGCGGTGCGCGTCAACTCCGCGGCGAAGCTCAGTCGCGCGAGCGGGGACCGCAACTCGTGCGAGATATCCTGCAAGAGTCTCCGCTCGGCCGTGAGCAGCGTCTCGATGCGTTCCGCCATGCGGTCGAAAGCTCGCCCCAGATTTCCGATTTCGTCCTTGCGCCTGGAGTGCACGCGCGCGCCCAAATCGCCCGCTCCGAAGCGCTCCACCATTTGACCCAGCACTCGCAGCGGAGATGCGATGTTCACGGCCAGCACCCAGCACAGCGCAGCCACTGCGATCAGGATCAGCACGTAGTAGGGCACCAGGTCCGTTGGTTGGAAGTTCGCGGCCGGCGTGGATGCCCTGGAGCTGAGCCAGATCAAGCGGTAGCGCGGGTCTTCGGCGGCGAAGAAAACGATCGCCTGATTTGCTCCCACGCGCGTCTCGCCGGGTCGCAGGCCCGCCACGAGCGCGGAGCGATCTTCACCTGTCGCCAAATCCTTGCCGTTCGGGTCAAGCAGATGGTATCGGCCATTCAGAAAGCGGTGCAGATCTTGAAGGCCGGCCGACAGCTTCGCCGTGCCGCCGGATTCGTAAGCCCGCGCCATCCGATCGAGTTGCCGTGTACCCAAGTCCGCCGGTGGATTAGTTTCCTCCCGCATGGCCCTTCTCGCGACGAAATACGAGGTCGCAATGAACGCGGCCCAGGAAAACACCAGCGTTCCAAAGCACCACAGCAGAATCTTGGCGGTTACCGATCTCACTTCGCTCCACCATCTCCGGGCGCGAACCGATATCCGGCGCCCCGCACGGTGCGAATGGAGCAGCCGCCCGCGCCTTCCAGCTTCTTGCGCAGATGACTGATGTGCACGTCGAGCGACCGCTCGTAGGGCGTCGCCGGCCGCTGGTGCAATACCACCGAAAGTTCGTCCCGTGTCACCGTGCGCCCGATAGACCGCATCAGCAGTTCCAGAATGTCGAACTCAATGGAAGTAATTTCCAGGGTCTGGCCGCCGTACCGGACCTCGCGCGTCTGCGGATTCAAGACCAGCCCGCCTACCTCCAACGCCCTCGCCTCGCTCGCGTCCGTATGCCCCGCGCGCCGCAGCACCGCGCGAATTCGCGCCAGCAGTTCTTCCGGTCCGAACGGCTTGGGCAGATAGTCGTCGGCGCCCGCATTGAGCCCGGTGATGCGGTCCGGCTGCGCCGTCCGCGCGGTCAGCATGATCACCGGAGTCGCGCGGCGCTTGCGCAGTTGACGCAGCACTTCGAAGCCATCCAGAACCGGCAGCATGACGTCGAGCACAATCAGGCTATGATCGCCTTCCAGCGCGCGCGCCAGTCCAGTGCGCCCATCGTGCACCGCTTCGATCGCGAAACCGTGTTGCGCGAAATAATCCACCATCAACAAACACAACTCCGCGTCGTCTTCTATCACTAGAATCCGCTTGACGGCGCGTGTTGCGTCGGCTGTCATCAATCGGGTCTAGTACCAAGTTGTCGAAAACCGAGGGGAGGAAACCGGGGACAGACGGAGCTGTCCACTGGTGGCGCGTGTCCGGCAGCTTGAAACATGTGTGGTTGGGGACAGATCCGTCTGTCCCCGGTTTTCTCCCCTCGGTTTCTTTCCGCAACTGGGTACTAGTTTCCTTATACCGCAACATCACCACATTCCATGCACGCCGGAAAACCTCTTTACAAAACTTAAGCTTCGACTCGCCGGTTTCGACGTTTACTGGTGACTATGAAGATCATCGCTTCTGCAATCGGTATTTCGATTCTCGCCTGGATGTGCGCCGCTCAACCTGCGGCCCCGGTGGAAAAAACCGCCGGGCAGGCCTGGAAGAATGTCTTAGTGCTCAAAGATGTGCCGGCCAGCCAATGGGGGGCCACTATGGATCTCATCGGTGGTTCGCTCGGCGTTGGCTGCCAGTTTTGTCATGCCCAAGCGTATGAAAGCGACGCCAAGAAAACAAAGGTGACGGCCCGCGCGATGATTCAGATGACGCAGGAGATCAACGCCAGGAGTTTTGGCGGACACACCGTGGTGACATGCAACACCTGCCATCAGGGCGGCACCCATCCGAAGAGTATCCCCGCCCTTTGGAATAAGACACCCGAGGAGCTTGCGGTGTACAAGAAAGAGCAGGAACTCGTGGCGGAGCGAGCTAAGGCGCCGGCGACGGAAAAGTCCGCCGAATCCTTGCCCGATCTGGAGCGTGTTCTCGCCAACTACCGTAAGGCCGTGGGCGACAGTGCGGTGAAATCCATCCACATGGTGGCTACGATGGCGCCCGATCGTGGTTCGCCGAGAGATGTGGAGGTGTCCGTTGTCTTCCCGGATAAGCTGGCCATTGCCCTTTTGTCTTCCGGGGTTCAAGCGAAAACGGTCCTGAACGGAGACCGTGGATGGAATGTGACGCCACAGGGCAAAGTGGATGTCCCGCCTGAGCGTATTCCGCAGATGAAGCAAAACATCACATTCTTCGCGCCTATAAAATTCGCCTCTTCCGATGGGCCCCGCAAGGTGACCGGCATCGAGCAAGCCGCCGGCCGTACCAACTTCATCGTCGAATCGGACACGCCCAAGAAATTGGAGCGCCTGTATTTCGACACCCAAACCGGTTTGCTCCACAAAGTTCATACTGAAATTCGGACCGTCCTGGGACCAAGCGTAAACGAATTAGTCTTCGAGGACTACCGCGACGTAAGCGGCGTGAAATTGCCGTTTTCGATGAAGTTGTTCACCTACAGCGACCGTGTGGTGTACACGTTCTCGGAAATGCAAACCAACGCCGGCGTGGAGCTCGCGAAGTTCGAGCCACCACCGGCCACAAAATAGGTGGTGGGTGGTGGGTAGTGGGTGGTGGGAAAACCCCGTTACTGGCCACTTTTCAAGTTGACAGGCTGCCGGAAAACGATCGGCAACCGCTCCTTGACAGTCGCGGCTCGGTGTCAGGTTTCGGGCTAATACACGTGTGCGTTCTCCAGGGCGTTGCGGTTCATGAAAAAGCGCTGGTTAGCCCAGCCGTGGGCCTCCAGGTGGCGCATCTGTCGTTCACGGTGGCGTTCTACCTGGTCTCTTGTGAAAACGAACCCATCTTCGGCCGGGTCCCAGGGAAGTCCTTTGTGGTTGTGGAGTTCCAGGAGGTCGGCGGCTTTGTTGAGGGCTTGCCGCTCGGTTTGGACGCGGCCGTACTGGATCTGGCGGAGCTGTTGGAGGGTT
>DASQGY010000118.1:0-4936 GCA_035632375.1 Bryobacteraceae bacterium | reverse complement strand
CGGCGTGACCACCTCGGCGACTTCCACCGTTTCTCCCGTGGGCTTCACGGCGACGACGGGCGCCTGCTTCAGCTCCGCCACCACCTCGGGTTCCTCAGGCTTTGCAACCTCCAGCTTCACCTCGGCCGGCGTAGCCAGAACGGGCATGTTGACCACCTTGGCCAACTCGATTGCCTTCACTTTGGGGTACACAAATTCCTCGCCCCAATTTCTGCCGGGATAAAACCAGGCCCGGAGCGCTTCCGGCGCACCCTCCGCCCTCTCCCGGAAAGTCATCACAGTCTTGTCGGTCGCCCTGAGGCGATAGTTCGGAATGGCCAGGATGGTTGCGTAGACGGTCAATTCGTCCTGGCTGAAGATCTGGACGATGTGGCGGTCGGCCTGCGAGTCCACAATTTTGAACACATAGGTGCCGGCCGGCAACACGCCAAACCCCGTGCGGTGAACCCCCGGAATCTCCACAGGAGCGCTAAACGTTATCACGGTTTTCCTGTCCCACGCGTCCGCCTTTGCGCTTGGTGAGAATGTTGCGCCCATTAGCGCCATACAAAACACTGTCGTCACTGTTTTCCAAACTTTCATTTCCTTTTCCTCCGCTTGCTGCAGAATT
Source organism: Bryobacteraceae bacterium (assembly GCA_035632375.1). Classification (GTDB taxonomy): domain Bacteria; phylum Acidobacteriota; class Terriglobia; order Bryobacterales; family Bryobacteraceae; genus Palsa-89. The sequence continues at coordinate 4,326 of DASQGY010000118.1, read as the reverse complement.
TGTGTGACCGGCTCTGCGCTGTGTCGGGTACCACATGCTGCAGATCTCGGCGAGCAGGTCCCACAACTCTAAGGCGGGAGCATTTGGGGGTCCATCAGCATACTGCGCTCGAAGAAGGCGGCCATCGTCGAACTTAAGGGCTGTGCTTCTCTCATCTTTACAAGACCTGGCGCCGCCCGCGGGCGCCCTTCTGGGCCACTGCAAGTTGTGGGAGAATACGTTATCGAGACGCGGAACTGACCGCACGGGGCCACATGACCAAATACGGTCAATGAGGTCGGGAGCTGCGTCCACTTGGAGACCGTGTTACCGACCGCTTGTCTCCATTTCGCTTCGGAATCCACCTTCAGATAGCAGCCCGCCGCCTTTTCTCAGTGCGCCCCGTGCATCTGCTGCGCCAGGTAATTCTCGATGCTCATCTGTTTCAACATCCCGATCTGGGATTCGAGAAAGTCAGCGTGCTGCTCCTCGTCCTTCACCATCTTCTCGACCAGCTCACGCGTTCCGTTGTCGGTCATTCGATCATTGCGAAAAGATCAGCACGCTGTAGGGACCAATGGAAAGCGCGGCGTGCCAGGGAAGCCCGTCGTACTCGCCCGGTTCGGCGACCACGTCGGTGCTCGGATGACCCTCGAAGCCTTCGCTGTAACTTTGCCAATCGCTGTTGAAACGGAGCTTCCAGGTTCCTGCGGCGGGGAAGCCGATGACGTAGCCATCCTGCGGCTCGTGGAGGAAGTTAGCAACGACCACGACGTCGTCCGCCGGGCCGCCCTTGTCCCAGCGGTGATAGGCGAGGACCTTGCGTTCGTCGTGCAAGTGATAGACCTGGGTAGACTGCCCGCAGAGGCCGCGCGTGAAGCCGCCTCGGTTGAGCCGCAGCCGGATCAGGTCGTGGTACAGCCGAACGATGCCGCGAAACTCATCCCTTTGGTCCCAATCGACGGGGACCGTGTCGCGGAACCACCCTCCTTCGAGGAATTCCTGACCCTGGAAGAGCATGGGGATGCCCGGCGCGGTGAACACCATGGCCGCAGCCAGGGTCGAGCGCTTCTGTGAGTACCAGCCCTTGGGGTCCTTCGGATTCACCTCTTGCGGCACGCGCGCTTTTCCGTTCGCCACCTCGTCGTGCGATTCGCTGTAGATGACCCGCTCGAAGGCGTCGTCGTTGTAGCGATAACAGAGCGCGTCGCGGATGGCCACGAGCGAGCGTTGTTCATCCTGGGGGGTGATCACGGCCTGGCGAATGGGGTGGACGAAGTTGGCGTCCCACTGCGAGCCGAACCCGGCTCCGCCGGCCCCAACGTCCTTGGTGAGCCACTTGTTGTTCTGCAGGTCCTCGGCGATCGTGATCCGGCCGGGAAATTTCTGAGAGACCTGGCTGTTGATCCATTGGAGCAGGCTCCAGCCCTCGGGCAGGTCCTGGTCGCGGGTTCCCTGGACGGTGCGAATGAAGTGGGTACCGTCGAAACGGAGGCCGTCGACGTGGTATTCCCCGAGCCACATGAAGACGTTATCGAGAATATATTGCCGGACCTCACCGCGTCCGTAATCGGGCCGGGTATCCCCCCACGGCGTGTTGGCCCGCTCGTCGTTGTAGAAGTAGATCCCGCCGCGATTGTTCTCGGACCAGCCGTCGAACTGCCAAAGATCGAGGTCGCTCGGGCCCAAGTGGTTATAAACGACGTCCAGGATCACCGCGATGCCCTGCTGGTGGGCGCGTTTGACGAACCGCTTGAACGCCAAAGGACCCCCATAGGCAATTTCAACCGAGAAGATATGGGCGGGGTTGTAACCCCACGACCGTTCTCCCGCGAACTGGGCTACCGGCATGATCTGGATGGCATTGACGCCGAGCTTTTTCAAATGTCCCAGACGAGCCGACACCGAGGCAAACTTGCCGGGCTGGTTGTCGTCCTCGTCGTCGTTGAACGTCCCGACATGCAGTTCATAGATGACGAGTTCGTTCCACGGCGCTAGATGGAAATCGTCCCCCTCCCAGTCGAAGCTCGGGTCGTGAACGATAGCATTGCCGACCGAGCTGGTCACCTCGCGGGCATAGGGGTCGATGCGCTTGAACGCGCCCTTCGCCGTGGTCAGCAGGTACCGATACGGATCGCGAACGTGGCCCGAAGTCCGTTGAAAGTTAGCAGCGGCGGTCGATGCCATCTTACTACGCCACCTCCCGTCGGGTGACAGACTTCGATCCGTTCAGGATCGCATCCAAAGCCCAGAGATCCCGATATCCCATGATCTTCCGGAAGTTTTTCTCGGTCGCCAGCAGGGCCGACGCCATCCAGCGTTTCACCATGCCGCTATCGCGCCAGCGGCAGACCCTCCGAGTCCGCATGCGAACGCCGGCATGGGGACTCTCGATGATGTTGGTGGTGGCCAAGCAGCGATGCAGCGAAACTGGCACGTCGAGTCGGTTGATGGTGAAACACTCCTCCAGTCCTTCCATCAGGCTGGCGGCGGCAGAAGGATATTCTCGTTCCAGCCACTCGGCGAGCTTCTTCATGCGTGCCATGCCATCTTGGGCATCCAGCCGCCAAGCTGCTCGCATCGCCGACTTCACCTGGTCTTTCTGATCTTCTGGCAGGTGATCCATCACATTGCGCAGTTTGTGGGCGCGACACCGCTGCACGGGATGTTGATTTCCAAACACGGCGTTGATGGCCGTGCGTAACGCCTTCGAGCCGTCGATCACAAACAGCCGCTTCTGTTCCGGATTCACGCCGCGAGCCACCAGGTCCTCCAACAGTTCCTTGATCACGGTGGCGTTCTCGGTGGCGCCCTCGCGGATCGCCAATACGTGCTTGTGGCCTTCGGCATCCACGCCCACGGCGCCGATCATGACGTGGTCGCCGAACACCATGCCATCGATGTAAATGACCACCAGTTTCAGCTCGTCGAAGCGCCGCCCCAGCAACGCTTCCACCTCGGCTTCCGAGGCTTCGATGATCTGGCGGCTCACGCTGGACTTGGAAACACCCACCGTATCGGCCATCTCGGGAATCACAGCCCGGTATTGACGCGTCGAAACACCCCTCATCAGAATGTCCAACATGCGCGCGCCCAGCCGCGGCTCGTCTTGCATGGCCGCATAGGCCGGCACCTCCACTTCCTTGCCCTCGCCCGGCCCCTTCTGTCGGAGTCGCGGTCGTTTCACACCCAGTTTGCGGTCGCTGAGCATCACCGTGCCAGATTGCCGGCCATACCAGACCACCTCCCCAGTTCGCTGCTTACCCTGCTGGCGTGGGCCGGCCACCTGCTGCGCCGACAACTCCAGCACGGCTTGGATCGTGGCGCGCCCGGCCACATCGATCAGTTCGTCGCAGGCCATCTGGCACTGCTCGATCAGATCCACCAGGGGCAACAGCAGTTGCCCGCTTTTAGACAGAAACCCGGCCAGCTTCCTTTCGTTGGCCTTCCCCTGCTTGTCGATTGTGTGATAGTTTCGTTTCACGGCGGTTCTCCTTTCAAGGTTTGGCAACCCGATTCTCTATTAGAGAATCAGGCTGAACCGCCGCTCAACTTTCAACTACGATCGGGAAACCTTCCGGATCGCCGACTTGAGCCTCGGCCACGTTCGCGTACCAGCAGCCGTTCGCCTCGGCTTGCATGGGATGCTTGGCGCCGTCCCAGTCGTTGAACGATCCGATGACGGATGCGCGCTGCGCATTGGGCGCCCACACGCGGAACGCGACTCCCCGCGCGTGAGGGGTCGCTCCCATGCCCATGATCTTTGTTCCATCGCGCATGGGTGGTTCCTGTACATCTTCTACCTTGACTCGGCGACGGCGACCGGAGCCCTAAGCCCAAAGTTCAGCACGGTTTCACTCGGGATGGCGGCGGGACCGCCGCGTGCGATTGGGCGGAGGCTCTACTTCTCAAGAACCTCTTCGATCTGGCCCATCTTCTGCTGCACTTTCCCGGCCGTCTTTTCGATCTGACCCTCCGCCTCGAGCCCGGGGCTGTTGATGATCTGGCCGGCCTTCGCCTTGAGCGTACCTTTGACTTCATGCACCTTGCCCTGCACCTTATCCTTCGTGCTGTTTTTCACAGTTTTCTCCTTTCAGACAGTGGGGACCCGCCTAGCGCCAAGCGGCACGCCATCAGGCGGCCAGCTCGTCAAGCGGCGCCGAATCACGAGCCGAGCTCAAATGCTCCTGACAGGCGATGCAACGGTTCGCCCAGGGAATCGCCTCCAGGCGCCTGGCGGAAATGGGACCTCCACAATCCATGCAGACCCCGTAGTGTTCGGAATCCATCCGAGCCAGGGCGGCCTCGACCAGCTTGAGCTGCCTGTAATCCAGCCGGTTGATGCGG
>DASQGY010000117.1:0-3311 GCA_035632375.1 Bryobacteraceae bacterium | reverse complement strand
GCTGGTCTCCGCTGTGAACGGACTCCAGGACGAGGTCTCCCGGGCCATTGAGAAAATCGCAATGCAACGTAGCTATTGCCAATTAATACCTTGAGTATGGGTCGATCAATTAAACGTCGAACGGGAGTCCACGAATGGTGGAATTTTTCAAATCTCGCAGGAAGCTAGGGATTGTCATCGGGTTCCTACGTAAGCGTCCGGTCTTGGCCGTCTAGATTTGTCGGGGCGTAGCGGATCATTCTTGATGTGGGAAACCACGGAGAGGATGATGAGCACGTCAGCCCAAGTCACCATCGAGCCAGCGTTGCGGGAACCGGCGGCACCCAAGCGCCGCCGATATTCGATCGCGGAGAAACGGCGGATCGTGGAAGAGAGCTTTCAGCCCGGGACCTCGGTGGCGCGAGCGGCACGCGCGCACGGGGTCAATGCCAACCAAGTTTTCAGTTGGAGGCGGTTGTATCAGCGCGGTCGGCTGGGCGGAAATACACGTGCGGCACCAGCCGCCGAACTGTTGCCGGTGACGATTTCCGATTCGCCCGCGGTTCCGGCCTCAACTCCATCCTCCGTGCCACCCGGTACGATCCAACTGCAACTGCCCCGAGGCCGGCTGCGCATCGAAGGCGCCGTGGATGCGGAATGCTTGCGCGTTGTGCTGGACTGCCTGCTAGCGTGATTACTGTCCCTGCGGGCGCCCAGATCTGGATCGCCGCCGGAGTGACCGATCTGCGACGTGGGTTCACCGGGCTCAGCGCCGCGGTCCAGATGAAGCTGGAACAGGATCCTTTCTGTGGGCACGTGTTTGTGTTTCGCGGCCGGCGCGGTGACCTGATCAAGGTTCTGTGGTGGGATGGCGACGGGCTGTGTCTGTTTGCCAAGCGTCTGGAGCGCGGCCGGTTCGTCTGGCCGAGGGCGGAAGACGGCAGAGTGGCGCTCACGCGCGCGCAGTTATCCATGCTGCTGGAGGGAATCGACTGGCGCAGCCCGGTGCGCACAGCGGCGCCCGCGATGGCGGTGTAGAAAAACAAAAACCACAGCGATTGTTTGAGACTCGTCATGACGATGCAATATCCATATGCCACAGTTGAGCTATGGGGAGCGCGCCCGCCACACTGCCGGATCTGAATACCCTGGAGCCGGCTGAGTTGAAGGCGCTGATTCTCGCGCAGCACGAAACGCTGCTCTCGCGCGAGACCGAGATTGAGAATCTGAAACTGCTCATCCTGAAGCTGCGGCGCATGCAGTTCGGACGCAAGAGCGAGAAGCTCGATCGCCACATTGAGCAACTGGAACTGCGGCTGGAGGACCTGGAATCGGCGCAAACGGCCAGCGTCTCTCCACAGAACGATGCGCCTCCGCAGACGACCGCGGCCTGCATGCCCGGAAGAAGGCCGGCGCGGCGTCCACTGCCGGATCACCTGCCGCGCGAAACACAAACACACACACCGGAGCAGGCGACATGTCCGGAGTGCGGTGGCACGCTGCGCCAGTTCGCCGAAGATGTATCGGAACTTCTCGAGTTTGTACCGGCCCGATTTAAAGTGATCCGCATCGTGCGGCCGAAGCTGAGCTGCGCCGACTGTGCGCACATCGTGCAGGCTCCGGCGCCGAGCCGCCCCATCGATCGCGGTCTGGCAGGGCCTGGCCTGCTGGCACACGTACTGGTTTCGAAGTTTGCAGATCATCTGCCGCTCTATCGCCAGGCCGAGATCTACGAACGCTCCGGGCTCGAGCTGGACCGCTCCACGCTGGCGGATTGGGTAGGCGAATCCAGCCGTCTGCTGACGCCGCTGGTGGATGCGTTGCGCCGCTACGTGGTGGCTGCAAGCAAACTCCACGCGGACGACACACCGGTGCCGGTGCTGGCTCCTGGAACGGGAAAAACTAAGACCGGCCGGCTGTGGACCTACGTCCGTGATGACCGTCCCTGTGGCGATTCGTCTCCTCCTGCGGTGTGGTTTGCCTACTCGCCGGATCGCAAGGGCGAGCATCCGCAGCGACACTTACGAGACTTTCACGGCGCCTTGCAGGCCGACGCATTCGCCGGTTTCAACGCACTGTATGAGGATGCCAGCCGCGGCATCTGCGAGGCCGCGTGCATGGCTCATGTGCGCCGCAAGTTTTACGATTTGCACCAGGCGCATGCTTCACCGATCGCCGCCGAAGCCCTGCGACGCATCGCCGAACTGTACGCGATCGAAGGCGAGATTCGCGGTCGTCCACCGGATGAGCGCAAGCAGACACGTCAGGCTCGCTCCCGGCCGCTGCTCGACTCGATCGAACAGTGGCTGAACTCCACGCTCGGCAAACTGTCGAAGAAGTCGGCGGTCGCCGCCGCCATTCACTATGCGCTCGGGCGTTGGCCCGCGCTGCTGCGCTACTGTGACGACGGCCGTCTGGAAATCGACAACAACGCGGCCGAACGCGCTCTGCGCGCGGTCGTTCTCGGTCGTAAGAACTACCTGTTTGCCGGCTCTGACTCGGGCGGTGAGCGCGCCGCATCGATATACAGTCTGATCGGAACGGCCAAGCTGAACGGCCTCGACCCTGAAGCCTATCTGCGCGATGTCCTCACGCGGATCGCCGATCATCCCATCAACCGGGTCGGCGAGTTGCTGCCGTGGAGCGTTGTGCCGGGTCACCCTTAGCTCGTAAGTGTCCACTTATTTTCTAAGTGGACACTTACGAAGCAAGGATCTGACAGATGGACTGGCAACCACTCGACTCCAAGATGCTCGCCGCAGTGGCCTACGCGCCAGAGACCGGAACTCTGTACCTGCGCTTCCGCAGCGGCGAGATCTATCGCTACTTCGACTTTCCCGAAAACCAATATCAAGCGTTCCTCCAGGCCGAATCTCGGGGCCGTTACTTCCTGACCCATATCCGGGGCCGCTTCCGCTACCAGCGCATCGCCCAGTCCAACGCCACCTGAGCAGTCAAGACGGTAGCCTTCGGACGCTTACGCTCTTTTGGATGACTTCGCTATACTCCGCCCAAAGACGATCGCATTCCGGGCATGCTTTGTCCAGCATTTCGATTGAGGTTTTCAGTGTATACCTGTTCGGTTCTAGAACTGCTCAACATGTATGGCGTTGTGGTGGCACCCGGATTGCTTTAACCCGTTTGGCGAGCTGGGCGCGGTGGCATCCTGAGGCCGATAGTCTAGCGATCCCGTACCAGAAGCAAGTGGTCCGAGCGAACCATAAGATGGCAGCGAGTATAAAACGGAAGCACAATGTGGCAGCAGGTGCATTCAGAGAAGGCCAGGGCCGGCAGCAAGCGCGTATGGTTAAACGCGTACCGAAAGGGTTTTC
>DASQGY010000116.1:0-12542 GCA_035632375.1 Bryobacteraceae bacterium | reverse complement strand
TGCGGCCACCACCGCCACCTCCACCATTGAAGCTGCGCCCGCCACCGGAGAAGTTACCGCCACCACCGCCGGAAAATCCGCGTCCGCCACCGCCACCGGAAAAGCTGCGTCCGCCGCCTCCGCCGGAGAAGCTGCGCCCGCCGCCACCTCCCGAAGATCCGCGGCCCCCGCCGCCCGATCCTCGCCCGCCGCCACCGCGATTTTGCGCCGACATGCCGGCTGGGATCATCAGACTCAATACTGCACCGGCAACCAAGGCCGGCAACCCGAATTTCTTGAACATGAGTTCGCTCCCTGGGACTATGGACGCATCAGACGCCCATCGCGTTATATATCTTACTAATTTGTGAACAACAAATAATCAGGCCGTGGTGTGCGATAATCGCGGCCATGAGCGTACCACCGTGTCAGTTGTATCTGATTGTTTCAGTTCTAGTTGGAGGATTCGCCGGGTTCGCCCAGCCTCCCGGCGGCGCAAGCAACGACCCAGCAGCCGACCTTCTGCGGCAAGCCCGGCAGAAAATGACCGAGGGCAAGCAGGACGAAGCACTAGCCCTTTATAGGCAGGCCGCCGAGAAGTTTCCAACCTCCGTTGGCGCCAACACCCAGGTCGGCGTCGCGCTGGATCTGATGGGCAATTATTCCGAAGCCCGGAAATACTTCGCCAAGGCGATCGACATCGCGCCGACTCCGCAGGCCAAGGGGCAGGCGCAGCGGTCCATGGCCATGTCCTATGCCTTCGAAGGCGATTGCAAGAACGCGGCAAAGTACGAAGGGCCGCTGTACCAGCAGTATCTGGATGCGAAGGATTACTTCAACGCCGGCGAGACCGCCAACGAGTTGGCGCGCGTGTGCATCGATGCCGGCAGCCTGGACGACGCCTATCAGTGGTATCGGAAGGGGCACGACGCTGGAATGAACGAGACTCCTCCGGCCCAGAAGGACTTGTGGAACTATCGTTGGGAGCATGCCCTGGCGCGCATCGCGGCGCGGCGCGGGAACAAGGCGGAGGCGCAGAAACACGTCGAAGCCGCGAAGGCGATCCTGGATAAGGGAACGCTTCCGGCGCAACAGGCGCAGTTCTATCCCTACTTGACCGGCTACGTGGCGTTCTACGGCGGCGACTACAAAACGGCCCTCGCCGATTTCGAGAAGGCCAATCAGAACGACGCGTTCATCCAGGCGATGATCGCACAGACCTACGAAAAGCTGGGCGACAAGGTGAAGGCGGCGGAGTATTACAAAAAGATATTGAGCTTCAACGGACACAATCCGCCGGCGGCGTATGCCAGGCCGTTAGCGAAGAAGAAGTTGGGATAACGGGCGTACTGCCCAACCAACCGGGACGGTCAATCGAGATCCATCGCGGCTTTCAGCCCTTCCTCAACTTCGCGCAGGGGCTCAGACGGAAGGCTGCCGGCTCTTTTGGTGAGTTTGGCGCGGTCCAGCGTGGTCACTTGATGGCACACGGCAAAGCTTGTCTTCGGCAGACCGGCAGTCCCGTGCGAGAGTTGAATCACCGTAGGCCCGCGCTTTGCTTGTGATGAGGATGTTGAGATTGGGACCACAATAACCGATCTCCATCCCGGAGTTTGGTTGAAGCCGTCATGAGACAAGACGATTACCGGGCGCCGGCCTCTCTGTTCCGATCCCGATCTCGGAACAAGATCGGCCCAGTAAACGTCGCCGCGCCTCATCGCGCCGTCCTACCAGCTTTCACCAGATGCTCGATCGCGGCCGGCTCCAAATCGGGGTCGAGATCCAGATTCGTTCCCGCCATTTCCGCCGCGTACGCAGCGATCGCGTCTTGCCTCGCCTTTCGCATTTGTTGCCGTAGCCACCAGTCGACAGCTTCGCGCGCTAACGTCGTCGCCGGCACCTGCAAACGTTCGGCCTGTGCTCTCAGATGAGCGTATGTTTGCTCCGGTAACGGTAGATGAAAATTCTTCATGGCAAGGTTCCTCGTTCAATTATGCCATGCATTGATGGCAGGCCGTATGGCAACAATAGATGGCAGACTTGAGGAAAAACTCTTGCCGCCTGGCCGACTGCGCGTCTACGGCTTCGTGAGCTTCAGGAACAAAGAAATGGCCATGCCGAAGCCGATCGCTACCACCAGGCGCCTTACCGCGGTCCGCCCGATTCGACGAGCTACGCCCGCACCCGCAATGCCCCCCGCGATCGCGCCCAAAGCCATGATGATCACGTACGGCCAGTAGACCATCTGCGCCCAGATGAAATAAATCGCCGCAACGCCATTGATGCAGCCGCCGAAGAAATTCTTGAGGCCGTTCATCTGGTGAATGTCGGTGAGTCCCAGGATGCTCATCGCGGCCAGCATCAGGATGCCGATGCCCGCGCCGAAATAGCCGCCGTAGAGGGCAACGAAAAGTTGGAAGAGCATGGCGCCCGCAAGCCATCTCGGCGATTTGTGCGCGGCGGCGTTGGCGATCTTCAGCCGCCGCTGGATCGGCTCCTGGGCCATGAATAGCAGCGTCGCGAAGAGGATCAGGAATGGGACCAGCGCGTCGAAGGTGGCCGGCGGAGTCCAGCGCAGCAGCAGCGCCCCGGCGATTCCTCCGATCAGGCTGGGGATCAGCAGTACCAGCATGCGTGGTTCGGTGGAGCGCACTTCGCGGCGATAGCCCCACAGGCTGCTGGCCGACGCCGGCCAGATTCCGACGGTGCTGGTGGCGTTCGCGATCACGGATGGCAGCCCGATCCAGATCAGCGCCGGGAACGAGATCAACGTGCCGCCGCCGGCGACGGAGTTGATGGCGCCGGCGAGCAGGGCCGCCCCAAACGCCAGGGCCGCGTGTGGAAAGTCGGGAGCGGTCATCCGGAAAAACCGTTATTCCTCGACAAACCGGTAGCTCGCGTGCGAATCGTAGTCGATGCCGTGCTTCTTCTTCAACTCTTGAATGTAGCGCAGTGTTCTCGCGGTATGCGGACTGGCGACGCCGTCGCCCAGGCGCTCATTCGTATGCAACAGGATTTCTTCGAGACAGCTATTCAGGCTCATGCGCTTGTGCTCGGCCAGATCGTGCAGCAGCGCGGCTAGGCGCTTCTCCAGTCGCACCGGGACATCCACGCGCTCGATCTTGACCGGTGGGCCGACGTTGAAGAGCGGATGCCCAAAGGAAAGCAGGTATCCGTCGAGATCGCGCGCCGCGTAGTCGCGGATTCCATACTCCCTGTCGCCCAGCGGCTCGGCGATTTCGACGCCGTTGGCACGGTGGAACTCGTACAGCGCGTCCGCGTCATCGATAAAAAAACATACCGCACCGCTTCCCGGATTAGGCTGGCCCTTGCTCAAGAACATTTTTACGCGCCCCAGACTCACGCCGGCGAATGTCGGCGGATCGCCCCAGGTGAAGGCCAGCTTGAAGCCGAGCTTGTTGGTGTAGAAGTCAGCGGCGGCGAGAATGTCGCTGACCACCAAGGTCGGGTTGATTTCGTCGCAATCGACGTCGGGACTGGTCATGTGCCTCCAAACCGCGGCTACTTTCGAACCGGATCGCCGGAGTAATAGAATCGCTCGCGTACGATCTTGCCATTCTGCCAAACTTGGTATGCGATTTCATCCCGGTGAAGCTCGCGGCCTTCAAGATCGATGAAGTGATAAATCCAGTTGATCGCCGCGCGGTCTCCGTCGACCACAAACGAGTCCGCTCGATTAACCCGTATTTCCTTGAGCGACGCCAGCACTCGCCGCTCATTTTCGAGCAGCGCGGCCAAGCCCACGCGCGGCGGCTTGTCGTTCTCCTGCATGGTGGCGTCCTCGGCATAAAACTCCTGGATCGCTTCCAGAAACTGGCCGCGCTCGGCCATCGCGATCAGCATTTCTACTCGGTCCCGTGTCGACGGCATGGTTACTATTGTCTCTGAATCGATGGCGGCTCAAATGGTTTTCCCATCCACCGCGAAATCAACGGCCGCGTTGATGTGAACCGCTGTGCTGTTGATATACACAACGCCGCCCTCTTCAAACGTGGCAGCGAACTTGTGTTTCGGAAACGCAAGCGGCAACTCGGTACACGCCAGGCAAACCACCGCCTGGTTTCTCGCGATTTTCCCTAGCCGCTCCGCCGCCAGCTCGCTCTTACCGAGCTGCAAGTCCGCAATCAATTCCACGGTCATGGCCCGCACTGCCTGGTCATCCGGGCCGGCGGCTGCAATGCCGTGTTTGGCAAACGCCGCGCGAAATCTCGGCGACCGCATGGTCAAAGCAGTTCCCAGGATCAGCACCTCCTTGGCTCCGATTCGAGCGCTTTCCTTCGCCACTACCTCAAACATATCGATGACGGGAATGCCCACGCCGCGCACGATGGACTCGAAGCGATGATGCGGACTGTTGCTCGCCATCACCGCGAAGTCCGCGCCGCACGCCTCCAACCGCAGGAGCGCGGCCCGATGGTACTCGTCAAATTGCGACCAGGATTCTTCGTCGCCGTCGACGCCGAGATAGGCCACCGCCTTGTTCAGATCCAGCGATTCGATGCTCATCTCCGGCGTCGAAGGCGCGCTCCGGCGGCAGATCTCGGAATAGTAATCAACCGTGGACAACCAGGCGACGCCGCCCACGATCCCAATCTTCTTCATCGGCCGATCATCCTTTGCCGGCCAGCGTCGACGGAAGCCCGAACGTTCCATCCACTACCTCAACGAAGTTTCTTTCTTCGCGAAGGATGAAGCGCTTCGTCTGCGCCATCGCGAAATTCTCGCGAGCTTCGGGGTCCGACTTTATTCGCGCCTTGTAAGCTTCATAAGCGGCGAGGCTATCGAATGCAATCAACCCCCAGCCCACATAGTTCGTGCCTTCATGAGGAAGAAAATATCCGACAAGGTGGCCGCCACAGCGTGGAATGATGCGGCCCCAATTCTCGGCGTACTTCTTGAATCCGTCCCGCTGGAACGGATCGATTTCATAGCGGATCACGCAAGTGATAGTCATGTGAGTTCTCCTGGCGGCCGTCCGCGTCGATGAGTCGCGGCAGCCTGCGGTCAGCGCCGCACCCATCGCCGCCATGCCCCCGATCGCCTCGCGGCGGCCAATCTGAGCCATGTTGGCAGTATGCCCCTTGCCCAACAGGGACACTTCGTTTAACATCAAAGTGTGAATGTGGACGATCGCGCCGACGCCGCGGTGTCCAAAATTGCGGCGGCCATCGGCGAGCCGGCGCGTGCTCGCATGCTCTACTGCCTGGTGGACGGCCGGGCGCGAACCAGCACCGAGCTGGCGATCGTCGCCGGCGTAAGTCCGTCAACGGCGAGCGTACACCTGAGCCGGCTGAGCACCGAGCATCTGGTCAAAGTGCTGGTGCAGGGCAAGCATCGCTATTACAGCCTGGACGGGCCGAACGTAGCCAGAGCGCTGGAAGCGCTGAGTGTCCTCGCCGGCGGCACTCGCAACAAGTTCGTACCCAACACGCCCAGCCGTCTGCGCGCCGCCCGCACTTGCTACGATCACATGGCCGGCACAGTCGCCGTGTCGCTCCATGACCGTTTCCAGAAACTGGGCTGGCTGTCGGCCGCGTACGACCTCACTCTGACAGGACAAAAGGCTTTGCAGTCTCTCGGCGTGGACATCGAAGCAACTCGGACGCTGCGTCGCCGCTTCGCCTTTGCCTGTCTCGATTGGAGTGAGCGGCGGCCGCACATCGGCGGTGCGTTGGGTGCTGCCATTCTGAAAGCGATGCTGAAAAGGAGGTGGGTGGTCCAGGACCTGGACAGCCGGGCCTTAAGCGTCACTAATCTTGGGCGGCGCGAATTGCTGGCCCGATTCGGCCTCTCTGTTTCCATATAATGGCGGAATGAAGCTGGCACGATTTTGGGCCCGGCAACCGGGCGAGGCGACCGATAGCAGTGGGGAGCTCGTGCGCGTCACATCGCGCGGATGGTCGAATGAAAGTCCTGAGGCGGCAGCCGCGCTCGCGCGAGAGATCGCGCGCAAGGTAGCCGAGCGGGTTTTGGCCGGCGACCCGAAGGCCAAGCAATATGGATATGGCGACCGGCCGTTGCCGGAGCCGGTGATCCAGGAACTGCGCGACGAGAGCGGTGCGGCGAGCGCGGTGATCACGCGCAACGTTTACGGCGCGCTGGTGATGAATGCAGGCGATCTGATGTTCGTGGATATCGATCGCGAGGGATCTGCCCCGCCGGCGCCCGGGCAGGATATCGTGCAGGACGTCGCGCAGGAGTTGATGTCCGGCCTGTCTTCTCTCTTCGGCCAGCCGAAGCCCGCCACACCGCCGATGCCGGTGCAGCATCCGGCCGCGGCCGACCCTGTAGTCGCCGAAATCCAGCGCGTGGCGCAGCGCAACAACCTTTCGCTTCGCATCTACAAAACAGCCGCGGGCTACCGCGCATTGATCTTCAACATGCGCTTCGATCCGGCCAGTGCGCAAGCCGAGTCCCTCCTGCGGGAATTCGGATCGGACGCGCTGTACATGCGCTTATGCAAGATGCAGGAATCGTTCCGCGCGCGCCTAACGCCGAAGCCGTGGCGCATGGGGATGTCGCAACCGCCGGTGAGTTTTCCGCTTGAAGGGCCGAATGACGAGGCGCGATTCTACGAGTGGGTGGCGAAGTACACGGCGGCGTCGGCCGGCTATGCAACTTGCCGGTTCATAGGAGGCTTCGGCGCTGGATCGATCGCAGATGGCTTCCCGGCGTTGATCGCCTATCACGATCAGGAGACCAAGGCCACCAGCGGATTGCGGCTGGCGTAGGGCGCGCTACGGTAGAATATCTACCAACACCCTATGGCCTCGGAATCGACGGATAAAATTGAACTGCTGCAAGGCACGCTCGACATGCTGATCCTGCGGACGCTGCTGTTCGGTCCGGCGCATGGGCACCAGATCGCGAAACACATCCGCAGCACGACGGACGAAGTGCTGCAGGTGGAGCACGGCTCGCTGTATCCGGCGCTTCACCGGCTGGAGCGCAAAGGCTGGGTGCTGGCGAAGTGGGAGACGGCGAAGGATCGCAATCGCGAGTTCAAATACTATCGCCTGACGCCCGCCGGCCGCAAACAGCTCGCCGCCGAGGAATCGAAGTGGAAGCAACTGGCGCGCGCCATCGGACGGGTGATGTGGCCGGCGGAAGAGGGCTGATCCTATTTTGATCGCTTGGCGGTGAACCGCAGCGTATCTTCGTCGCCGCGGATCACGGTCATATCGATGGTGTCGCCGGAAAGTGTGCCGCTGAATTTTCCACGCGGCCTTTCCGCGGTGAACGAGATGCTGGCGCCGTTCACCTTGCCATTCGAGATCGGGAACGGCTCGGGATTGTCCAGGAGGACTGTCACCGTTCCGGTCAGTTTGTCGCCGGTGGTCTTGAAATTGAATTCGAGATCCGCCGTGTCCCCGCTGCGAAGTGTTACGGCGCCAATCCACCGGCCATCCACGCTGGGCCCGGCGGCGAAGAGCCCGGCTGCGGCAAAGGGTGTGAGGAGAAGAATTCGTCTGGTCATAGTTCCTCGGTGATGAGCAAGCTGCTCGCCAAAGGGATCGCGTGCATTCCAAAGACATTCTAGGTATCATCAACAAAAGCTCCTGCGCCGACTGCTCGATTTTGGGAAAGCGGTGTTCCATAGCGGCCACAAGCTCCTCTGTGACGTTTCCGATTGTGGTTCGTCTGAGATACAGGCATAATTGACATAGAATGTCTAGGGACAAGAAAACCAACGAGAACAACGCCCTGCTGCAAGGCACGCTGGATCTGCTGGTACTGAAAAGTTTGAGCCGCAACGGCGTCATGCACGGCTACGGCATCGCGCGATTCATACAGCAGATCTCGCGCGAAGCCCTGCGCGTGGAAGAAGGCTCGCTCTATCCTGCGTTGCACCGGTTGGAACTCGAAGACCTGATCCTCTCCGAATGGGGACATGGCGCGAGCGGCCGTCGGGCGAAGTACTATCGGCTGAGTCCGCGCGGGCGGAAGCGGCTGGAAGCCGAAGAATCGCGCTGGCGGAGAATGGTGGAAGCGATCGGGCTGGTGCTGGAGCCGGCAGAGGGTTAAGCGTGAAGATATTCCGTTCACTACAGCTTCGTACACGAAGTCTCGCGCGGAACCGGCTGCGGCGCGATCTCGACGACGAACTGCGCGAGCACCTGGAGATGGCCATTCAGGACAAAATCGCCGCCGGCACGGATGCGCGCGAAGCCCGATACCAGGCAATGCGGGAACTCGGCAACGCCACTGCCTACAAGGAACGGGGTCACGAGATGTTCAGCTTTGCGCGGATGGAGACAATTCTTCAGGACGTACGCTACGCCCTGCGCGGTCTGCGCAAGAGCCCGGCATTCACGGCCGTGGTGGTGCTGTCGCTCGGGCTCGGCATCGGCGCGAATACGGCGATCTTCAGCGTGTTGGATACGCTGCTGCTGCGATCGCTGCCGGTGAGTCATCCCGAGCAATTGGTGACCTTGACGCGCGTGGATCCGTCGCGCGGAGCGGCCAACAACCTGTCGTATCCGATGTTCGAGAAATTCCGCGATGCCAAACAAGTGTTCTCGGACGTGTCGGCTCTGTGGCAGCTCGATCGGCCCAACGTGGCCATCAGTGGGCCGGGAGGCGGCGTGGAGTCCAGGCCGCTGGTGATCGAGTTGGTCTCCGGCAGTTACTTTTCGATGCTCGGTGTGAAGGCTGCCGCTGGCCGCACGTTCACTGCTGACGACGACCGCGTACCCGGGGGGCATCCGGTGGCGGTGATTAGCTATCGATTCTGGGACCGGCGGTTCGGGCGCGGCGGCGACGTAGTGGGGCGGGCGCTGACCATCGCCAACACGGCGTACACCATCGTGGGCGTCGCGGCGAAAGGATTTACCGGCGAGAATGTCACCGAGCCGAACGACGTGTGGGTGCCCATGGCAATGCAGTCGCAAGTGATGCCGGAGCGCCCCGGATTGCTGACGCATCCGACGTCGATGTGGATGACCAACATCGCGCGCCTGCAGCCTGGCGTCACGACGAAAGCGGCGCAGCCCATGGTCCAGGTGATGTTCCAACAGATGATGAAGGACCGCGCCGGTGCCAGCGCCTCCGTACTGCAGCTTCTTTCGAAGGTCCATATGGAACTGCGCCCCGCGGGAAACGGATTCGCGGTGCAGCGTGAGTTTTTCGGGCAACCGCTGCGGGTGCTGATGGTCATCGTGGCGCTGGTGCTGCTGATCGCGTGCGCCAATGTCGCGAACCTGCTGCTGGCGCGCTCGGCCTCCAGGCAGCGCGAGATGGCAGTGCGGCTGGCCATCGGCGCGGGACGTTCGCGCATTGCACGGCAATTGCTGACGGAGAGCCTGCTGCTCGCGGTGATGGGCGGAGTTCTCGGCTTGGTTCTGGCGTTGTGGGGAACCAATATTCTGCTTGCCTTGGCTGAATCCGGCCGCGCGCGAATGACACTGGAGGTCCCGATGGATTGGCGAGTCCTCGGTTTTACCGCCGGGCTGTCGCTGCTCACCGGAATTCTTTTTGGATTGGCGCCTGCCTCCAGCGCTTCGAAAGTTTCGCTCGCCCCGTCGCTGAGCGAACGGGGATCCGGATCGGCGAGCGCGGGGAGATTCGGTTTAGGAAAACTGCTGGTGGTCATCCAGGTCTCGTTGTCGTTGCTGTTGTTGATCGGCGCGGGACTGTTCACGCGCACGTTGACCAATCTGAAATCGCAAGACCTGGGATTTGCGCGGGAACACCTACTGCTGTTCTGGATCACGCCACCCAACAAGATGGCGGGTGCGCCACTGGCGAAAACTTTCGAGACCGTGCAGCAACGGGTCTCCAGCATGCCTGGGGTCGTTTCGGCCAGCCCGTCGCGCAATGGATTGCTGAGCGGTTTTGTCGGTATCCGACAGGTCAGTGTGGAAGGGTACTCGCCAAAATCGGATGAAGACATGGGCGCGCAGTGGAGCATCATAGCCCCGAAGTTTTTCGACACCATCGGGATGCGCTTGCAGTTAGGCCGCGATTTCACCGATCGCGACAATGAGAAAGCGCCCCGCGTCGCGGTGATCAATGAAACCATGGCTCGTGATTTCTTCCCCGGCCAGAATCCCGTCGGCCGGCGTTTCGGCATGAGCGGCGACGAGGAGAACGCCATCGAGATTGTCGGCGTGGTGCAGGACTCCAAATACTTTTCGCTGCGCGACAAGAATGTGCGGATGGTGTATCTGCCGTACAAGCAGGACAGCGCTCATTTAATAATGATGTGCCTGGCGGTGCGAACGGCGGGTAATACTGCTGGACTGCCCGGCCGGATTCGTGACGAACTGCGCAGCATCGATTCGGGCCTGGTGGTTCCACGCATCGATACCGTGGAACAGCAAGTGGACGCGACGCTGGTGGAAGAGCGGCTGATCGCGGTGCTGTCGGGATTCTTCGGAGTACTGGCGGTTATGCTGGCCTGCCTGGGCCTGTACGGCGTGATGGCTTACACCGCGGCGCGCCGCACCAGCGAAATTGGCATCCGCATGGCGCTGGGAGCCACGCGCGGCGGAGTGCTGGCCATGGTCCTGAAAGAAAGCCTGCTGCTGGTGGCGATCGGGATCGCGATCGGCGTCCCGGCGACGCTGGCCCTGACACGTTTGGTTTCTAGCCTCTTGTTTGGTATTCAGGCATCCGATCCCGCGACCATCGCCGGCGGTGCAGTGCTGATGATCGCGGTGGCTGCTCTGGCCGGCTTTCTTCCGGCCCAGCGGGCAGCGCGCGTGGATCCGATGATCGCGTTGCGTTACGAATAGGCTGTGGGGCAGGTTGGCAACCTGCAGCGGGTTGTTAACCCGCCTGGTCCAGCGCGATTGACAATCGCGCGCAGGTTGGCAACCTGCCCCACAGGCTGAGCCCGGGACCGACGCATCGGTGTTTCGGTATCCTCTTGAGAGGTGCGGCGCGTCAAGAAATACCTTGTTGCTGGAATCCTGACCTTGCTGTTGGTGGCGGCGATTATTGGGGCTTACCTTCTTCGCGATGTTAGTCCGGCACGCGTGGCCGCTCCGAAGCAGGCCACGGCTTCGCCGATCGACGACCGGCTACTAAAGACCGCACAACAGGTGGCTGCGCTCGCGGACACCGCCGAGGAGCAGACGCTGGCCCGCGAGGCGCTGCGGCTGGCCGATCACGAACTGGATCAGGAATTTGCCGGCGCATTGCGCGATACGGCGTCGGCCGCTCCGCTGGTCACTGGTCCGTTGAAGCAGCTTGCGGATCGAGTCGGCCAACTGAAGACGCAGGTGGCGCGTGAAAAGACGCGCGTCGCCAAACTGACCAAGGATGCTGCCGCCAATGATGCGGCGGCCAGTCAACTGGAGGTGGCCAAGGCGCAACTCGCGCTCGATGAAGACGAACTCAACGACGCGCAGGAGGATCTGTCGCGGCAGGGCGGCGATAAACACGCCTCGATCGAACGGCTGCTGCAGGAGCACGAGAGCGCGCATCATGGCACCGCGCAGGCGCTGAAGACGTCGCTGGCAGGACAACCCGGGACGCTCTGGCAACAGTTGGAGTCCTCTCTCGCGCTGCGGGATCAGGCGCGGCAACTGGATGCGGCGCGCACGCAGAGCGCGGCAAAAGCGGTGAAGCTGGATCGTGAGCATCAGACGCTGGAGGCCATCGCCAATAACAAGGCAGTCGCGCCCGCTCCATCGGGTGATGAAGAAGAGGATTCCGCTGCGATGCTGGATCGTCTGCACCGGTTGTCCGATCGATCCAAAACGCTGGCGGAGTTAGACCGGCGCATTCAGGACACCCAGCAACTCGGCGATGTTTATAAGCGCTGGAGCGCATCGATAGAGAGCAGACTCCGCAGTAGCCTGCACCTGCTGTTGGTCTCGGTGGCGATTGTGCTGGCAATCCTGTTGGCGGTGGTGATCGTGGACCGCGGTATTCGTCACGCCTTTGACCGCCAAAAAGACCCACGACAGCGTCGCCATCTGCGTACGCTGGCGACGATTGCGGTAGATCTGATCGGCGTAGTGGCGGTTTTGATTGTGGTCTACGGCCCGCCCAGCCAAGTGTCGACATTGATCGGGCTGACTACCGCTGGGCTGACCGTGGCGTTGAAGGATTTCATCGTGGCGTTTTTCGGATGGTTTGTACTGATGGGCAAGAACGGCATGCGTGTCGGCGACTGGGTGGAGATCGAAGGCGTCGGCGGCGAGGTGATCGAGATCGGTATGTTCAAGACGGTCCTGCTCGAAGTTGGGACGCGCACCAGCACTGGCCATCCGACGGGGCGACGCGTGGCGTTCATGAACAAGTTCGCGATCGAGAATCACTACTTTAATTTCTCCACCACCGGCCAATGGCTGTGGGACGAATTGCAAATGACGCTGCCGTTAGCGGGCGATCCATACCAGATGGCGCTGGCGATCCGCGAGAGAGTGGAGCAGGAAACGACGGCCGACGCGGCTGCCGCGGAACACGACTGGGAGCGCGTGACACACCAATATGGGACGGGCGCGTTTACTGCAAAGCCGGAAGTGGATCTTCGTCCATCGATCAATGGGCTGGAAGTGATTGTGCGGTACATCACTCGCGCGCCGCAGCGG
>DASQGY010000115.1:0-3426 GCA_035632375.1 Bryobacteraceae bacterium | reverse complement strand
CTTACGGCAGGCTTCTTATTTTGCAAGGCTGAAATTTAGAGGGTTTCTTCACAGCTTCAAAACGAGGAGTCCGGGCCACCTGTCCCTGCAATCAACAATTAGGAGTCGCGGGAGCCCTGATCAGCCACTGGCCTTTCGATCCCAGCGAGAAAATCGAGCACCCGCGTGGTCATCAACGCGGCGGCATTGGCATTGTAGGCGGGAAGGGCCGAATCGGAGAACAAGTGTCCCGGTGCGTCATAGTCGAACTGCTCGAAGTTCGACCGGGATTGACGCACTTTGACTCCGAGGGCGTCGACCACTGCTTGATTTCTTATGGGGTCCTTATCGGCAAAATGCACTTGCACGTGGACATTTGACGGCCACACCTTCCACCCGAGGTCGCGCACCATCAGCGGTGCGTGCATCAGGATTGCGCCTCGGGCTCCGGGGCGAGTCGCGGCCAGCAACTCCGCGCACGTGCCTCCATTTGAAAACCCGGCGTACACCAAAGAGTGCGGCAGCTTCTCCACGGCCGCAGCAGCGCGTTCAAGGAGCTTGTCGAATCCGAGAGCCTGGATCTTGCGGACCACGTCATTGCGATCGCTAAACACCTCGCCGTCGTACAGATCGGGAGTGTGAACGGTATGCCCGACGAGGCGTAGTTTGTTGGCAAAGTCAATTACTGCCGGCCTGAGTCCATACGCCGAGTGGTAAACAACTACTTCTTGCGCGTGTTTCTTGTCGTGCAGCGATGACGTCTGCATGTCAGAAACGCCTGTTTAAACTCCGCCAACAGCGTACTCGCGTGAGTATAGCTCAATGGTGAGTAGTGGGTGAGTAGATAGAACAGGACCGGAGAAGAGTGACCCACCGTCGGGTTGAATCGCCCAGAAACAAGCGCCGGCAGGGGATTCCTGCCGGCGCTTGGTTTTACACGGGGGGCGGTCGGGCCGCTTTAGAGGTGGTTGTGGTCGCCGCCGTCGCGATCGCCGCCGTCATGGTCTCCGCCGTCGTGGCGGTCGCCATCGTGATGATCGAAGTCGAAGAGATCGAACAGGTCGCCGATGGCGGGCATGTTGCGGGGCACGTAGGAGTCGTCGTCCTGGCGGGGATTGGCCAGGTTGTCGCGGCTGCGATCGCTGAGCTTGGTGTCGAGCATCCAATTGCGTTCAACGAACTTCACGAACGAGGAGTGCTCGGCATAGACGTGGCTGATATGGCCGCCGGTGGAGAAAGGAGAAATGGCGATCATGGGAATACGCGGGCCGGTGCCAAAGAAATCGACCGGCTGGATGAAGCCAGAGTCGTAGTAGCCTCCGCCTTCGTCCACGGTGAGGAAGATGGCGGTCTCGGCCCATAGCTTGGGGTTGCTTTGCGCGAGTTCGATGATGTTCTTGGCGAAAGCCTCGAAGAGCGTCCACTTCGAGGATGCAGGGTGACCGTCCATGGTGCCGTCCGGCTTCACGTAGGAGACAGCCGGAAGCGTGCCGTTTTGGAGATCAGTGAAGAGATCGGTGATGTCGCGCATGTGGTCGGCCACGACAGTTGGATAGTTGGATTCATACTCGAAGGGATTGCAGATGTTGCAGTAGCTGCCGGCGAATGGGCTGGTGGTGCCGTCGGCATTGAAGCCGCCGCCATAATATTTCCAGGAAATATTGTGGGCGCTGAGGACATCACCGATGCTCTGCTGCGTTGTGGGGGGAACCACGAGGCCGGCCTGCGGGAGGCCCTTGGGAGTGAAAGCCGGGTTGACGTTGACAGCCTGCCAAAACTGGCCGGGGCCGCACTTGGTCTCGACGGTGTAGGGCAACTGGCTGAGATAGTTGGTGATGGCGGCGATGCCGGGCTGAGTGGTGTCGTTGCAGTTGAACCACTGTGCGCGGTGCGTATAAAGGTTGAGGGTTCCGGCCACCGGATCGGGATTGTAGATGTTCTTCGCGGCCGGGGTTGCGGGATTGCCTTTGCCGTCGCTGAAGAAGACTTGATCCGCGAAGCCGAGGGGCTGGCTGTCCGGGCCGGTGCCGCCAAGGACGGGCTGGTGATAGTTGTCGCTCATGGTGTATTGGTCGGCGAGAGACTTCAGCAAGGGCGCGTCGCCGTCCTGCATGTTGAAGAAGGCCATGGTTTGCCCGGTGTCATGAGGGGTGCCGGTGAGCGGAGTGCTGTAGGTGGTGGTGACAGCCGACTGGAGATCACGGAGGCAGCCGGTGGGGTTGTCCTTGGAGACGTGCTCGGCGTCGATGGCGCAATCGACCTGCTGGACCATTTGGAAGTACTGGTGGATGGTGTCTCCGGTGAAGGCGTCAAAAGGCATGGTCGGGCCGGTCATTTGGAACGGTCCTGGCGGAAGCGAGTTGACGTTGGTGATGCGGGTATCGGGACCGAGGGTGAAGGCCAAGCCGGTGCCTCCGGTTGCGAAGAGGAATTGATCCTGGGGCGGCAGGCCCGGATCGCCGCCCGGGATGCTCAGGATGCCCGCATAGGGAGACACGGCGCCATTGCCGGCCACATCGGGCGGCGGCAGAGTGGAATAGAGTTGTTTGCTGGCGCTATCGGCGCTGCTGAAGAATTTGCCGCCGTTGGGCGCGGATGTAATCTTGAATTGGTGAGCCTTGGCGAAATTGGGGCCGGGGGTGCCGTCGGCATTGATGATGCCTTCGGACAGAAGATTCAAGACCCGCTCGTGCTTGTGTTTTGGAACATAGGTGGCGAAGAGGTGGTCGAAACTGCGATTCTCGCCGACGATGATGATGACGTGCTTGATGGGCGTGGCGGTTCTGCGGCCATGGCCGTCGTCATCGCGATCGTCTCCGGCCCGAGCCGCTGGGCTTAAGCCAAAAAACGATATGGCGAACATGAGCAGGCAAGCGGTGGCTTGCTCTCTCCATTTTCTAGCGTCACTACGATGCATGTTTTTCCTCCAAGTTGACCTCGATGTAGGACTGGTGCACTGCAGGGTCAACTAGCGACGGTCACGCGCGCATTAACGCGAAATGTCAATTGAGCGAAACTTCTTCGCGAGATAGAGGAAGCGGCAGGGTTTTAGGCGGCGGTGATCTTGGCGGGCATGCCGGTGGATGTGAGGAGATCGAGAATTGTGGACGGCTCAAACAACTAAATTGGGACAGCGCGTGGCAGTTGCTTCTAGTGGGCGGCGGGTCTTTGGTCTGGTGGCGGCGGCATGGGCGGAGGAGTGAATTTCGCGTCCTCGACGGGGATGTTTTGCTGGACCTGGTCGACTTGGATGGTAAAACGGTTGCCGCCCGGGCGGGCGAGCGTCCAGCGGTAGGGAATCTTCAGGCCGTCGGCGTCGCGATAGTCGGCGTAGTCGATTTGCGTGGGCATTCGGCCGAGGGCGGTTTCCGCGTAACGGACCAGGCGGACGAGCAGGCCGGATTGCTCGTCAAAGTAGAGACGCAGCGGGGGTTGGCCTTCGTTGCG
>DASQGY010000114.1:0-60557 GCA_035632375.1 Bryobacteraceae bacterium | reverse complement strand
TTCTGCTACCCTCTGATCTTGCGGCTCGGTAATGCCGCTGGGTTCAACCGCCGGATGCGGAAAACCGCACGTCCGGTGGTGTGGGAGGGTGCCGGGGCGCAATCCCCGGCACTCCACCCGATTTATCAACCTGCCCCACAGCCGGCTGATCCAGGGGGCGAGTTACTGG
The DNA here is from genome assembly GCA_035632375.1 of Bryobacteraceae bacterium. Taxonomy (GTDB): domain Bacteria; phylum Acidobacteriota; class Terriglobia; order Bryobacterales; family Bryobacteraceae; genus Palsa-89. Next base: position 60,388 of record DASQGY010000114.1, on the reverse strand, counting down.
AGAGGAACTGGGGAAGAACACCTACGCCGACGCCGATCATCACCCTTCATCGACCGATCGAGTCGAACGCCAACAGCGCGTTGCCGGGCATTCCCGCCAGCGAGCCGTAACCGGAGTTGACGAAGAGCATGCCGCCTGCCAGCGTCGGGCCGGATGCGCTCAAGGATCCGCCGCGCGTCTTGACGCCGTTTACAGATTCATACTCGCGCAGCGTATCGAAATCCCAAATGATTTTTCCATCCGTGGTGGCGTAGGCGCGAAGATGGCCGTCCATGGATCCGGAAAACACCACGCCCGGAAGCAGCGTGGGCGGAGCAATCTGTGCCGCACTGCACCCGGCCTTTCCGGCACAGGCCGGCTTGGGCGCCGGAGTGTTCCACACTAGCTTTCCCGTGGCGATGTCCAGCGCGAACATGCCGCCGCTGAGTGCGCCAGGCCCACGCGCGAAGATATCGGACAGCGGGATGTAGACCTTTTGATCGTCCGCCGCGGAGCCCCACACGATGCCGCCCAGCGGACCGCCCTGGCCGATGCGCGTCTGCCAGACGATCTTGCCGCGATCGTCGGGGTCCAAGGCGTGCATCACGCCGGATTTTTGGCCAACCAGCAGCATGCGGTGTCCATTGGGGAGCGGCACCAGAATCGGAGACGAGCCGACATCAAGATCCTGGCCCGGAGTCTGCGGGCAATTCGCTTTATTCGGGCTGGCGCAGGAATAGTTCCAGCTATCGCCGGGAGTCAATTGTTGCGACCACAGCATGGAGCCGGTGTTCAGATCGAAGGCCACCACTCCATCGCTGGTGCGCGCCGGCGGATCGGAGTAAGAATCGCCGGTACCGACGTAAAGGGCGTGGCGTTTGGCATCGATGGTTGGCGCGCTCCACACGCCTGCGCCCGACGGGCCCATCTGCGTTGCGCCGGTCTTGCTCTTACCTTGCCCTGTTGGCGGATCGGAAATGGTGTACGCCTTCCAGATCTGCTTGCCGGTGCGCGCGTCGTAAGCAACCACGCCGCCGCGGAAAGTGCAGCATGGGTATTGCGAATTTCCGGCCGACACTTCCTCCACCGACGATACAGGCACGTAGATCCGGCCTTCGTGCAACATGGGCGCGCCGGTGACTCGCGCGAAGGGATGCGCGTCGGCTTTCGCCTTCCACTCGAGGGTGCCGGTGGAGGCGTTCAGCGCATAAACATTGGCGTCGATGTCGCCGAAGAACGCCAGATAATTCTTGCCGAACAAGCCGACGGAGATGGCGCTGCGGACGGTGGAAGTTGCCTGGAAGGTCCAGTAGGTGCAGCCTGTCTTGGCATCGAGGGAATAGACCGTCCCATCGCCAGCGCCGAAGAACAGGCGGCCGCCAACGGCCGTGGGCTGTGCGAAGGCGGAATCGGTGTTCGGGATTCCGAAAGCCCATTTCAGTTTGAGGTTTGGAATCTGGTCCGCGGTCAGTCCGGCTGCCTCGACCGATTGCCGGCGGGAATTTGCGGAGTCAATGCCCCAGCCGTTCCATCCAGTCAGATTCTGCAAAGGCTTCGACGTGGGGCAAGCGTTGGCGCGAGTAACTGCGGCTTCGGATTCTTTCGGGACTAGATAAGTGGCAACGGCCAGCCGCTCCGCCGCCGTGAGCGAAGCTCCTTGCGTGGCCATGGTGCCCGATTCGAGGGCAGTCAAAATCGACTTGCGTGTTTTGCGGCGCAATGCATCCGGGTCCGGCGCACGAGTGCCGCTTTCAGTGCGATGGCAGATGGCGCAGTTGCCAGTGAAGATGGCAGCACCGTCGGGAGCGGCGATGGCTGGAATCAAACAAGCGGTAAGAGACACAAGAAGAGCGGTGCGTCGCGATGGGAACATTACTGTTGATTATATCCGCGGCTAGCGATACGCCGCAGCCTGGATGCCGTAGAGCTCCGCGTACTGTCCGTTCTTCGCCAGCAGCGCTTCGTGGCTGCCCACCTCCACCACGCGCGCGCCATCCAGCACTACAATCAGGTCGGCCATACGCACCGTGCTGAAGCGGTGCGACACCAGGATGGTGATGCGGTCCCCGCCGCGCACGGCTGCGGCGTAGCGCTCGAACAGCGCGTGCTCGGTTTCCGCGTCCAGCGCCGCCGTTGGTTCGTCCAGTACCAGAACCAGAGGGCGATCGCGCATGAAGCCGCGGGCCAGTGCGAGTTTCTGCCACTGTCCGAAACTCACTTCCACTCCGCCGGGCCAGGTTGGGCCCAGTTGTGTCTCGAGTCCCGACGCGAACCGCTGCACAACATCGGCTGCGCCGGCGCGATCCACGGCGGACACCACCGCCGGTTCGTCGTCGAGACGCGGCACGTCTCCCACGCCGACGGTGTGGCGCGCGCGGAACTCGAATCGGAAGAAATCCTGGAACGCGCCGGCCATTCGCGATCGCCATTCATCGGCGGGAATGCGCGCCAGATCTACGCCGTCGGCCAGGATGCGGCCCTCGGTGGGTTGATACAGCTTGCACAGCAGTTTCACCAGCGTGCTCTTTCCCGCGCCGTTTTCGCCGACGATGGCCACCACCGACCCGGGCTTCAGCTCCAGGTTGACGTCGTCCAGCACGCAGCGATCGGTTCCTGGATATGCGAAGGACACATGCTCGAAGCGGATGCCTTGCAGCAGTTGATCCGGCGCGTGCAGGTCGGCGTGCTCGGTGAGCGAGGCGGCGTAGTCTTCCAGCCACGCCATGCGCCGCGAGCCATCCATCCAAAAGCCGCGAAGGAACCCGATCTCGCCGACGGTTGCGCCGATGTAGGCCGAGAGCCTCGCGCCCGCGGCGAGCACCAGCAGCACTTGGCCTGGCGTCGCTCCGGTGCGGGAGGAAACGAATACCACCGCGCCCACGTAAGCTGCGCCGAAGATGGCCCAGCCCAGCGAGTGCCACAGCGCGCTGCCCCACCTGGCCGCCGCCACCGGCCCATACCATCGCTCCCACGCGGCACGACGCTGGTTCACCAACCGTTGGCCGATTCCTGTGACGCGTACTTCCTTGCCCGGCGGCGCGGTGGTTGCGGTGGTGAATAAGTGCCGCGCCAGACGATTAGCCGCGAGGCCCTGTTCCTCCGCCGCGCGCTCAACGGCTGGGCGCCAGGTGGAAGCGAGCACCGTGGGCAACGCGAATACCGCGAGCAGCGCGAGCGCCGGGTGAATCGACATCAGCAGCGCCACCGTGACGACCAGCCGCAGAATCCACCCGCAGGTGGCGAACAGCGACACATAGATGTGGTCGAGCACGAAGACCTGATTGCGCAGCATGCCCAGCCGGTCGATGTACTCCGGACGTTCGTGATGAGCGATGCTGGAAACCGAAGCCTGGAGCCCGGCGACGTGCGCTTCGAGGGCGACGGCCACGCGGTCGCGAAAGCGGCGCTGCAAGCGGTCGCTGGTGACACGTAGGAACCAGGTGCCGACGGCCGAAGCGCCGAGTCCGATACCCGCGCCGATGGCCAGATTGCGATTGTGGTGGACCACTCCATCGGCCAGCAGCTTCATCCACAAGGCGAGCAGCGCGTCGGGCAGCGCAGCGAGCATCGACAGCGTGAACGAGACCGCCAGCAATCGCGGTTCGGCTTCGTGCGCGCGCTTGAGCGCCCTCCACATCGACGATAGGGCGGGCGGCATATCGTCGCGCCGGGCTGGATTAGGCGGTGGCATCGAGATGCTCCACTCCTTCTTCCTCTTCGTCGAAGCGCGAGGCCTGCAATTCGAACATGGTGTGGTAGCGGCCGCCCAAGGCCATCAGTTCATCGTGCGTGCCGAGTTCGATCACCTTGCCGTGCTCCAGGACGCAAATACGGTCGGCATGGCGCACGGTGGAGAAGCGGTGCGAGATCAGAATCGTGGTGGTGCGGCGCGTCGCGGCCAGGATGCGTTCGAAGATCTCCGCCTCGCCGCGCACATCGAGCTGGGCGGTTGGTTCATCGAGCAAAACTAATCCCGCGCCAAGCTTGACGGCACACAGTGCGCGCGCCAGGGCGATGCGCTGCCACTGGCCGCCGGAGAGTTCTGTGCCGCCCTCATAGCCTCGTGCGAGCACGGTATCGAGCCCCGCCAGATCGGCCGCGCCCGCCTCCACCAGCGCTGCCTGGATCACTGGATCGGGCGCGTTTCCAGATGGCGAAACGTTATCGCGCAACGGCAGCTCAAAGCGGATGAAATCCTGGAAGACGGCTGTGATCCGTCGACGCCAGCTCTCAATGTCGAAGTCGCGCAGATCGATTCCGTCGATCTCGATGGCGCCGGTTTTGGGATCGTATAGGCGGCAGAGGAGCTTCGCCAGCGTGGTTTTCCCCGCGCCGTTCTGGCCGACGATGGCGAGCGAGGAGCCGGCGGGAATGGTCAGGTCGAAGCCATCGAGCACCAGGGCATCGGTCAGCGGATAGGCGAAGCTGAGGTTGCGGAAGCGGATTTCACGCGCCGGCATACCCGCCGCAGCGCGAGTGCCGGAAGCGAGCGCTCCGGCCGGACGCATGGCCTCACGCAAGCGGCGCACCGCACCGGCGGGCGCGGATGCACCGTCGAGAGCCCAGGACAAACCACCGAAGGCGATCATGCTGGTGCTGGCCGCGGCGCTGATGAAGGTCACCACTTGCGCGAGCGCCAGGCGTCCGGCAACGGAGTCGGCGGCGAGCGCCCAGAACACCGCGATGTTCGCCGACAGCACCAACAGCAGGCTCCACAGGACTGGCTTCTCGCGCAGTCGAGTGGCTTCCCATTGCAAGTCGAGCAAGCGCCGGCGGCGGGAAGTGAATCGCTCCACGGTCCACTTCGCCAGTCCGAAGAGACGCAACTCCTTGGCTGAGGGTGGGTCCACGGCCAAGCGATAGGCGTATTCGGCGTGGCGCTGCGCCTCGCGTACTTCCTCGGTGTTGCGGTCGAACCAGATGGCGCTTTCGCGCAAGAGCCAATGCGTCGCGAGCCAGGCTCCAGCGAGCAAAACCGGCGCCCACCAGGCATACGCCGCAAGCAACGCCGCCGAGGCCAATCCACCGGCCATTTCCACGAGGCCTGATGCGATGAAGTCCATCGAGATGGAAAGCGGCGGACCGCTGATGCCGAGATCGAAGTCGCGCGCCATGGTCAGGTCGGTGGTGAGCCGCGAGTCCTCCAGATGTCCCATGCCGGGCGGGGTGACGCAGGCGGTGGTGAGTTCGTCGTAGAGCCACGCGGCGGCGCGGCTCCCGAGGTTGGTTCCGATGGCGCGATGGAGCGGCGACAGAATTTGCAGCAGGACGAAGACCGCGCCGGTGAGGCTAAGGGGGAATATGAGCGAATCGCCGCGCTGGACCGCTCCGACGAGCACGCCCATGGCGACGGCGAACAGCGCCGGGAGCAGGCCACGCAGCAGTAGGATAAACCACCAGGCGATGGCGAGCGGCCGGTCGGCTTTGGGAAGAATGCCGAGGAAGTTCCACTCCCTGCGGGATCGCAAACGCTGGATCAGAGTCGCTCCTTTCGCCTACCCGGCTCATTCAGAAACAAGGAACTGTTTTAGCCTTTCTCCAGGCTACCGTGTTGATGACGGCCGCGGAGGGTTCAGATTGGCATACAGCGTCGGACAAACCAAACCTCATTTGAACCCTGGCTGAGTACGCGTGAGACTGATCGGGGGCTAACGCTTGCGCTTGGTGTGTTCACCGGTTGACTCGGTCTTCGAGTTCTCTCAAATCCGCCATCACGGTTTCGAACGGTGGAGGTTCCGTAAAGAACATCTCACGCATGTCCCGATAGTCGCTACGAATCTGAGCAACGTGGGATTCCGGAGGACATACTCGAAGGCTGCCGGGTTTGGCTAGATCGTACCGCGCCGCCGCTTCCCGAAAGAAGACCTTCTTGTGCTCCACCACGCTTGCCAGCAGGCCGAAGTCTTTCATGGCAAGCTGGCCGTATTCGTGCCGATACAAACGGCCCAGGTCGTAGTGGTGCCGCGAGAGCCGGGGCGGCATCTTGCCCGAGTGGAAGACTGCATGAAGTAAGGTTGCCTTCTCCCAGAATGTACGTTCCGGGCGAAGAACGTGGACTTCTGCTGACGGTTGCGCCAGGAGGCCCGGGAGCACATCGGCAATGTACGGTTGAATCGACTGCCGCTCCGCCGGCCACACATCCCCGCGGCATCCGAACTCTAGACGAACGACGGGACGAATATAGGCGCCCAAGCCGTACAGGTCCGCCTCCAGGCCGAGCGGATAAGCGAACAAGAGACTCTGCCGATCGGCATCGGCCGGATCGTCGCTGATCTTCCAATCGGCATCCCCGAGAACCGAGCGAAATGAGTTTTGAAGCTCGTCGCGGACGGCGCCCTGAACAGTCTCCGAACACTTACCCGCCAATTCATCCAGTTTTCGGTTCCGCTTGTTTGTGCCCGCGATGTGGGGAGGGTCCAGTTCCCCAAGGAATCCGAGGGTATGGCGGTCGAGGACGATGTCAACGTCTTCAGAGAAGCGCTCGATGATCTTGTAGGCCTTGGACAGCGACGTTCCTCCCTTGAAGAGAGGTCCGGGCAGCGTCGCACTCAAGAAAATTCTTTGCAGTGTCCAGCACACCCAGAAATCCTTTTCAATGATTGTGGCCGAACCCAAGCGCGAGCGGGCGGCGGCCTCGCGAAAAACGGTAGCCCGCTCCGCGGCAGGCAGTTTGGCGAATCGATCCATGTGAGGACTCGCCTAATGTTAAGCCGTGACAGCGGCGATTGCCGAAGCCATCCACTGTGGCGCGTGATGCGCAAGCTTCTTCAGGCTTGTCTTTGCATCTGACGGCAAGCTCTTCCGAAGCTGCCGGATGACGCCTGCGGTAAGGTGGTCTGGACCGAACGCACGAATCGCCTGCAGGGCGACGCCCGCGGGAGTTCCAGCCCCCAACAAAGTCCTCGAGCCAGCGTGCTTGAAATGGATGATTTGATTTCCAACCGTGATTTTTCGAGAACTGCCATCAATCAAATAGACGATCTGCGCGGGCACCTGTGAAGAGAGACCAAGCACGTTTGCCGCACGCGCCGGCGTTAGCTGCAGCCGATACCCCGCCTGCGCGGCTATGGCACGCGCCACGGAATCGGGATCGGGCGAGAGCTGACCGAGTCTGGGATGGGTCTGCGGGATGTCGTAGACTCCTCGAGAGATTCGTCTGATCTTGCCAGCTTTGGTCAAGCGGCTTAGAGCTTGATCCACGGCGGCGCGATTACCCAGATCGCCGAAGGCCTTGGGGGTGAACGCCGCTCCCGGATTCGCCGCTCTTATGCGGTTCAGAACCTTCATAGCGAGGTCAGGCATGTCATAAAAATACTAGCATATTTCTGACAGGATGACGGCGGATTGCGAAGCCCATCGAGGCCAGAGTCTGCTGCGGTTCGGATGTCGATTTCTGGTGCGGTACGCCGCAGTCCGCGGAGTATGCGGCCGTCGAGATCGGTGTCAGCCTGGAATCTGACTCGCGTGGCGGGCGCGCTGGAGTTTCGCGATCAGCTCTGCATTCGTCTTTCGCGACTGCTCGTGCTGCGACTGCGCCGCGCGCTGCCCTTCGGCCAGAGATCGATCGATCTCCCGCCGATTGCCCAGGTAAAACGCGAGTGCGCCATGCACTTGCTCGAGAGTCAAGGCGGGATAACTCTCGACCATGGTCTCAGCCGACATGCCCTCTCGAAACAGATAGACGATGGAATCGAGGGAGACTCGTGTGTCCCCAATTCGGTACACGCCTTCGGTCTGTCTCACGTATTCTTTCGGCGTGAGAACTGGTGCGCCCGGCATGACTCGAACATGCGACCTTCTGGTTCGTAGCCAGACGCTCTATCCAACTGAGCTACGGGCGCGCGATCACTATTATAACAGCCGAGTCTTTACTTCCGCATTACAGGATGTTGATGCCCGAGTACCGTAGCATCCAGATGACCAGCCAGATGGCGATGATGGCCACGACGATGTAGCGAATCCACTGCCCGAGGGTTCTTGGTTCGGTCCTGTTTGCCATACCTCGGTTATACCTAATGCCGTGGTACCAGGCGTTCCAGCCGACTTGTGCCCACCTGCACCGACCTGGACGAAGCATGCGACGTGTAGGACGGATCGTGCAGTCCGTAGAGGTTCCAGGCACCTTTCGAGCCCAGGATCAGGTGCATGGTCCTCACTTCGTATTGCCGGCCGTTGGATTGAAGGGAGATCACGTTGTCGCGGATGGCGCCCATCTTGGTGAAGCCTTCGTGCGGAACCAGCGACAGAATATAGCGGCCCTCGCCCGGAAAATAGAAGAATACGGTGGCGCCGGACTGAGTGTCGAATGTCGTCGAGCCTGCATATTTCTCGCCGTTCATCCAGAGCTGGGCGTCATTAAAATCAATATGAATCGGTCCGTCGTCCGGGGTGAAATCCTTGGGCGCTGCGGTACTGCTGGCTGCCCGCGGCTCGGGCTTTGCGCTCACCTCGATGTAGTCGACCACCTTGTGCTGGCCGTCCGGACTGACCAGCAGATCGAGTTCGATGATATCGCCGTCGTTCACAACCTGCGGTTCCGGGTACTTTGGCAAGGACACAGGCGAAAGTGCATTGTTGGGCAGGCGAAACTCGTCCGGCCACTGGTCCGGCCTGAGGGTCAGGGGGGCGATGGTGACGAGGAATTGTCCAGGCGTAGTTCCGCGTTCCGCAGATATGTCGTAGCCAAAGTACTGCCGGTGGACTTTGTCGATCACGAAACGGTGTACGGCGTCCGAATCTCCAGTCCTGACGCCGCTGATATCGATTCGACCCGCAAGGTTGTTACGTGGGGGTTGGCTTACGACGGCGTAACGGAACTGAATGCCGGAAGCAGTGGTGGCCGAGAGAGACGTGAGCTGCCCTGGATACCGCTGGTGCGGATTCTGGCCCAAAGTGGGCAACACTGCAAGAAAAAGAAGAAGGCTAGTTTTTCGCATTTCCGTTCCTGATAATTCTCGGCCGCAATTCCGCGACCGGTCTCAATTCATCAAAGCCAACGCTGTGGACGGCAGATTGGGCCACCGGCGCATTTCTGTAAACATACTTGGTGACCACGCGATCCTGAACCACGGGAACCTCCACGCGTTGAGTCTTGACCAGCACTTGCGGCGCAACGGGAGCAACCGGCCTGGTCCAGCGCCACACGCCAGCGGCGATCAAGAATGCCAGACAGAATGCCACAGGCAGCGGAACTGGAATGGACATAGTCAAAAATCGCTTCCACCATGGCGTCGAAGATGCCGGAAACACCGCCGCACGGATTCGGGCAGGCGCCGCGGGCGCGCTCCACGACCGCAAAATGTGATCCAGTTCCGCATCCGACAGTTCGTCTTTCTCAAACGGTTCCATGAATACCTCCTACATTCCGGTACGGGGCCAGTTCCCGCCTTAGGCGCTCGCGGGCGCGGTGCAATCGCGACTTGACTGTGCCCACATCCGTTCCGAGGACTTGCGCGATCTCCTCCAGTGCCAGGCCTTCGTATTGGAACAAGATCAACGCTTCCTGCTGCAGGTGCGGCAGTTCCGCGACGGCGTCTCCGACGGCGGACGAGATTTCCAGAACCGGTCGCGGGTCCGCGCTGAGTTCCAACTCGTGCGATTCTGTCGGTTCCGCCGGGCGCTGGTCGCGATAGTTCTTGAGCGCCAGGTTCCGTACGATCGCAAACAGGTACGCTCTAAGAGTCCCGCGTTCCGGGTCGAAGCGCTGCGGAGCGCGCACCAACGCAAGAAAACATTCCTGCGTGATGTCCTCGGCCAGGTCCGAACTGCGGGTCAGCCGGTAGGCAAAATCGAAGACTGCTTCATGGTACCGGTCGAATGCGTCTTCGATCTTCACTTTCGCCCTCATACATTATTACCGCGAGGGCTGCTGGAGGATACGGCCGGGATCAGGAAATGATCTTGCCTTCGGTGTCCAGACGCAGACGCCGGCCTCGCCACTCGACTGTGTTGCCGAAGAGTCCGGCGGCCCAGATTGCTACGCCCCAGAGGTCGCGCAGCGGGATCAGGTAGAAATACTGGATGGCGTTTTTGTCGCGGAGGGCGAACCAGCCGCTGGTGATCGCCATGGCCAGGCGGATTGCCAGTAGTGGGATGGCCAGCCACCATAGGCCGGCGAGGGCTGCTATCAGCGCCCAGAAGGTGGCGAAGGTGACGGGCAATCCGGTGTAGCCTCCGCCGCGTGAGAGGCGGATGGTGCGGGCCCAGCGCAATTGGTGTTGCCAGGCGGATCGCCAGTCGGCGGCTGGCAGGTTTGTGCTCACGATCACTTCTGAGATGATGTTGCGGAGACCGAGGCCGTGGAGCGTGCGGCCTAGTTGATAATCGTCGGCCAGATAATCGGCGATTGTCGCGAAGCCGCCGATGCGGTCCAGGTCTGCGCGGCGGAACGCTAGTGTCGAGCCTAAACCGAATTCCGAGACGCCGAACAGTGGGGCGACTAGAGTGCTGGGCGCGAACTCGGTGGCGATGGCCAGGGCTTCGAAACGGCTCGGCCAGGACCGCTCCCTTACGGTCACGGCTCGGTTTGGTATGTCGGGTGTTTGGAAGGTGTTTCCGAGCCGCGACCGTAAGGGAGCGGTTGCCGATTTCGTTTCGGCGCGATAGAGGCAGGTGACCAAGCCAATCTTCGAGTCGGCTAGGGGCGCGGTTACATCGCGAAGATAGTGCGGGGGAACGGTGATGTCGCTGTCGTTCACGATCAGGATCGGGTAGCGGGCTTCCTTCGCCAGATCCATCAGCGTGCCGACTTTGGCGTTCGGGGCATCCTGGGTACACACGATCAGGCGGATGTCGAGAGATGGGAACTCGGCGATCAATCGCTCGATGTCGGGACGCGCGGTGTCGTTGGGATCGCGGAGGCCGAAAAGGATTTCGAATTGCGGATAATTCTGGACTGCGTGCGATCGGATCGCATCGTAGAAACCAGGGTCTGCGCCACGGATCGGTTTCAGGATGGAGACGCCTTCCGGTGCGGTATTCAATCGAGGACGGCGACGGCGATGGTCGAGCGCGGCGACGATCGCCAGCAATTGGTAGAAGGCCGCGATGGCGCACACCAACGCGAGCGCGTAGACCACCTAAACCGCCAACAGTGCGACGCCGGCGGCGACGAAGCATGCGCCGGCCCAGCGCGCCAAGCTTACCTTTTCCTTCAGCACCAGTTTCGCCAGAATCGTCTCGATGACGACGCTTGCTGCGGTGACTGGAACAGCGAAGCTGAGGTCGGCTACGGACAGCAGCTTCATGAAGGCGAAAAAGGAAATGGCCATGAAGAAGACGGCAAGCACCAGCGGCCCTCGGTGCGCCAGGCCGGAGAGCATTCGTCCCAGGCGGCCGGGGCGCAAATCTTCGACATTCACGACATGCCGCTTCATTTCGAAACTCTGGAGCAGGTCCGCCAGCACCGTGGAGCCGACAATCATAGCCACCATCGCCCACTTCATTTCGCCTGCTCCGTTGTGTTCGACTTGGTCAAACCAACCAGGATCATGCCGATCATAATGGCCAGCGTGCCCAACCAGCGCTGCCAGGTGATCTGTTCGGCGAAGAAATACTTCCCTAGGAACGCAGTGATCACGTAGCCGATGGAGGTGACCGGCAGCACGTAGCTGAGGTCGGCCCAGCCAAGCAGCGTCATGCGCGAGAGCAGCCACAGGATCAGCAGCGTGGTACCCAGCAAAACCCAAGGGCTGAAAATGGTCTGGATGTAGGCGAGCGGAGAATCGGCGAGCTGCGTGGCTTGATGCTTCATGCCCCACGACATGGAGAAATTGCCGAGGACATTGGTGAGGATAACGAAGGCGGTGAGGACCTTGGTTTTCAGATCCACACGCCGCACCGGCGCGTGCGCCGGCTTCACATCCTCAGCCACCATTTACGAAGCGCTTTCCCTTGCCCCTTGCAGCGCTGCGTTGGACTCCTTCTGTTCCTTGATGAATTTTTTCCGCGAGGAGCTGACGGTGAGATATTCGCGCGCTTCCTTGTACAGCCGCGGGATGTCGTTGTTCTTCACCGCGTTCTTGATGACGCGCCAAGCGGCCTTCGGACGGAAGTAATATTCGGAGTAGAAGCGCTCCACCCATTCCATCAGTTCGCCCTGCGTGAAACCTGGATATACAACGTTGGGCAACTGGTGCCCGCCCGTGTCGGCCATGCCTTCGATGGATACCAGGCCGTTGGTCTTGGCATGTTCATAGAATTCGGTGCCGGGGAAGGCGTGGCCCAGCGACACCTGAATGGTTTCGACGTCCAGCTTCTTGGCGAAATCGATGGACTTGCGCAAGGTTTGCGGCGTTTCGCCGGGCAGTCCGACGATGAAGTCGCCGTGGATGGTCAGGCCAAGCTTGTGGCAGTTTTCGGTGAAGCGGCGCGCCATGTCGATGGTTGCACCCTTCTTGATGTTCTTCAGAATCTGCTCGTCGCCCGACTCGTAGCCGACAATCAGCAGCCGGCATCCGGCGTCCTTCATCGCTTTCAGCGTTTCGTAGTCGGTGGTGACGCGCGAAGTGCAGCTCCAGGTGAAGTTCAGTGGGCCAAGTTTGTTCGAAAGCTCGATGGCGCGGGCCTTGCGGTAATTGAAGGTGTCGTCGTCGAAGAAAATTTCCTTCAGGCCGGGGAAATTCTCAAGTGCGTACTTGCACTCGTTCACCACGTCGTCGGAGGAGCGCAGACGCCAGCGATGGCCGGAATGCGTTTGCGGCCACAGGCAAAAAGTACACATGGCGGGGCAGCCGCGCGTGGTGTAGAAGGAGATAAACGGATTCAGCAGGAACGGGACATTGTAGTTCCGGAAATCCATGTCGCGCTTGTAAACTTTGGTGACCCAGGGGAGCTCATCCAGGTTCTCGATGACGCCGCCTTCCGGATTGTGGACCACGTCGCCGTCCTTCCAGTAGCTGGCGCCGGGGATCTCTTCGATCGGCGTGCCTTTGGCGTAATTGGCGATCTGGTAATCGAACTCGCGGCGAACCACGAAATCGATGGCCCTCGAAGCTCGAAGCGATTTTTCGGGCTCAATTGTGACCGGAGGACCGACGAACGCCACTTTCATCTTCGGATTGGCATCCTTCATCATCTCCGCCAGCTTGGTGTCCTTATGGAAACCGGGGCTGGATGTGAACAAGACCATCAATTCGAAGTCGTTGGCCATGGCCACGGTCTGCTCCAGCGTGACCTTGTGCGGCGGGGCGTCCACCATCTTGCTGTCTTCCAGCATTCCGGCGGGATAACAAAGCCATACGGGATACCAGTAGGACTCAATTTCGCGGGAGGCGGGCCAGCGCGATCCCGCGCCGCCGTCAAAGCCTTCGAAAGAAGGTGGATTCAGGAATAAAGTTCTCATGGACCCTCTTGCTCTTGCGAACCCTCGAATTCGACAAAACGAACCCAAAGGCTGGAACAGGTACAGCTCGGGTAAAAGCTCAGTTTAACAGTTTGGATGCGTTCAGGCATTAGTGCTGCCTGGGTTTACTGCTGATCGGTGAGGCCGCCGGCGCTCACTTCCGGCTCTTCTTTCGAAAACTTCAGGTAGTTGATGGTGAACTCGACGGAGCCAAAGAACCGGACATCGGCCTTGCTCTCCAGCTTCTGCGGGATGGAAACGCCATCCTGGATTCCGAACGACTGCACAAACTCCATTTTCTTCAGGAAGATAGAGGGGGTCTTCACAAACTGGCCGGATTCGCGGACGGGCATGTAGGTCTTTGCGTCGAGCCACAGCTCACCTTTGAACAGACCGACCTTCTTGTGCCTTGGAGTGACGTGCAGGATATAAACGTCGCGGCCGTCCACGTATTCCACGCCCTTGTACTTGAACTTGTAATTCTCCGGCGTGAGGCCCATGTTCGCGCCATCCTGGTTGGCCTGAAGTTCGGCGTTGAGGTAACGGGCGATGACCTCTGTTTTCACCATGTTGTCGCCGCTGAAGCCGAGAGCGTGATAGGTAATCTTGCCCAGCTTCGAGATGTTCTTCAGCGCGTGCAACTTACCTTGTTTCTTCAACTTGGGAAGGGAAGCGTCCATGTCGACTTCCATCGTCCCGCCGCGGAGCACGGTCTGCTGCTGTTCGTTAGCCTGCACGAAGCGGCTGACCATCTCTTCTTCTGGCACTGGGGGCTTCGCGGGCTCAGCGATGACGAGGCTGGTACTGAGAAGTGCGGTAAGAACGTATATAAGTAACTGTCTCAAAATGCTCCTTGTCCCTACGCGAGGAGGTACAGTACTAGTGTCCTCGACACGGGCCTATCCATACAATCTACCAGCTACTGCTGGCAAAAACAATCCTAAATCTTCCTTAACGATCATTCCTGCCTAAAACTTTAGATTCCTCGCGAGCCGGTTCGGGTGCGGGAGAAAACTGGCTTAGAATCAATAGTTAGCGAGCGTATCTCAGTTTTCACTCCAGAGGCCTTTGCTTTGAGCTGGCTGGTGAACTTGGCAATGTTGATGATCGCCCGCTCGTGGGTTCCCTCGCCGATCTTTTCCTTGTCGTCAAAGGCCTCCACTTTGAAGTGCAGGCGGCGTTCTTCGATGCCGGTTAGCTCGCTGCGGAAGGTGACGCGCATGCCGAGCGGGGTGGCGGCCAGGTGGCGGACGTCGACGCGGACGCCGACGGTATCGTAGCCTTCGTCGAGGTAGGGCTGGACGGAATCGCGAGCGGTCATTTCGAGGTGGCCGATCAGGTACGGCGTGCCGAGGACGCGGGCGCTGTCGTCGCCGAGGAAGCTGATGGCGTTGGAATTGGTAACCAGGATAGTGGATTCGCCTTTGGTGCCGATGGGGAGGGTCACGGGAACATTATAGGGGGTGGGCGGTAGGTGGTGGGAGGTGGGTGCTGGAGAGTTCGCCGTTGCCCCAGACGCAGTGGCGGCCCACGCCGGTGTAGCGAGCGGCTTCGAGGTAGGGGAGGAATTCGCCGAGTTCGCCTTCGTATTCGGCTACGCCAACGAATCCGCCGATGCCGTGGGTTTGGCCGGTTCTGGTGCTGCGGCGTTCGGTGTCCACGTGGTGGATGTCGCAGCGGGTCAGGCGGATTTGCGAGGCGCGCTCGCCTATGGCGCGGAAGTCGATTTCCAGCGGGCCGGGGCCGTATAAGGCGCGAAGGGTGCTGATGCGGTCGCGAATTCGGGCGAAGAGGATGGCGAGGCTGGGTTTGTCGATCAGGCGGCCTTCGCTTTTTAGTTCGGTGGGGGTTTTGAACTCGACGCGGATTCTGGTGACGTTCGATACTGGCGCGTCGAAGGGGATGGAGATTGCCGGCGCGGCTGTGGTCTTTGTTAACTCGGCGCGGGCGCGGGTGCGGCCCAGTCCGGCTGCGGCGAGGGTTTCGAAGGTGCGGGTGAAGATTGGGACCGCTCCCTCACGGTCACGGCTCGGTAAGGAACTGTCGCGCGTTGGTAGAGAACTGTCGCGGGTCGGTAGAGAACTGTCGCAGGTTGGTGAAGTTTCGAAGAGATTGACGTCGAATCGGAATTGCTCGCCGGCACGAATCTGTTTGCCGTCGAGGTGGCTTACGCGGAATACGAAGGGGCGTGGGTGATCGGCTAGGCCGCTTGGTCCCGCGCCGGCCGGTTCGAAGATGCGGGCATAGTCGCCGGGGGATGCGAAGCTGCGTAGGGCCATGCCGAATGCGCCGCGCAGGATGTTGCCCGCCGTGCCCGGCGCGAAATGGATCGGGTCCTTGGCGGTGAACTCGAAGCGGACCGGCAACACGTCGAAGGTCACGCTTGCATCACTTCGCGGATCTTGATGGCCAGCTCCTCCGTGGTGAACGGCTTTTGCAGGAATGCGGCGCTGCCCTGCGCTTCCACCGGTTCGCCGTAACCCGAGACGAACAGGACGCGCATGGCGGGGCGCTGTTTCAAGAGGCGTTCGGCCATGCGGCGGCCGCTCATGCCGGGCATCACCACGTCGGTGATCAAGAGGTGAATGGTATCCGGGTAGCGCTCGGCTTGCGTCAAGGCGTCGGCGGCGGCGATACAGGGGAGCACATGATAGCCATGGCGCTTGAGCATTGTTTCCACCACTCGCCGGACGCCATCTTCATCCTCAACCAAAAGGATTGTTTCGGTGCCGCGCAATACAGGACTGTCGCCACGGGCCGCGAGCTCGTCGACGGGGCGATCCGCGATCGGCAGATGAATGCGGAATGTGGTGCCGGAGCCGGGCTTCGAATCCACCCAAATGTCGCCGCCGCTCTGCTTGATAATTCCATAACTGGTGGAAAGCCCGAGTCCGGTGCCGTGGTCCTTGGTGGTGAAGAACGGCTCGAAGACGCGCGACAGTACCTGGGCGTCCATGCCGAAGCCGGTGTCGCTCACCGACAGCACCACATAGTGACCCAGTTGCGGCGCGACGCGGTTGCGCTGGTATTCTTCGGTGACATGCAGGTTGCCGGTTTCGAGCGCGAGGGTTCCGCCGTTGGGCATGGCGTCGCGAGCATTGACGGCGACGTTCAGAATCACCTGCTCGATCTGGCCGGGATCGATGCGCACGGTGTCGAGATCGGGGGCGAGGCGCGTGACCAGCTCGATATCTTCGCCGATGACGCGCCGCAACATGCGATCCATATCCTGCACCAGGTTGTTGAGATTCACCACCGCCGGCCGGGCCACCTGGCGGCGGCTGAAGGCCAGCAATTGGTGCGTCAATTCCGTGGCGCGTTGGGAGGCTTTCACCACTTGTTCCAGCTCGGGGCGCGCGGGATCGCCGGTGAGCATGGAGTCGAGCACCATCTGCGAATAGCCGGTGATGATCATCAGCAGATTGTTGAAATCGTGCGCCACGCCGCCGGCCAGGCGTCCGACGGCTTCGAGGCGCTGCGAATGATGGAGCTGTTCCTCCAGGCGCTTACGGTCGGTGATATCGCGCGAGTTCACCACCACGCCGCAGACGCCGGGCAGATGCGAGAGATCGCGGCCGGAGGATTCGAGCGTGCGCCACGATCCATCTTTGTGCTGAAAGCGGCATTGCAGCGCCGCTGCACCGTCCATGCCTTGAAACGCCGGGCGAACGTTGGGGAGATCGTCGGGGTGGACGAACGAGAACACGTTCCGGCCCACCAGATCATCCAGGTTGTAGCCGAGGACGCGTTCGTGGGAGGGGCTGGCGTAGCGGATGGTGCCGTCGACGTTCAGAATGCTGATGAGGTCGAGCGAATTTTCGATCAGCGAGCGGTAGTGCTCCTCGCGGCGTTCGAGCGCTTCGAGGGCGCGGCCGCGCTCACTGGCATAACGGATGGCGCGGACCAGCAGATCGCCGTCGACGCGGCCTTTGACCAGGTAATCCTGTGCGCCGGCGCGGACGGCTTTCACCGCGAGCGCTTCGTCGTCGAGGCCGGTGAGAACGACGATCGGCACATTGGGGGCGTGAGCGTGAGCGCGCGTGAGGGTGGTGAGTCCGTGCTCGTCGGGGAGCGAGAGATCGAGGAGGACGACGTCGAAGTGTTCGCGGGTGAGGCGGTCGAGCGCGGTGTCGAGGCGTGCGGCGTGGTCGAGCGTGAGGCGGCCGGCGCTGGTGTCGCGAACAAGCTCGCGGAACAGACGGGCATCGCCCGGGTTGTCTTCGACCAGCAGGACGCGGATGCCTTCGAGGTTCATGGAGCAAGCCTCGCGGGACGCAGGCGCACAACAGATTCTACCACTGGGGGTGTGGGGCGCTAGGGGGTGGTGGCTGGAATCGCAAGGCTTCGGACGGCGAATTGCAGGACGGATTGGATTTGTTCACGCGTGAGGCCGTCGTAGAGTTGGACGATTTCGTCGATGGTGAGTCCGCCCGCCAGGTTTTCGAAGACGGCGGCGACGGGCAATCGGGTTTCGCGGAAGACCCAGGCTCCGCTCAGCTTGCCTGGGATGCTTTCAATCGTTGAGCATTGTGACCAGTCGGGCGCGGGCATGAGCGTAGGCGCTACTACTTGGCCGCCTGAAGACGTAAGAGAAACGCCCAGAACTCTTTGTTGCTTTTATAGGGAAGGAACGAATCGTCTTCGGTCGGGACAGGCATGGTCTCACCGGCGTTCACATTGGCCTTACGGTCGAAAGCCTGTTGTAGATGGATTCGCGCAGCGTCGAGCTTTTTTTCGCCCGCGTCGGCGCACGCGAGATTGTAGTAGTACATCGGGTAATCCGGATCCTCGGCGACTCCCTTTTCAAAGATGCTTCGAGCTTTGAGGTAATCTCCGGAGATCCCATACGACATCCCGGCTTGATCTCTCATTATGCGGCGGGCTATGGCAGCGGACTTGAAGGGTACGCCGTTAGAAGGCACCATGGCTATGGCTCTCTCGAAAATTGGCGCGGCGGCCCGATATTGTTCCTTCCGAAACAGGACCTGAGCGTAGAGGGCCAAATCACTGAATTGCGGAACATAGTCTGCGTCCATTTGGTAGCCTTGAAAAACAGTTCTCAAGTCCGCATCTTCATCGCTAATCGGTTTGAGGCTATAGAACTCCAGGTCGCCGCAGATGTCACCAGTTGCCACAAAGCCTCGCACCTTGTATCCAAGGGAACCGTCACGATTCGGGGCAGTGTAAGTAACCAGTGCAACCGGCAAGCCACTGGACCGGGGAATTTCGGATGTCCGCACAATTTTCAAACCGGGATTGGCCTTCTTGTCCTGTGCGAGAGCGCCATCGCGGCATTTCGCGCTGGTTAGGGGAGCGGCTTCGGGTACGAGAAAAAGAAAGCCAAGGAATGTAAGTTTGCCCGACGCGTCGCGTCCTCGGAGGCCAAGCTCTTGCCCATTGGGTGTCGCGGAGTTTTCAACGATCGTGAATCCATCTACAGACCAACGAAGTTGTCCTTTATGGTCGGGTAAGGCGAGCCGGTAATCGCCATTTTGTGCCGTTTGAGCAAGCCCCAGACCTACACCTATGGTAATTACGAAAAACAGTCCCGCGTGCTTCATTGCAATTCAGTTTAACTTACTGGTCTCTGGGAGTGAGAGCTCGGTAGGCACAGTCGGCTTTAGAACAAATTCCTATGTGTGATGGTAGCGTGCCCGCCAGGAGTATTTATCGCGCCCAAGCCCACACGGATTGTTAAGTGGTTTTATTCGTAGCGGAGAGCGTGTAGCGGGTCTACGCGCGTTGCGCGGAGGGCTGGGATCGTGACTGCGATGGCGGCGATCAATAACATTGCGGCGGCGGAGACGGCTAGCGTTTGTGGGTCGAAGGAGGAGACGCCGTAGAGGTAGCGCGATAGTAATCGACCGGCGGCTAGGGCGATTAGCAAACCTGCTACGCTGCCGGCGGCGACCAATTGCAGGGCTTCGCGCACTACTAGCCAGAGCACCTGGCGGCCGCTTGATCCCAGGGCCATGCGCAGGCCGATTTCGCGGGTGCGGCGCGACACCGAGTAGACCAGGATGCCGTAGAGGCCGACGGCGGCTAGCGTCATTGCCAAGAGGCCGAGGGCGGCGGAGAGGTCGGCCACCATGCGTTCGCGGGCGAGCGAATCGGCGATGCGCAGCTCGAAGGTGCGGACGTTGAACACCGGGAAGCCTCTGTCCAAAGCGTTGAACTCGCGGAGGACGGCCGACACCACGGCGGCGTGATCCGGCGACCCAGTGCGCACGTGGAGCGTCGGCATGTAGAGGCCGTCCTGCATTCCGGAGAAGTACACCGTCGGCTGCGGGGCTTCGTGGATCTGGTAATAATGGGCGTCGGCCACTACGCCCACCACTTGATATTTTTCCGTGACGTTGCGGACTTCGAGGATGCGCCCCATGGGGTTTTGATCCGCGAAGACGGCGCGCGCCAGGGCTTGGTTGACGACCACCACCCGCGGCGCGCCCGGCCGGTCGGCTGGAGTGAAATCGCGGCCGGCGATCAGAGGGAGGCCGATGGAATCGAAGAAGCCGGGAGTGACGGCATCGTCATTGGCGCGGATGAATTCGCCGCCTGGGGCGCGGATGGAGCTCCAATCCGTACGGCTGCCTAGCGGCCCGTTTTCGGCGAAGGCGGCGGTTCGGACACCGGGCAGGGCGGAAACGCGGCGAATCATTTCCGAGGTGAGCGTGCGGATGTGATCCGGCGTGTATAGCTCCTGCTGCGGCTTCATGGTGAACAGCAGGACCTGTTCGGGTTGGACGTGATAATCGGTGGGGCGGAGGTTGGCCAGTGTGCGGACGAAGAGTCCTGCTACTACCAGCAGCACTAGCGAAAAGGCTACTTGCGCGGCGACCAGCGTCTTGCGCAGATATGCACCGCGTGGTTCGCCGATGGATGCGGATGAATCGGTCTTGAGTGATGCCGCAAGATCGCCGCGCGTGCACTGGAGCGCGGGAATCAGGCCGAAGAGGAAACCGGTGGCGATGGACAGCGCAGCGGTGAAGAGCAGAGCGCGTGCATCGGGATGGAGATCGACCACCCAGCGGATGTGGCCCTGCGGGAGGAAGTGCAGCAGCAACCGATCCACCCACGCGGCGACCGCGATGCCAAGGGTTCCGCCGACCAGCGCGAGCAGCAGGCTTTCGGCGAGCATCTGGCGGATGAGGCGCGCACGTCCCGCGCCGATGGAGACGCGCACGGCCAATTCGCGGCGTCGTGCCGTGGCACGCGCGAGCAGCATGTTCGCGACGTTGCCGCAGGCGATCAGCAGCACCATCGCGACCAAGCCAGCCAGTACTGCGAGCGGACTGGCGAATCCCTCCAGATCCGCCGACCATCCTCGCGCGGCCGGTCGCACGCGCAGGTGCCCCAGGCCGGTGTTGCGGAGGCGGGCGATCGTGGTGGTGCGGAGAAATTCCTGGAATTGAGCGTCGGCGGCTGATTCTGCCTGCGCGATGGTCTGGCCGGGTTTCAAGCGCGCCATCACGTTGGACGGGTGATTGTCAGCGCCGCTCAACTCCGCGATCTGGCTCAGCGTTTGACCTTCCGGAAGCACGGGAATGCGCAGCTCGTGATCGGCGCCCTGTGTGACGCCGAAGAACGATGGCGGTGTGACGCCGACGATGGTGAATGGATAACCGTTGAGGCGGATGGCGCGGCCGATCACCGCGGGGTCGCCGGCGAAACGCCGCTTCCAGTAGTTATAGGAGAGGACGGCTTCGGCGGCCCAATGGCCCTCGCGAACGCCGGGAGTGAACGCCTGACCGAGAATCGGTTCCACTCCCAGAAACGTGAAGTAATTGGGCGAGACGAACTCGGCGATCATGCGCTCGGCGGGGCCGTCGTAGGCGAGACTCAGGCCATCGGCTTCCACGGTGGTCGCATCCGCAAAGACGCCGGAGCGGCGCAGGGTGCGCGCGAATCCGGCGACGATCTGCTCGGTGTCCTGGCGATTGGCGCGGGTCACGGCGACTCGGACCAGGCTGTACGGATCGGCCACCGGCAAAGGCTTCCAGAGCGCGGCATCGAGCGCGGTGAAGATGGCGCTGTTCGCTCCGATGCCGAGGGCGAGTGAAAGGACGGCGGTGAGCGTGAAGCCGGGGCTGCGCAGGAAGGCGCGGGCGGCGTAGCGCAGGTCGGCGAGCGCGTCGGTTAGCCAGTGGAATTGCCAAGCGGCGCGGGAATTTTCGCGCATGCGCGCCACGGGGCCAAACTCGCGGCGGGCTTGGTCGACGGCGTCACGGTGCGGGAGTCCGGTGGCTTCGAGTCCGGCGGCGCGGGTCTCCAGGTGGAAGCGGATTTCGTCGTCCAACGTGTCTTCGAGCGGAACGCGGCGGCCGAGGTAGCGAATACGATTCAGCAGTTCTTCAAGGAGCGGCATGCGGCGATCCTCTTCAAGCGGTGCGCATCACCATTTGGATCGCGGTGATGAGCCGGTCGAATTCTTTCGACTCCGAGCGGAGCTGTTTGCGGCCTTCGGGCGTCAGCCGATAGAAACGGGCTTTGCGATTGTTCTCGGAGATGCCCCATTCGGCGGCCAGCCAGCCTTTCACCAGCATGCGGTTGAGGGCCGGGTAGAGCGAGCCGTCTTCGATTTCGAGTCCGGCGGCGGAGGCGTCCTTGATGCGGCGGGCGATGGCGTAGCCGTGCAGGGGTCCGGCGGAGAGCGTGCGGAGGACCAGCATGTAGAGCGTGCCGGGGAGCAGTTGAGGAGATTCCATGATGGTTCCTTGTCCTGACTATATATAGCCTGGACTAGGGAGGGTTGTCAAGGGCCCACGCCCTTCGTGGTATATACTCACCGAAGGTTGAGGTCCGATGAGCAACGGTCGTCGTTTTCCTATTCGCTTGGTTGTGTGGTCCGTAGGATTGGTCGCAGTCGGAGCGGCGAGCGTTTATTTGGCGCATGAACTCGTGATCGTGCCACGCCGGGTGCTGCAAAACCAGATCCGCGAGCAGAAGGAGACCATCACCAAACTGGAACAGGAGAAGCAGCGCCTGGAGGCTTACCTGAAAATCCTGAAGCAAATCGACCGGCGGGCCCGGGTGGAAGTCCTGCGTCAGGTTAAGGACCAACAAGGGAACCTACGGACCACCATCCGGTTCACCGAGACCGACGATACGGGCAAACCGATCAGCGCTTCCCATGAGCTGACTCTTCCAGGGCAAGAAGTTTATTTCGACACGCTGGTGATCAAGTTCGACGACCACTTTGTAGAGCAGGGCGATCCCTTGAAGGGCCGGGCGCTCCTACTGTTCCGGCGGATCTTTTCGAGCAACATGCGGGCGGAGGATGGATTCGTAATCGATCCGGTGGGCCAGGCGCCAGCGATCTACGAAGGAGGCGAGGAACCCAGCGGCTTCGAGAAGGATCTCTGGAAGCGCTTCTGGGAAATTGCCAACGACGAAAAGCTGGCGAAGGAGCGCGGCGTGCGAGCTATCCATGGGGACGCGCCTTATATGCGACTGGAGCCGGATCGCGTGTACGAGGTTTCCTTGAGGTCGACGGGAGAAGTCATCATTACGCCGGGAACACGGCTCGCGCCTCCGCAAACGGCTCCCTAACGGACGCTTTGGCTGCGTTTGCATGGCTCGATTGCAGTGGTGTATCATAAAGCTTTGCGGCTCTAGCTTGTACGGCACCCTTGCTGTGTCTGCCTGATTAGCCCACATTTCAAGTTCAATCGAGGAAAGTTATGTACGCAGTGATTGAAACCGGCGGGAAACAGTATCGCGTCGCTCCGGGCGACGTAATTGAAGTGGAAACGCTGACCGGCGATGTCGGCGCGGAAATCGAATTCGGCCGCGTGCTGGCGGTGATGAACGATTCGAATGAGCTGACCACCGGCGCGAAGCTCGGCGAGGCGAAGGTGAAGGGCACCATCACCGGCCACGGGCGTGGCGACAAGGTGATCGTGTTCAAGTTCCGTCGCAAGAAGCAATACAAGCGGACCATCGGGCACCGGCAGAACTTTACGCAGGTGACCGTGAGCGAGATTCTGGCGTAGGCGCGATATGGCACATAAAAAAGGTCTGGGCAGTTCAAAGAACGGGCGCGATTCCAACGCGCAGCGGCTGGGCGTGAAAGCTTTCGGCGGAGAATTCGTGACGGGCGGATCCATTCTGGTACGGCAGCGCGGTACGCGGTACAAGCCGGGCGAGAATGTCGGGCTCGGCAAGGACGACACGCTGTTTGCGAAGGTCACCGGGATCGTGGTGTTTCGCGATCGGGGCCGGAACGGCAAGTTCATCAGTATTGACGCCGGCGAGTAGCTGCGGCTTCGCACGTTGAGCCACGGGAGCCGGGGGACAGGCACCGCTGTCCACTGCGCCGTTGAGCTATCAGCGATGGATTCGGGGATCCGGCGGCTTGGGACGGCGGAGCCAGTCCCCCTGGTTTTAGCCAGCCCCCTCATTTTTAGCCTTCACCAGTTACTTAAATGTTTATTGACGAAGTTCGAATTCGCGTCAAGGCGGGCGATGGGGGCAATGGGTGTCTGGCGTTCCGGCGCGAGAAGTATGTGCCGCGCGGCGGGCCGAGCGGTGGCGATGGTGGCCGCGGCGGCGATGTCACCCTGGTCGCCAGCAATCACTACAACACGCTGCTGCATTTCCGGTTCAATCCCGAACACACCGCGGAACGAGGGCGGCACGGCGAAGGTAGCAATCGATCGGGGCGAGAGGGCGAGTCGATCGAATTACCCGTGCCGGTGGGGACCGTGGTCTACGACGCCGACACGGGTGAATTGCTGCACGACTTCACTGCCGCGGGCGACCGGTTTCTAATAGCGCACGGCGGTCGTGGCGGGCGCGGCAATCAACACTTCGCTACGCCGACGCATCAGGCGCCTACTGAGCACGAGCCGGGAAAACCGGGCGAGGCGAAGCACCTCCGGCTGGAGTTGAAGCTGCTGGCCGACGTCGGGCTTGTTGGATTCCCGAATGCGGGGAAGTCGACGTTGATCTCGCGCATTTCGGCGGCGCACCCCAAGATCGCCGATTATCCGTTTACTACGCTGGAGCCGAATCTGGGCGTAGTCAGTGTGGAAGATCAGAGCTTCGTGGTGGCGGACATTCCCGGGCTGATCGAAGGCGCGCACCTGGGCCACGGGCTGGGCGTCCAGTTTCTGAAGCACATCGAGCGCACCAGGCTGCTGGCGCATCTGGTGGATGTTTCCGAATCCACGGGGCGCGATCCAGTGGAGGATTTTCGCGTGGTGATGGGCGAGCTTCGAAGCTTCAGCGAGGATCTGGTGAAGAAGCCGATGTTGCTGGTGGCGTCCAAAATCGACGTGGCGCAGGATACCGAACGGATCGACAGCCTGCGCGCGCTGGCGGCGGCTGAAGGGCTGCCGTTTTACGAGATATCGAGCGTGACGGGGCAGGGCATCGACGCCCTGAAATACGCCATGGCTCAAATTATCGCCAAACCTGCCGAAGAGATAGTCGAACAATAGACTAGCCAGTTTTCGTGGAGGTTCCCATGTTAGGACTTCTACCGGCCCTTGATGGATTGCTGCATTCGAGCGCACAATTCGATCAGGCGGCCAGCAGGATTGCCCGAGCGCCCGTAGGGCCGGCGGATGCAGTGGATTTAAGTGCAGCCGCGGTGGCGTTGATCCAGAGCAAGAACAACTTTGAGGCCAACAGCAAGGTGATTCAGGCGATCGACGAGATGCAGCACGTTCTTATCGACACCCTGGGATAGTTGCTACTTCACCAGCACGCTGGAGTTGCGGGCGAAGGTGAGCAGCAGCGTGGGATAAATTCCCAGGAACAGCGTGCCGAGCGCGGCGGCCCAGAGCGTGGTGCGGATGCCCGCGCTGAGCGGTTGCAAGGTGGCCATGGATTCACCCGGCTCTTTCATGTACATCACTACGATGATGCGCAGGTAATAATACGCCGCTACTGCGCTGTTCAGCAAGCCGAGCACTGCAAGCCAGATCAGCTTGGCATCGATCGCGGCTTTGAAGATGTAGAACTTTCCGAAGAATCCGCCGGTGAGCGGGACGCCGATCAGCGACAGAAGGAAGATGGTGAAGAGTGCGCCGGTCACCGGCTGCTTCCATCCGAGACCCGCCATGTCGTCGATGTTGACGTATTGCTCGCCCTGCCGCGAGAAATGCGTGATCACGGCGAACGCGCCGATGTTCATGAGCGCGTACGCGGCAAGGTAGAACATCGCGGCAGCCACGCCGATTTGGCTGTGCGCCCGGATGGCCACCATAATGTATCCGGCGTGCGCGATGGAGCTGTAGGCCAACATGCGCTTGATGTTCGTCTGCGTGAGCGCCGCGAAATTCCCGATGATCATCGTAAGCAGAGCCGAGGACCAGACGAACGGCTCCCAGCGATTGGTGATGGGCTCGAACGCGGTCATGAAGACACGCAGGAATATGGCGAACGCGGCGGCCTTGGGTCCGGCGGACATGAACAGCGTCACCGGCGCAGGTGCGCCTTGATAAACGTCGGGCGCCCAGATCTGGAAGGGCGCTGCCGATACTTTGAAAGCGAACCCGACGAACATCAACGCTGCCGATGTCCCGGCGAGAATCAGGTTGCGGGCGCCGGGCGGGGCAATCAGGAAGGTGCGGATTTCGCCGAGGTTGGTGCTGCCCGTGGTCCCATAAATCCAGGCCACGCCGTAGAGCAGGAATGCGGTGGCGAAGGAGCCGAGCAGGAAGTATTTCAGCGCCGCTTCGTTATTGCGTTTGTCGTCGCGCAGATATCCGGCCAGTACATAGGTGGCGATGGACGAGATCTCCAGACCGATGAAGATCATGATCAGCTCGTTCGCCGTGGCCATCACGCACTGGCCGGTCACGGAAAACAGCAGCAGCGAGTAATATTCGCCCGACTCGGCGTGCTCCCGGCGCAGGTAGTTCGTCGAAGAGAGAACGGTGAGGATACCGACGCCGATCACCAGAACGCGGAAGAACGTCGCGAATCCGTCGACGATCAGCATGTTTGAAAACGAAGTGCCTGGATTGTTGTTGGCCACCACGGCGGCAGCGAGCGCGGCGGCGAAACCGAGAAACGTGATCGTCGTGAGACTCCTGCTCTTGCCCTTGCCGAGCACCGGGTCCAGCAACATGATCAGCGTGCCCACTACGACCATGATCAGCTCCGGCAGGAGCCGTAGATAATCGGCGGTTGCCGGCACGAAGTTAGCGGGCATCGGAAAGCTCCTGGGCGCGAACGGCCCCCGGCGGCGCCGGCGTCGTGTTTCGCACATGCACCTCGCGCCGCGCGTCCACCGGCCCGAGAATCACGGTGGTTGCCGCGGAAATAGGTGGAATGAAGCTTTGGGTGAAGGTGCCCATCCAGACCATCAGCACAATCAGCGGGACGATGATGGCGTACTCGCGGAGATTCAAGTCGGGCATGTGATGGCTGAGATCCTCCGACGCTTTGCCGAAAAAAACGCGTTGATAGAGCCACAGCATGTAGCAGGCCGACAGGATCACGCCGATGGCGGCGAGCACTGCCCAACGGAAGTGGACGATGGCCGCGCCCTGCAATACCAAAAATTCGCCGATGAAATTGTTGAGCATCGGCAGCCCGATGCTGGCCAGCATGGTGATCATGAAAACGGTGGAGAGCCTCGGCGCGGGCGTCGATACTCCGCCGTAAGCTGCAATCTCCAGCGAGTGACGCCGCTCATAAAGGAAACCGACCAGGATGAACAGCGCGCCGGTGGAGATGCCGTGGTTCAGCATCTGGTACACCGCGCCGTCGAACCCCTGCTGTGTGAACGAAAAGATTCCGAGCACGACAAAACCCAGGTGGCTGACCGATGAATAGGCCACCAGCTTTTTCATGTTGGGCTGCACCATGGCCACCAGAGCGCCATAGATGATGCCGACGATGGCCAGCGTCACGATCCAGCCGGAGCAATCGCGCGCGGCGTTGGGGAACATGGTCACGCAGTAGCGCAGCAATCCGTAGGTGCCCATTTTCAGCATGACGGACGCCAGCATCACGGAGCCCGCGGTGGGCGCTTCCACGTGCGCATCGGGCAGCCAGGTGTGCAGAGGGAACAGCGGGACCTTGATCGCAAACGCGATGAAGAACGCCAGGAACAGCAGCAGCTCTTCGAGGTGCGTCAGGTGGATGGCGCCGCTCTGCAGTCCGGCGAGAATTTTCGTGAAGTCGAATGTGCCCGACGCGTTATACAGGTAGATGATACCCACCAGCATCAGGACCGATCCGGCCATGGTATACAGGAAAAACTTGACGGCCGAGTAGATGCGCCGGTCGTGCCCCCAGATGCCGATCAGGAAGTACATCGGCACCAACGAGACTTCCCAGAAGACGTAGAACAGGAAGAAGTCGAGCGCGCAAAAAACTCCCACCAGGCCGAATTCGAGCAGCAACAGGAATGCGAAGAATTGTTTGACGTGCTTCTGGATATAGCGCCAGGAAACCAGTACGCAAATCGGCGTGAGCAATGTGGAAAGAATCACCAGCCACAGGCTGATGCCGTCGATAGCCACGTGATAGCGGATGGCGGGCGAACTGATCCACGGCTGATCGTTTTCAAACACGAACCTCCCAGGGTTGTTGAACCAGTACGGCGCGATCAATCCCAGCGAGACGACGAAGATGCCGAGCGATGAGATGAATGCGAAACGGCGGATGCCTTCCTCGCTTTCCTTGGGCAGGCAGAGGATGATCAGGAACGCGGCCAGCGGCAGGAAGATGACGACATCGAGAAGCGTCATTGCGCGCCTCCCATGAAGCCGATGACCAGCAGCACCACCACCGAGCCCAGCACCACCCACGCCGCGTAGCTGCGAATGTTACCCGATTGCAGCAATCGCAGAATGCCACCGATACCGCGCGCGCGAGCGCCAACGCCGTTGACGCTGCCGTCGATCAATCCGGCATCCACGCCCTTCCACAACACAAAGCGCGAGCCACTCACCAGCGGTTTCACGACCAGGAAATTGTAGAACTCATCGACCAGATATTTCTTGTAAACCAGCGTGTAGAGTCCACCCGCCGCCTTCGCGACAGATTCGGGCAGGCTGGGGCGCACGACGTAGAACAAGTACGCGATTCCGATGCCCACGATGCCCACGCCCGCCGATAGCCAGGCTAGCATCTCATTTTCAGCCTTCTCCGGAAACAACGGCTCCAGCCAGTGCGGGATATTGATGAACCCGCCGGCGAGCGACAACACGGCGAGCACCATCAGCGGACCCGTCATCACCAGCGGCGATTCGTGCGGATGCGCGTGGCCGCGATATTTGCCGGTGAAGGCCAGGAACCAGGCGCGAAAAACGTAGAACGCGGTCATGCCCGCGGTCAGCACGCCCACATAGTACATCCACGGCGCGCGCTCATACGCCGCCACCAGAATCGCGTCCTTGCTGAAGAACCCGGACGTGTACGGAAATCCGGCGATGGCGAACGACGCGCACAGCAGCGTGATCGCGGTGATCTTCATGTGCTTGAACAGGCCGCCCATCTGCGACAGTTCCTGTTCACCGTGCAACCCGTGGATCACTGCGCCCGCGCCGAGGAACAGCAGCGCCTTGAAGAACGCGTGCGTCATCAGATGGTAGATTCCCGCGGAGAATGCGCCGACGCCCGCGCCCAGAAACATGTAACCGAGCTGAGAAACGGTGGAGTAAGCGAATACTTTCTTGATATCGGTCTGTGCGAGACCGATCGTGGCCGCGAAGAATGCCGTGGCCAGTCCGATGACAGCTACCGTGTCCATGGCGATCGGCGCATGCGTGAACAGCGCCGCCGAGCGCGCAGTCATATAGACGCCAGCGGTCACCATGGTTGCCGCGTGGATCAGCGCGGAGACGGGAGTGGGGCCGGCCATCGCATCGGGCAGCCAGACGAACAGGGGGATCTGCGCGGATTTGCCGGTCGCACCCACCAGCAGCAACAGGCAGATGGTGGTGAGCAATCCCACGCTGGTTTCGGTCGGCATGGACTTCGCGCCATCGAAGACCTTGCCGAAATCCAGCGAACCGAACTTGGTGAAAATCAGAAACATCGCCAGCGAGAATCCGAAATCGCCGATGCGGTTCACGATGAAAGCCTTGTTGCCGGCGTTGGTGGCGTATTGCTCAGTGAGAAAGAAACCGATTAGCAGGTAGCTGCACAGTCCCACGCCTTCCCATCCGACGAACAGCAGCAGGTAATTCTGCGCCAGCACCAGAATCAGCATGAAGAACATGAACAGATTCAGATACGAGAAGAAACGATAGTATCCGTCGTCGTGCTCCATGTAACCGATGGCGTAAATATGGATCAGCGTCCCGACGCCGGTGACCACCATCAGCATCACCGCCGTCAACCGGTCCACCGCGAAATCGATGGAGATGTTCAGCGACCCGCTTTGGATCCAGGTGAAGTAGTGCTCGATGTATTTGGTCTCGAGCGGGCTGAGGTCCAGCAGCGTCTTCACCACCCAGGCGAAGGACAGCGCCACGGAACCGATGGCAAACAAGTTGATGATCGACTTCGGCATCCGCCGGCCAAACAGGCCGTTAAACAGGAAGCCGGCGAAAGGAAGCAGCGGGATGAGCCAGAGATAATGCATGTCAGTATTTCATCGAGCTGACATCGTCGATCATCAGCGTCTCCCGGTTCTTGAAAACGGTCAGAATAATTGCCAACCCCACAGCGGCTTCGGCCGCCGCCACCACCATCACGAAGAAGGAAAATATGTGCCCATCCACTTGCTTCAGCTTGTAGGAGAAGGTGACGAAACTGAGATTCACCGCGTTCAGCATCAACTCAATGGACATGAACACCGTGATGATGTTGCGGCGATAGATGAAGCCTGCTACGCCGAGTCCAAAGAGAATCGCGCTGAGAATCAGGTACCAACTCAAGGGTACGCTGGCCGGCATTCTTCAAACCTCCCTTCTTGCGAGAACGATCGCGCCCACCAGCGCGATCAGGATCAGCACCGACGTCACTTCGAAAGGCAGCAGGTACACGGTGAATAATTTCCGCCCGACATCGGCCGCCGTTCCTCCGGTGAACGCACCGAAGACCACGCCTTCGGTCTTCGGCAGCGACGCCTGGATGATGAAGCTGATCAATCCCAGGAACGCAGCCAGCAGCACCATCCCTACGTATTTGGCGAATCGCGACACCTGTAGCGATGTGCCCTCCGCCCCCGCGTTCAGCAACATGATGACGAAGATAAACAGCACCATAATCGCGCCCGCGTAGACGATCACCTGCGCCGCCGCAATGAATTCGCCGCCGAGCTGCAGATAAAGAATCGCCAGCGATCCCATCACGCCGATCAGCGAGAGTGCGCTGGCGATAGGGTGAGTCTGAGCGACCAGGCTGATGCCGCAGAACACCGCGATCCCAGCGAAGATGAAAAAAATCAGCGCAGTCATAGGCTATTTGGACGTAAGAGCGACGATCAACCCCGTAACCAGCAGATTCACCATGGCCAGCGGGAACAGGACAATCCAGGCGAAGCGCATCAATTGGTCGTAACGGAACCGCGGCAGCGTGCCCCGGACCCAAATGAACACAAACAGCAGAAATCCCACTTTGCCGCAGAACCAGAACAGCGCCATCAGTATGGTCTGCATGACCGGCACGAAGAACGATAATCCGAAGATCCCGGCGATTCCGAGGAAAACCAGCGCCGCGGCTGGCAGCGTGAACTTGTCTTTGCGCCGCGCTGGATGCAGTCCGTGATACAGAGCCACGAGTCCGCCGCCGGCGAAAATGATGATCGGGATGAAGCTGGAGTACGGTTCGGGAAATGGCGCGTGCCATCCACCGAGGAAAAGCAGTGTCGCGACGGCCGTCACCGTCACCATGTTGGCGTACTCCGCCATGAAGAACGCGGCGAAGCTCATGCTGCTGTATTCGGTGTGGAATCCGGCTACCAGTTCGTTCTCTGCTTCCGGCAGATCGAACGGCACGCGGTTGGTTTCGGCGAACGCCGCGATCACAAATACAGCGAATCCGACAATTTCGGGGAACACGTTCCAACGCGGGATGAAGCCCAGCCAATAGCCGGCCTGGCCATCGACAATTGTGCGGAAGCTGAGCGTGTTGGCCAGCAACAGCGGCGCGGCCAGGGCCAGAGCAAGGGGCAATTCGTAGCTGATCATCTGCGCCGAGCTGCGCAATCCGCCGAGCAGCGAATACTTGTTGTTCGACGCCCAGCCGCCCAAGGCCACCGCGTAAACGCCAACCGACGATACCGCCAGCACGAAGAGCACGCCCATATTGAGATCGGTGAGTTGCATCCAGGTGGTCACGTTGCCGATCGTCACCTGCGGGCCGAACGGAATTACGGCGATGGAGATCAAAGCCAAGGCGACGGCTAGAAAGGGCGCGAGCAGATAGAAGAGCTTGTTGACGTGCGACGGTAGCACGCCTTCCTTAGTAATCAGCTTCACCACGTCGGCCAGCGGTTGCAGCAGCCCGTGCGGTCCTACTCGATATGGGCCCATCCGCAATTGAATGTGGCCGATCACCTTCCGCTCGATCCATTGCAAATACGCCAGCGTGGTCATGAACACGGCGGCCATCACCGCCACCTTGATGAGGCTGACTATGTAGAAATTCATGGGTGACCCTACGGCCGCCTATCGGAATACAACGCGCCCGGCGCCTCGACAACAGAACTGAGCGTCTTCGAATAACGCCCCAACGATCCGGACGTGAACAGCGTATCGCCCGCCGACTGAATCAATTCCGGCCGCACGCTCCCGGCGACACGGCCGTTCACCGCTGTGGTCTGCACTGCGCCTCCAGTTGCGACGATTGACAAAGGTACATTATAACCACGCACCTTGCCGCGGATCTCCTCAAAAATCTTTTCGTGCGACCACATGCCGATGTTGACGCCCATTTCCTTGGATAGCAGGCCCATGATCTCCAGGTCCGATTTGGTTCCCATCACCTGCAAACCGGCCTTCAGGCGTTGCACCTCGCCGCAGACGTTGGTCACAGTTCCGTTCTTTTCGTAGGCTGACGCTGCGGGGAAAATCACGTCGGCGCGCTGCGCGGTCTCGGTGAGGAACATCTCCTGTACCACCACGAAAGCCTGTTCCGATCCGAACGCCGCGCGCTTCAGCGGATTCGCGCCCACCACCCACAGCACGTCCAGATCCTTCGCCGCCAGGATCTCGTCGTAAGCCAAACCCGCGTCGGCCACCGGTTGATATCCGGGGCCAAGATTCGGCGCCAGTCCCATATCGGACGCGCCGCGGGAATTCGAATAGTCGAGCAGGCAGACGTAACGGACCGGGATGCCCAGCGAATCGCCGAATGCCACCAGCTTGCGCACCGCATCGCCCTTGATGGCGTCGCCGAAAAGAATCACCAGCTCGGCCTCGGCCTTCAGTTGATCGCGGAGCGATTCGACTGCGGCCAATTCACCACCCGGTTGCGCGATGATGCTGTTCACGGCGTGATGCTGCTCGCGCACCGGCCCAGGCGTCACCGTGTAGATGTGCGCGCCGTGATGCCGGTAGTTGGCGCGGATCTGGAATGCCAGGAACGAATGCTGCTGCGAGAGGTCGCTCGCCACCACCAGGATCGCCTTGCGGGTGTACAGATCGGCGGTAGTGGCCAGAGCTTCCGTCTTGCCGCTGAGTGCGTCCAGCAGCGTGGGTAGGTCGCCGGTGCGGTGATGATCTATGTTATGCGTGCCCAGGCCCTCGCGAGCGAACTTCTGCAGATAATAATTCTCTTCGTTGCTGGCGTGGTTCGATCCGATCACGCCGAACTTTCCGCCGCGCGCCTTCACCTCTTTGAATTTCCGCGCGACGGTGGACAGCGCTTCCGACCAGGACACCGGCTCCAGCTTGCCGTTTTTTCGCACCATCGGCGATTGCAGACGCTCCGGGCTATGCACGAAATCGAATGCGTAGCGGCCCTTGATGCACAGGAACTCGCCGTTGATGCCCGAGTGATCGCGATTGTTGCCGCGGATGATTTGGTTGTTGCGCACGCCCAGCGTGGTCTTGCAGCCATTCGAGCAATGCGTGCAAATGGTGCCGACGTGGTGCATCTCCCAGGGCCGTGTCTTGTAGCGATACATGCCGCTAGTCAGCGCGCCCACCGGGCAGATGTCGATGCACATGCCGCACTCGTCGCACTCCAGGTGATCGAAACGATTCGGCGCAATCTCGGCGTGCACGCCCCGATTGATCACTCCCAGCGCGTTCATGCCCATGCCTTCGTCGCAGATGCGCACACAGCGATAGCACAGGATGCAGCGCGGCGCGTCGAAAAACACCACCGGCGACCATTGCTGTTCTTCGACGTGAACCTTCTGCTCCTGAAAGCGGCTTTCGCCCGCGCCGTAGCGGAAGGTCATGTCCTGTAACTCGCACTCGCCGCCCTTGTCGCACACCGGGCAATCGAGCGGATGGTTGGTCAGCAGAAACTCGACCATGCCCTTGCGCGCCTCGCGAACCAGCGGCGAATCGGTGTGGACCACCATGCCCTCGGCGATCGGCAGCGTACACGCCACCTGCAACTTCGGCGTCTTATCCACTTCCACCAGGCACATGCGGCACGCGGCTTGCAGCGCGAGCCCGTCGTAATAACAGAATGAGGGGATCTCGATGCCAACTTGCTTGGCTGCATTGATGATCAGAGTTCCGGGTGCGGCGGTTACCGCTCTGCCATCGATTGTTAGATTGATCACGTCGCTCATCTTTGCATCGCCATTTCGCTCGCGTGCTCATACGGGCAAGCTCGTCCGTTCAAATGCGCCTCAAAATCTTCCGGCCACTTCTCGACGATGGAAATGGTCGGCATGGCTGCCGCGTCGCCCAGCGCGCAGAACGTGCGCCCCAGCATGTTCTTCGAAAGTTCGCCGATCAGCTCTCGATCGCCGGTTTGGCCGCCCCCGCCATGGAATCGCTCCAGCATCTTGCGCAGCCAGGTGGTGCCCTCACGGCATGGGATGCACCAACCGCAGCTCTCGTGTGCGTAAAACTTCATGATGCGGTGCGCGAACTTCACCATGCACGTGTCTTCGTCCAGCACCACTGTGCCGCCGGAGCCGAGCATGCTCTTGATTTTGGCGAGCGTATCGAAGTCCATCGGGATGTCGCACTCCTCGGCCTTCAACAACGGGCACGAGGACCCACCCGGAACCACGGCCTTCAGCTTCTTGCCATTGCGCATCCCACCGCCCACTTCGTAGATCATGCGCAGCAGGTTGAAACCGACGGGAAGTTCATACACGCCCGGCTTATTGATATGTCCGGATAGGCAGATCATCCGCGTTCCGCCATTCTTGGGCGTGCCCAGAGCCGCGAACGCCGCGCCGCCATCGCGAATGATGAACGGCACCGCGGAGAAAGTCTCCACATTGCTGAGCAACGTGGGCGATTGCCACGCGCCTACCACCGCCGGAAATGGCGGCTTCATCCGCGGTACGCCCCGCTTGCCTTCAATGGAATCGAGTAGTGCGGTTTCTTCGCCGCATTCGTACGCGCCTGCGCCCGTGTGTGTGTAGAGATCGAAATCGAAACCAGTGCCCTGAATGTTTTTGCCCAGATAACCGCGTTTGTACGCCTCTTCGATGGCCCGATCCATCATGGTGATCAGGTAGCGGAATTCGCCGCGAATATAGATGAAGCCCTTGTGCGCGTCCACTAAACGTCCGCCGATTAGGATGCCCTCGATCAATTGGTGCGGATCGTTCTCCATCAGCAGCCGGTCCTTGCAGGTGCCCGGTTCGCTCTCGTCCGCGTTGACGATCACGTATTTCGGTTTCGGTGAATTGCGCGGAACGAAGCTCCACTTGAGACCGGTAGGGAATCCGGCGCCGCCGCGCCCGCGGAGGGCCGAGATCTTGAGCTCTTCGATGATCTGCTCCGGCGACATTTCGATGGCTTTGAAAAAGGCCTTGAAACCGTCGTTAGCGAGATAGGTGTCGAGCGACTGCGAGTTCGGCAGGGTAAAACGCTTGGTCAGGATCTTGACTTCGAGCGGGCTCGGTTCGTTATATAACATCGTTCGTTTCAGTCTCTGCCTACTGTGCCTTTCGCAATCCGTCAATCAGCTTGTCCAGCTTTTCCGCGGTCATGTTGTGATGGAAATCGTAGTTGATCTGAATGGCCGGCGCCCACGAACACGCTCCCATGCACTCCACTTCTTCCAAGGAGAATTGCCCGTCCGCGGTCACTTCCTTGTTACCGATCCCCAACTTCTTCTGCGCCTGCTCATATAGCTCTTCGCCGCCCGTCAACAAACAACTGATGTTGGTGCAGACCTGCACATGATACTTCCCCAACGGCTTGCGATGCAGCATGGAGTAGAAGCCCACCACTTCGTTCACCTGCAGCGGCGTCACCTTGCATCGCCGGGCCACTTCCTCGATCAGCTCGTGCGAAATGCAGCCCACCTCGTCCTGCGCGTACATCAGCATGGGAATCACCGCCGAGCGCGTCCGGCCGGGCGGATAGCTTTCCAGCATCTTGGCGAATTTGGTTTCCAGTTCCGGCGAAAAAGTCATCAGCGATCCACATCCCCCAGTACGAAATCCATGCTGCCGAGCGATGCGATGGAATCCGCCAGCAGCCGGCCTTCCAACAGCGCCGGAATGGCCTGCAGATTGCCGAAGCTCGGCGTGCGCATGAACACGCGGTACGGCTTGGACGTTCCGTCGCTGACAATGTAGTAACCAATTTCTCCGCGCGGCGATTCCACCGCCTGATACGCTTCTCCAGCCGGCACGCGGAAACCTTCGGTGACAATCTTGAAATGATAGATCAACGCTTCCATCTGCGTCTTCATTTTTTCGCGCTCGGGAAGCACGATCTTCGGCGCATCCGCTTGAAACGCGCCCTCCGGCATGCCCTCCAGCGCTTGAACAATGATCCGCGCGCTCTGCCGCATTTCGCCGATGCGTACCCGGTATCGCGCGAATACGTCGTTCCCCGTTTTGACCGGGACCTCGAAGTCGAACTTGTCGTAACTCGAATACGGCTCGTTCTTGCGAATGTCCCAGTTCACGCCGGCGGCGCGAATCATCGGTCCGGTGACGCCCAGATCCAGCAACTCTTCGATCGGCGCAATGCCCACACCCTGCGTCCGGCGGATCCAGATGGGATTCGAATCCAGCAGTTCTTCGTACTCGTCCACTTTGCTGGGAAACGCCCGGATGAATTTGCCTACGGCCTGTTGCCAGCCGCGCGGCGGTTCCAGCGCCAGCCCGCCGATCCGGATGTAGCTGGTCATCATCCGCTGGCCGGAGAACATCTCCAGAATGCGTAGAATATCTTCGCGCTCCCGGAAACAATAGAAGAAGACCGTCATCGCGCCGATATCGAGGGCGTGCGTTCCCAGCCACACCAGGTGGCTGTTCAAGCGCGAGAGTTCGGCCATCATTACCCGCATCCACTGCGCCTTCGGCGGAATCTCGATATCGCCGATCAGCTTTTCCACGGCCAGCGCATAAACCAGATTGTTCGAAAGGTTGGCCAGGTAATCCACGCGATCGGTCAGCGTCACTACCTGCTGCCAGGTCTTGACTTCGCATTCCTTCTCGATGCCGGTGTGCAGGAAACCGATGTCCGGCACAGCCTTGAGGATGGTCTCGCCGTCCAGCTCCAGCACCACGCGCAGCACGCCGTGCGTCGACGGATGCTGCGGCCCCATGTTCAGGGTCATCCGCCGGCTCGACGTTTCCGGCGGCTGCGCGCCCGTGTGCTCTGCTTCTACGGCGGTGATTGTATCGGTATGGAGTGTGGTCTCACGCATGGCGAATCCTATTCATTCTTGTAGCTGTACTTGTAGCCGTGTACCGGATAATCCTTCCGCAGCGGGTTTCCCTGCCAGTCGCTGGGCATGAGAATGCGCCGCAGGTCGGGATGATTGCGGAAGCCGACGCCGAACATGTCGAAGACCTCGCGTTCATACCAGTCGGCCGAGCGCCACACGCTGGTGACCGAATCGATCTCCGGCGATGCGGCTGCTACCCAGCACTTCAAGCGAAGCCGCGTGTGGTTGGCGAGCGAATGAAGCAGGTACACCACCTCAAATCGAGGGTCATTGGGATGCCAATCCACGGCGGTGATTCCGCTCAATCGCACGAAGCCCTGTTCGTTCTTCAGAAAGCGGCAGGCGTCCACAATCCGCGCTGGCGCGATAAATAATGTGGGCTCCTGGTGCTCCGCGTGCCCGCCGGCGATCGCATCCGGAAAACGCGCGTCCAGCGCCGCCGCTGCCGGATGGTCTTTCAGTTGGTCAGGAAGCATTAATTTGTTCAGTCGCCTTGCGCAGGTTTGCTGCCAGCGCGGCCAGGAACCTCGCTCGACCAGTCTAGCGCACCCTTCTTCCAGATGTAGATGAAACCGGAGATGATCAGAACAATGAACAGCAGCATCTCCACGAACGCGAACATCTTCAACTCCCGGTATACCACCGCCCACGGGTACAGGAACACCGCTTCAATATCGAACAGGATGAAAACGATGGCCACCAGGTAGAACTTCACGCTGAAGCGCTCGCGCGCGGTGCCCGTCGGCACGATGCCGCATTCGTAGGGTGAATCCTTCACCCTGGTTTTTACCCGCTTGCCAAGAACGAAGGACAGCGTCACCAGCGCGGCCGCCATCACTACTGCGATCACAATCTGTACGAGTACTGGGAAGTACGTTTCAGGATAGGTAGTTGGCATGTCAGACCGTCACATTAGACTATAATGAGATCCGGCCACCGGCTGCAAGTTGGGCGATTTGCGATTCGCGGCCGAGGTGAGACGGTGACAAGAACAAAAGAGGTGCAAATTGTTGTAAACGGGCAGCTTCGGCAAGTGCCGGAAGGCCGGAGCCTGCTCCAGTTGCTCGCTTTCTTGGAAGTCGATCCAGCGCGCGTGGCGGTAGAACTGAACGGCGCTATCGTGCGCCGTGAGCTTTGGACCGAGACCCCAATCGCAAGTGGTGCGGCCTTGGAGATAGTACAATTCGTGGGCGGAGGCTGACGGCCCCCCCAGAATCAAGGGTAGCTACCCACCCGTTTCGGGGGGGCGAACTAGCTGTTTTTCCTATTGACTCTACCGGCAGGTCAGGTAAAATTTAAGGGCACTCTAAAAAACGTGGGTAGGGGATCATGTTCAAAACAAAGAAAACGCGTTCTGAAACGGAAAACGGGACCCGAACATTCACCAGCAGCGATGTTTCGCGCATCGCCCAGGTCAGTTTGCGGCAATTGCAGTGGTGGGACGAACGCAAAGTAGTTTCCCCTCAACACGAAGGCCACAAGCGTGTCTACCAGCCTGAAGAAGTAATTGAAATTACAGTCATTGCGGAACTGAGACGGAAAGGCTTCTCGCTGCA
This sequence comes from Bryobacteraceae bacterium, assembly GCA_035632375.1. Classification (GTDB taxonomy): domain Bacteria; phylum Acidobacteriota; class Terriglobia; order Bryobacterales; family Bryobacteraceae; genus Palsa-89. Next base: position 21,772 of record DASQGY010000114.1, on the reverse strand, counting down.
GAAATTCCGCCGGGTCCTTCGCTTCCTGCAGCGCGAGATGGGCAAGCGTTTGAGCGACGTCCTGGAATCGGATTCCGATCTTCACCTGGTCACCGATGGCAAATCAATTTACCTGGAGGACCAGCAGGACCGCATCATCGACATTCTGAAGAACGCCAAGCAGCCGATGTTCGTGGTGTGCGTCAGCGACCAGGTACGCCGCCTGGATGAATCGCCCCGCAAGCCGATGAGGGCCGAAGCAGCCGTGGCCGGAGCACGACGAGCTGCCCGAGGCGCCTGAAAATCCCCGATCTCGCAAACTCCGATATACTGAAGGTAGTGAGGTTCCGATGGCGCGTCATCTGAGGCCGCTTCTTTTTGCAATTCTTCTGATCGTCTTGTGTGCCCTGGCCGGAGGTGTTTTCGGCCCCGGACTTTCCGGCGTTTCCGCAGCCTCAGCGGGTCCTGAAGAGGATCTCAAGGCCAGCCTCAAGCAGTTCACCAGGATTTACCAGGTCGTTGAGGACAATTTCGCGGACAAGGTCACGGCGGACAAGGGCATCTACAAAGGCTCAATTCCGGGCATGCTTCGGACCCTGGACCCGCACTCCAATTTCTTCGACCCCAAGGATTTCCGCACTCTGCGCGACGACCAGCAGGGACATTATTACGGTGTCGGCATGACCGTCGGCCCGCGCAACGGCAAGACCATCGTCATCGCTCCATTCGGCGGCTCGCCGGCTTACAAGGCCGGCCTTCGTCCGGGCGACACCATCATCGAAGTGGATGATAAGCGCACCGAGAGCCTGTCCACCCCGGAGATCGCGGATCTGTTGAAAGGGCCGCGCGGCACGCACGTTCAGGTTGTGGTGGCGCGCGAGGGAGCGGATAAACCGATCCACTTCGATATCATTCGCGATGAGATTCCGCGCTACAGCGTCGAGCAGGCGTTCTGGGTCCGGCCCGGCATCGCCTACATGCACATCACTTCGTTCAATGAAACCACCAGCCAGGAAATGGAAGACAACCTGAAGCGGCTGGGCGAGGCGAACATCAAGGGCCTGATCATGGACCTCCGCGAGAATCCGGGCGGGATATTGAACGAAGGCGTCGCGGTGGCCGGTCACTACCTGCGGCAGGGCGAACTGGTGGTTTCCCATCGCGGTCGCAATTCCGAGGAGAAGCGCTATCTGGCGCATGGTAGTCCGTTGGGGCAAAACTATCCCATCGTCGCGCTGGTGAATCAGTATTCCGCGTCAGCGGCGGAGATTGTGGCCGGCGCTCTGCAGGATCACGATCGCGGCTGGATTCTTGGTGAGACCACGTTCGGCAAGGGATTGGTGCAGAGCGTGTACACTCTGGCGGACGATACCGGACTCGCGTTGACTACGGCTCATTACTACACGCCGAGCGGCCGTCTCATCCAGCGCGATTACTCTAACATCTCGTTCCTCGATTACTACTACGGCAAGCGCACCGAGACCAAGAATCCGCTGGACGTGAAGAGCACCGACAGCGGGCGCACGGTCTACGGTGGTGGCGGCATCACGCCCGACGAGAAGTTTGAACCCAAGCTCAACGACTTCCAGAAAGCGCTCCTTCGCAAGGATCGATTCATCTTCTTCACCTTCACGGCGAAGTGGTTCGGCAAGCATCCTTCGAAGCTCCCCAAAGGTTGGGAGCCCGACAATCAAGTCCTCGGCGATTTCCGGGATTACGTCTCGCAGCAGGACGTGACATTCAACGAAGCCGATTGGAATGCGAATCGCAATTGGATGATGCAGCAGTTGAAGCGCGAAATGTACGCGACCGGATTCAGTTTCGAGGAGTCGCAGAAAGTAGCCGCCGAAGTGGACCCGATGGTGAGCAAAGCCATCGAGGCGATGCCCGAAGCGCGGTCGCTGCTTGAGAAATCGAAAAAGCTGATCGTCCAGCGGATCACTCGCGACGACCGGCCATAGGATTTGAACAATCAGTCACCGCAGGCCCAAAAGCCTGCGCCACAAATTACCGTCCTGGACGCGGGCGGGCAATACTGTCATCTCATCGCCAGAAAGATTCGCGACCTGGGAGTGTATGCCGAGGTTCGTCCCAGTGACACCCCTGCGGCGGAATTGCGCGGCCGCAAGGGGCTGATCATTTCCGGTGGGCCCGACAGCGTTTATGAAGCGGACAGCGCGCGCATCGATCCGGCGATTCTCTCCACCGGTAGTGCCGTGCTGGGTATTTGTTACGGCCAGCAACTCATGGCGCACAATCTTGGCGGCTACGTGCGCAAAGGCGACAAGGGCGAATATGGACTGGCTGTCTTGCAGGACCCGAAGCCGCATCTGCTGTTCACCGGACTGAACGGCGACTCGCAGGTTTGGATGAATCATCGCGATCAAGTGGAGCGCGTTCCGCCTGGCTTCGAAGTGCTGGCCAGCACCGATACTTGTGCCATAGCCGCCATGGCCCATCGGGAAAAGCCGCTGGCCGCCGTGCAGTTTCATCCGGAAGTTGTACACACCCGGCAGGGCCTGGAGATCCTGTCGAACTTTGTCTTCCGCGTGAGCGGATGTGTGAAAGATTGGGACCCGAAGGATCGTATCCGTCCCATCGAAGACGAGATCCGAAGTGTCGCCGGCGATCGCAACATCTTCTTCTTCGTGAGCGGCGGCGTCGATTCCACTGTTGCCTACACGCTGTGCCTGCGTGCGCTCGGGCCGGATCGAGTTTATGGGATCTACGTCGATACCGGGCTGATGCGCGATGGCGAGACCGCCTACGTCGAGCGGCTATTCAAACAGCTCGGCGCTACTGCGTTCCACGTCGAGCAGGCGGAAGGCGAGTTTCTGGGAGCGCTGGCCGGTGTTTGCGACCCGGAAAAGAAACGGCACATCATCGGAGAGCAGTTTGTTTCCGTTCAGGACCGTGTTTTGAGTAGTGGCCAGTTTCTCGACGGCCATTGGATTTTGGGGCAGGGAACTATCTATCCGGACACGATCGAATCGGGTGGCTCGGCGAGAGCGGACGTCATTAAGACCCATCACAACCGGGTAGCAGGCATTCAGAAGCTGATCGAGACCGGCCGGATCATCGAACCGCTGGCGTCGTTCTACAAGGACGAGGTTCGCGAGATCGGCGCGGAGTTGAGTATCCCGGCCGAGTTCTTGCACCGGCATCCGTTTCCGGGGCCGGGCTTGGCGATTCGCTGCTTGTGCTCGGAATCCGAATCGCCGGTCCAACGCCTGGAGCCCGGCTGGCTGCTGCCGGTGCGTTCGGTCGGAGTACAAGGCGATTCGCGCAGCTACCGCTCGGTACTGGCGCTGGAGCAATTGCCGAGCGATGAACTGGCTACGACCCTGGTGAACCGGATGTGGGAGCGGATCAACCGCGTGGTCGGTGTGGTCGGCACTCGCGCCCCGATGGCGAGCCTGCACTCCACGATTGGGACATTGACTGGCGGCCGCCTAGCCCGGCTGCGGCAAGCGGACGCGATCGTGCGGAGGCTGTCAGAGGAAAGCGGATTCGACCGCGAGGTCTGGCAGTTTCCAGTCGTGCTGCTCCCGCTCGGTATCGACGGTACGCCCGATTCAGTGGTGCTTCGTCCGATCCACTCCGTAGACGGCATGACCGCGCAAGTGGTGCGGATGCCCGCCGAGCAATTGAAGCGTATGGCCGATGAGCTACTTCGTGTACCTGGCATGTGCGGCGTTTTTTACGATTTGACCCACAAGCCTCCGGGGACCATCGAGTGGGAGTGACAGCGGTTTACGCCTCGGCGAGTCATCTTTCAAATCGTAAGCGGGCAGCGTAGCGTCGTTCTTCGCCGCCTTCAAGTACTCGCGCTTCGTGGTTCTTTTCCCTGAGATGTAAAATTCCGGGTATCCGCGATCCAGCCTATGGTCGGTCCAACGGCGCGAAATCCCGTGGCGTTCACCATTGAACCAATGATCCTCTGAGTAGATCCTTGCTCGACTTGACCACCACCGTTCGAAGCCGTGCGGCAATCCGTTCAGCAAATGGTGTTCTTCGCTGGGATAGTGGTCGCTGTAGCCCCACCAAAGGTCGACTCCAGTTCCCATATTCAGTCGATAGCCGCCAATTAGGCGCCCCTCCCTGTTCCACTGGAGCGCTTGGCCGTGCTCGTATCGGTTCTTGTATTGCGTCTGGGAGAATAACTGCCCATTCTCGTGCCATTCGCGCCAAAGTCCGTGCGGGTGGCCGTTGCGGTAGCTCCATTCGATGTCAAGCTGGCCATTTGCGTGCCACGACCGGCGGCCGACAAGCTTGCCTCGAACGAAGTACTCCGCAGAGACCTTCTCGCCATTCAGATAGTGCGCGACTTCCTTCGCCTTACGTGGAATTGAGCCTCGAATGCGGTTGCTCATATGCGGTGGAAGCTCTTCAGGATGTCGCGCGTCGAGTAGCGCAACGCGATGGGGCGGCCGTGCGGGCAACTCATCGGGCACTCGGTGGCTGCGAGTTCGGAAAGCAGCCACTCCATCTTGTGATGATCCAGGCGCATGTTGATCTTGATTGCTGCGCGGCAGGCGATACTGGCGGCCATGGAACGGCGCAGGTCGCCGATTGACACTTTGCGCTGCTCGCCCTCGGCAGTCTCCAGGATCTCGAAGACCAGCGTCTCGATATCTCCGGGGCCTACGCCGGCGGGAGCGCCTTTGACGGCGATGGTCCGGTTGCCGAATGGCTCGGAGTCGAAGCCGGCGCGCTCCAACTCGCCGGCGATGCGTGCGTATTCCACCTGCTGCGCGGCAGTCAGCTCCAGCACGATCGGCATCAGGAGCTGCTGGCGCTCCACGCGGCCTTCGGCCTGTTGCTTCAGGACCTTCTCGAACAGGACGCGTTCGTGGGCCACGTGCTGATCGATAATCCAGAGACCGTCCGGACCGGCGGCGATGATGAAGCTGTCGTGAATCTGGCCGAGCGGACGCAGGTCCTTCAGAATTGTCAGGCTCTGCGCGCCGTCCATCGGGTCGACGCCGGGCAATGCACCGTGTGTGGGCGGTACCGGCATTCGTGACTGCGTTGGCTCGGGGGCGAAATCAAACCGCTGCTCAGCGGCGCCTGTGTTCTTCAGCGTGAAAACCGGCAGGTCTTCCGGACGCTCCTGCGGCTGCTGGTGCATTGCGGATTCGAAGGACTGATTCTCGATCCGTTGGGTGAAATCGGAATACGGCAGATCGGCGGCCGGCTGCGGGCGAGCCAAAAGCGGAAGACTCGATGCGGGGCGAGAGGCAATCAAGCGGTCGCGGATGGTGTCGCGCACGAAATCGTGCACAAAGCTGCCGTGGCGGAAGCGCACTTCGGTCTTTGAAGGATGAACGTTGACGTCCACCTCCTCGCAATCGCAGTCCAGGAAGAGCAGCGCGAAGGGATAGCAGGCCGGTGGCATCAGGTTGTGATACGCGGAGGAGAGGGCGTGCAGCAAAAGCTTGTCTCGAATCAGCCGGCCGTTGACGAACAGGAAAATCGAATTTCGATTGAGTTTTTGGACCTGCGGGCCGGACACAAAGCCGCGCACCGCGAAGACGCGCGATTCCTGCTGCTCGGGATCGACGACCTGGAGTTCACGCTCCACCATATCGAGATCGATCAGTTCGTCAAGTGTCTGGCTACCGAAGACCTGATAGACCCGTTCGCGCAATGTCTCCACCGGCGTAACGTCCAGCAGGTTGCTCGCGCCGTGCCGCAACTGGAAAGCCTTTTGCGGGTGGGCCAGGCTGTAGTGCGTGGCGAGCGAGGCGATGTGCGCCAGCTCGGTCTGATCCGAGCGAAGAAACTTCTTGCGCGCGGGAACGTTGTAGAACAAGTCGCGAACGGTGATGGTGGTACCGGGCGGGGCAGGGAATTCGTCGCAGCGCAGCAGCTTGCCGCCGGCGATCTCGACTGCCGCTCCCGTGGTTTCGTCCGCCGATCTGGTTTCGAGCAGGAGCCTGGAGACCGACGCGATGGAAGGCAGAGCCTCGCCGCGAAAACCGAGCGTGGCGATAGAGAGCAGATCCTTGACGTCGCTGAGTTTGCTGGTGGCGTGGCGCTCGAAGGCCAGCAGCGCGTCGTCGCGCAACATGCCGCAGCCGTTGTCGGCGACGCGAATCAGACGGCGTCCGCCGCTTTCCACTTCGATGCGAAGCTCAGTGGCCCCGGCGTCGAGTGAGTTTTCAAGCAACTCCTTAACGACGGAAGCCGGACGCTCCACCACCTCCCCGGCCGCGATCTTGTTGGCGACGGTGTCGGAGAGAACGCGTATTTTGCCCATGGGCGAGGCCGCTCAGGCGCTCATCGAATTCAGGAACTCGGCGTTGCTCTTCACCTTGCCGAGCTTATCCAGCAGCAGCTCGATGGATTCCACCGGCGAAAGCGGGCTAAGGACTTTGCGCAATACCCAAATGCGGTTGAGCTCTTCGCGCGGCAGCAGCAGCTCGTCCTTACGGGTGCCGCTCTTGGTGATGTCGATGGCCGGGAATACACGTTTGTCCATCAGCTTGCGGTCCAGATGGATTTCCATGTTGCCGGTGCCCTTGAATTCTTCGAAGATAACGTCGTCCATGCGGCTGCCGGTATCGATCAGCGCGGAAGCGACGATGGTAAGCGATCCACCCTCTTCGATGTTGCGCGCGGCCCCGAAGAAGCGCTTGGGGCGCTGGAGCGCATTGGAGTCCACGCCGCCCGACAGAACCTTGCCGGACGGTGGGACCACTGTATTGTAGGCGCGAGCCAGACGCGTGATGGAATCGAGCAGGATCACCACGTCGCGCTTGTGCTCGACCAGGCGCTTGGCCTTTTCGATCACCATCTCGGCCACTTGTACGTGGCGCGAAGCGGGCTCGTCGAAAGTGGAACTGATCACTTCACCCTTCACCGAGCGTTGCATGTCGGTGACTTCTTCCGGGCGCTCGTCGATCAGCAGCACGATCAGCGTGACCTCAGGATGGTTGGTGGTAATGGAGTTGGCGATGCTTTGCAGCAGCATCGTCTTGCCGGTACGCGGCGCTGCGACGATCAGACCACGCTGCCCCTTGCCCACAGGCGTCAGCAGATCCATCACGCGGCCGGAGTAGTTTTCCTTGACGGTCTCCAGCCGGAAGCGCTCGTTGGGATAGAGCGGCGTCAGGTTGTCGAAGAAGATCTTGTTGCGAGCTTCCTCCGGCGGTTCAAAGTTGATCGCGTCCACTTTGATGAGCGCGAAATAACGCTCACCTTCCTTGGGCGGGCGGATCTGGCCGGAGATGGTGTCGCCGGTACGCAGATCGAAGCGGCGGATCTGCGACGGCGAGACGTAGACATCGTCGGGACCGGGCAGATAGTTGTACTCGGGCGCGCGCAGGAAACCGAACCCATCGGGCAGGCATTCGAGTACGCCTTCCGAGAAGATGAGTCCGCTCTTCTCGGCCTGGGTCTGGAGGATCTTGAAGATCAGCTCCTGCTTGCGCAGGCCGGCGGTGCCGGTGACCCCCAGGTCCTTGGCGATCTGGTTGAGCTTTTGGATGCTCATGTCCTTGAGCTCCACCAAGTCGAGCGTAGTGCCGTTCTTCTGGCCTTGGCCGGGAATCCCGCCATGGCGCTTACGCTGGAAGCCCGGCTGTTCGACGGGCTTCGCGGCCTCCTCGGCCGGCTTGGCGGCTGGGTCGGGCGAACCGGCAGCTTGCTCTTGCGGTTTGGCTTCGACCGGTTTCGCCTCCACCGGCTTAGATTCGGCCGGCGGTTTGGTTTCGGCGGGTCTGGGCTCCGCCGGCTTGGCTTCAGCCGGCTTGGCCTCTGCCGCCTTAGTCTCGGCTGGTTTGGCGTCGGCTGGTTTGCCATCCGAAGGCTTGGCCTCGGACGATGGTTTCTCAGCGGCCGGCGGCTTGGGGTCGGCGGATTTCGCCGCAGCCCTGGCCTCGGCGCTCCGGCTGGAGGCCCGCCCCTCGCTAGGTTTGCCGTCGCCCTTCGGGTCGGCCGGTTTCCCGTCACCCTTTGACTCCTTAGGCTCAGACGCCTTCACTTCCGGAGTCGTGGATTCCGGTTGTTGTTCTTCGGTGGGAGCGCCTACTGGCGCTTGTTCTTGATTTTCAGGATCGCTTGCCAAATTTCCCTCACTCCCCGGCACGAAACTGCCGAGAACGGCAGTGACTCGACATCCGGAGCCTGACTCCGGATAGCGGCCACCCCGCGTTGTTTTTCATTCTGACTACTCAACTTGTCTGTCTTCGTGGCGATCACCATGTATCGCCGGTTGTGGAACTCCAACCATTGCTTGAGCTCCAAATCCTTTTCCATCCAGCCCCGGCGCGCGTCCAGGATCAGGAAGCAGAGTTCCAACGACCTTCGTTCGAAAAGGTATTGTTCGATAAGCTGCTTCCACTGGGATGCTATTTCCTTGGGGACACGCGCGTACCCGTATCCCGGCAGATCGACGAAGTGGAATTGTCCGTCGACCCGGTAAAAATTGATCAACTGCGTACAGCCGGGTCTTGCACTGGTAAACGCCAGCCCATTCTTGCCGGTCAGGCAATTCAACAAGCTGGACTTGCCTACGTTACTCCTTCCCAGAAACGCTATCTCCGGGAGCGATTCAGCCGGAAACTGATCCGGCCGGGCTGCACTTATCAAAAATTCCGCTTCCATCAGGTCCCCTGAAGCAGTCGGGGAATCCAGCCAGGAACGGCTGGATCACCTAATGAGCAATCCGTTCCTCGCTCGGCCCGCGCACCAACTCCACTGGCGGCGTGGTGCCCGCCAGTGGCAGCGCGATGATCTCCCGCTCGAGCGCGATTTTCAACACTTCGTCCATGTTGGTTACGAAGTGCAGCTTCATTTCCTTTCGAACAATCTCCGGAATGTCGGGGAGGTCTTTCTCATTATCCTTCGGAAGGATGAGTTCGTAAATCCCCTGCCGATGTGCGGCCAGCACTTTTTCCTTCAACCCGCCGATGGGGAGCACCCTGCCGCGGACGGTGATTTCGCCCGTCATTGCAATGTTACAACGGACCGGGATGTTGGTCAAAGCGCTAGAAATGCTGGTGGCGATGGTGATGCCTGCCGACGGTCCATCTTTCGGAATGGCGCCTTCGGGAACGTGCACGTGAATGTCGATGTTGCGGTAGAACTCGCGCGGCAGGCCGAGCAGGTGGGCCCGGGAGCGGACGTAGCTCATGGCGGCGTGCGCGGATTCCTGCATCACGTCGCCTAATTTGCCGGTGGTCTGAAGCTTTCCTTTGCCCTCCATCACCGCGGCTTCGGTGGTGAGAATGGATCCGCCGACCTCGGTCCAGGCAAGCCCCACTGTGGCGCCCACTTCGTTGACCTGGTCAGCCTGCAGGTCGCGGAATTTATGCGGCCCCAGGTACCCGTTCACGGTCTCCGCGTTGAGCGTGGCCTTGGCGTGCTTCTTCCCATCGGAGCGCTTGGATTCCGTTTGGAAGTTAACGACAGTGCGCGCGACTTTGCGGCACACATTGCCGATTTCACGCTCCAGGTTTCGCACGCCTGCCTCGCGGGTGTAGAACTGGATGAGGCTCTGGAGTCCTTCGTCGGCGAACTCCAGGTATTCTTCCTTCACTCCGGTACCCTTCATTTGTTTGGGAACCAGGAAGCGCTTGGCGATCTCGAGTTTTTCAAGTTCGGTGTAGCCGTGTAGCCGGATCACTTCCATACGGTCCTGCAATGCGGGCGGCACGGTGTGCAATACGTTGGCGGTAGCGATGAAGAATACCTGGCTCAGGTCGTATTCGACGTCCAGGTAATGATCCATGAACATAAAGTTCTGTTCCGGATCCAGGACCTCGAGCAGGGCGGCGGAGGGATCGCCGCGGAAATCCATGGACATCTTATCCACTTCGTCCAGCATGAACACCGGATTCCGCGTTCCGGCTTTCTTCATCATTTGCAGGATCTGGCCGGGCAGGGCGCCGATGTAAGTCCGGCGATGGCCGCGAATTTCCGCCTCGTCGCGGACGCCGCCGAGAGACAGCCGGATGAACTTCCGCCCGGTGGCCTTGGCGATGGACATGCCGAGCGAGGTCTTGCCCACGCCAGGAGGTCCGACGAAGCAAAGAATGGATCCTTTGGGATTCTGCACCAGCCTGCGAACGGCGAGAAACTCGAGGATCCGTTCCTTAATCTTTTCGAGGCCGTAATGATCCGATTCCAGGACCTGCTGGGCGAACTTCAGGTCGCGGATTTCCTTGGACTTCTTCTTCCATGGCACGGCCAGCAGCCAGTCGAGATAGTTGCGCGATACGGTGGACTCGGCGGACATGGGCGGCATGTTCTCCAGCCGTTTCAGCTCGGCGGTGGCCTTTTCGTAGGCATCCTTGGTCATGCCCGCGGTATCGATCTTTTTCTTCAGCTCGTCGAACTCGCTCTTCTCGCCGCGGCCCAGTTCTTTCTGGATGGCCTTGATTTTCTCGTTCAGGTAATACTCTTTTTGCGCCTTTTCCATCTGGCGCTTCACGCGGCCTTGAATGGTGCGGTCGACATTGAGCTTTTCGATCTCGATGTCCAGCATTTCAGCGACGCGCGTCAGCCGGTCCACCGGATCGAAGATCTCGAGCAGCTCCTGTTTTTCCTCGATAGTCAACTGCAGATTGGCGCCCACGGTGTCGGCCAGCTTGCCCGGCTCGTCCACACGGATGGCCGCGATCATGGTTTCGTAATTCAGGTTCTGGCTGAGTTTGACGTACTGTTCGAACAGGCCGGTGACGCGAGTGACCAGGTCCTCAAGCTGCGGTCCGCCGTCGACCTTGAAACTGAACGTTTTGACCAGGGCCTTGAAGTAGCCCTCATCCTCGCTGACGGAGATGATCTTGCCTCGTTCGACACCTTCGACTAATACCTTGATGTTGCCATCCTGCAATTTCAGGCTCTGGACGATGTTGGCCACGGTTCCGACGTTGAAGATCTCGTCGGGACGGGGTTCATCGACGGAAGCGTCATGCTGGGTTGCAAGGAAGATCTTCTTGTCGCCGGCCAATGCTTCTTCCAGCGCCCGGACGCTCGATTCCCGCCCTACCACGAAGGGGGTCATCATATACGGGAAGATGACGACATCCCGTATGGGCATCATGGGCAAGCGTTTTGTATCGGATTTTTCTTTGGAGGTAAGCATGGGAACTGAGAATCAGAATCCAGAATTCAGGAGCCAGAATCCAGAAGTAAGCAACGGAACCCTGGCTTCTTCCGTTATCCTGCCTTTTCGAGCAGGGCCATGTTGATCTTCTGCGTCATGACCATTTCCTTTGTTACCAGGAACTCGCGGACCTTCTTATAAGACGGCAGATAATACATCAAGTCCAGCATCAGGTCTTCGAGAATCATACGCAGGCCCCGAGCGCCTACTTTGCGCTCCATGGCGAGAGAGGCAATCGCTTCCAGGGCGTCGTCGCTAAATTTCAGTCTAACATTTTCAAATTCAAATAGTTTCTGATACTGCCGGACGATGGCGTTCTTGGGTTTGGTTAGGATCTGGACCAGGGCGTCTCTGCTGAGATCCTCGAGAACGGCCACAACCGGCATACGGCCTATGAATTCGGGAATGAAGCCAAAGCGGATGAGGTCGACGGGTTGAACCTGATCGAGTGTCGCCACGTCGCGGCGATTGGCGCTGGCCCGGGGCGCGGTCTCTTCCTGCGAGATGAAGCCCATGGATTTGGTGCCGACGCGCTTGGAGATCACCTTTTCAAGACCCACAAATGCACCGCCGCAGATGAAGAGGATATTGGTGGTGTCGACGGGGGTGAATTCCTGGTGGGGATGCTTGCGGCCGCCTTGCGGGGGAACGTTGGCTACCGTACCTTCCAGGATCTTGAGCAGCGCCTGCTGGACGCCTTCGCCCGAAACGTCGCGGGTGATGGACGGATTCTCGTCCTTGCGCCCGATTTTGTCGATCTCGTCGATGTAGATGATGCCTTGCTGGCAGCGCTGGACGTCCCAGTCGGAATTCTGGAGGAGCCGGAGGATGATGTTCTCGACGTCCTCGCCCACGTAGCCGGCTTCGGTGAGGGTAGTGGCGTCAACGATGGCGAAGGGGACATCCAGGATGCGGGCTAAAGTCTGGGCCAGGAGGGTTTTGCCGGTACCGGTGGGTCCGATCAGAAGAATGTTCGATTTCGACAGCTCGACTTCCGCGCCGCGCTGCTTGTTCATCTGGATGCGCTTGTAGTGGTTGTAGACGGCGACGGCGAGCTTCTTTTTGGTAGCGTCCTGCCCGATCACGTACTGATCCAGATATTCCTTTAGTTCCAGCGGCTTGGGGAGCTTGTGCGGCGCGCCATAGGGCTGATCGTGACGATCGTCCTCCAGGATCGAATTGCATACGGCGATGCATTCGTCGCAGATGTAAGCGCGGGGGTAATCGTTGGGGGAGGAGATTAACTTGCCGACTACGTCCTGACTCTTATGACAAAATGAACAACGCAAAGCGTCGTCGGAACCAGCACGTTTCACGCGGAATCTCCGTAGACTAGGACTCTACACTTCATCCTTGGATTGGATGCTGTCTGAAACCCTATTATAACAGAAGGCATCTAAGATCCACCCGGGAAAACGCAAGGATTCGGTGGGTATCTCACAATAGGACCTGGAGGGGTACTGGCCTACCCAGTGTTCCCATTGCACAGAAGCTGAATGGTATGAATGACATGGCACTGGTTTGGCTTCGTTTTGTCTCGTTCGGCGAGGCGGAGTTCCTAACTGTTCCTGTTTGATGTGATTCCATTGAAAACCATGCCGACCATCAGAGCGGGGACGAATCCAGCTTGTCGATGGGAATCACATTATGACTTGCGAGGATCGGGCAAGCGCTTCGGCCACCTCTGCCGGCCGTGAAAGACAGCGAGGAGTTCTAGCCGATCCCCTCGGACACGATATGGTACGAGGTAAGGCGTTCCGGCGACAACGAGTTCTCGGGTTCCGACGATTCGCCCCGGCCGGCCCAAGTACGGATGCTCAACAAGTAGTTCGGTGCTTTCCAGAATCCGGCTTGCCATTTCTTGGGAAGCCTTGGGATCTTCCTTGTCGATGTGGTCCCGGACAGCGGTCAGGTGTCTGACGGCGCGATCGGACCAAACGACTTTCATCGGGGGGCTTTTGTCTCGTTGGGTTTGCCCCAAGAACGAAGCCACTTCGATACCTTTTCGTGACTAACGGTGTTACCGGTATCGATATCCTTAATCCCAGCTTTGATTTCTGCAAGCTGCCAGTCCTCTGCTTCAACGTACGCGGAGATGGCTTCGGCCGCGAGAAAGGATTTGGATCGCTTCGAGCGCTCGGCAAGAGCCTCTAACTTTTTCTTGACCGAATGGTCCAGGCGAACAGAGAGGGTTTCAGACATTGTGTTTCCTTGTATACAAGTTAACACAAACGAAGGATCAACGGGTTATTGGCTAGGCGCTACTCGGCCTTTTCCTCTGGCTCCGGCTCTGGCTTCTCCTCCGGCGCTTCCTTGCGGGCGTGCTCGAAGAGGAAGTTCAGCGTCTTGTCACCGCGGATACGGTACGCGATGCGGCCCGTTATCCCTTCTTTGTCCAGCTTCTTGCGGACGGCCGCGACCGGCTCGCGCTGTTGCTTGGCGATGCGCTGGATCTCGTGGTCCACTTCGTCGTTGGTGGCGTGGATGGTTTCGCGCTCGGCGATCTTGTCGATCAGCAGCGTACCCTTCACATCGTGGAGCGCCTTGGGGCGCTGGGCGTCCTTTAGCTTGCCCCAGTCGATCTTGAGCTTGGTGGGGTCGATGCCGCGTTCGGCGAGTTCACTGAGCTGCTGCTTTAGTTGGGATTCGATCTGGCGTTCGATGTACGTGTCGGGTACCGGGAAGTCGTGTGCCTCGATCAGCTTGTCGAGCAGCTCATCCTTGGCCTTCTGCTGGGCGATGTACTCGCGCTCGTGAAAGATGGACTTGCGGACGGCCTCCTGCAGGTCGGCGAGAGCGGTGTAGTCGCCCAGGTCGTGCGCGAATTCGTCGTTGAGCTCCGGCAGTTCTTTGGTCCGGATCATCTTGAGTTTCAGGCGGAACTTGACCGTCTTGCCGGCCAATTTCTCCTGGCCGTAGTCGTCCGGATAGGCGAGTTCGAATTCCTTTTCCTCTTCGGGCGACATCCCGCGCAGCGCGTCGGAGAAGCCCGGGAGAGTATCCTTATCGCCGACGTGCAACACCATCTCCTCCTGATGGATCGGCTCGTCCACTCCGGCCAGGCTGTCTAAAGCAACGACAGCGTAATCGCCATCGACGGCCGGGCGCGGCTCAACGTTGATGAACTCGGCTTTTTGGTCGCGGATCTCGTCCAGCCTCTTGGCCACGTCTTCTTCAGTAACTTCGGGCTCAGCGTAGTGCACCGTGACGCCGCGGTATTCGCCAAGCTCGATGGTGGGCGCAACTTCAAATTCAGCTTTGAAAGTGAGCGGCTCGCCTTCCTTGAAATGGACATCCTTGACGTTCGGGCGGCCTACAACTTGCAGTTCCTCTTCCTTCATCTTCTGGTTGAAGTATTTCGGAAGCAGGTTTTCGATGACGTCTTCGCGCACCTCTTTGGCGAACTTGGAACGGATCAGGTTGGCGGGAGCTTTGCCGGGCCGGAATCCGGGTAGCCGGACCTTCTTCTGAATATTGGCGACGACGCGTTCGGTCTCGCTGGCGATCTCATCCACCGGAACGGTGATTTCGACCTCGTGTTTGCAGCCTTCAAGAAGCATGGGTTGTGGGTTGTGGGTCGTGGGTTGTGGCGAAGCCTGGTTGAACGGTCCTAACTAGCTATAGCCCACATCCCACAACCTACAACCTGTTTCTTATGTTCCTTCCGACCAGCTTGCCAGATAGTGTTCCTGTTCCGGCGTCAGGCGGTCGATTTTTACGGACATGGATTCGAGCTTCATGCGGGCTACCTGTTTGTCGAGTTCTTCGGGGACGGCGTAAACGCGTTTTTCCAGGGTGGCGTGGTTCTTGACCATGAAGTCGGCCGATAGCGCCTGGTTGGCGAAGCTCATGTCCATCACCGAAGCGGGGTGGCCTTCGGCGGCGGCCAGATTGATGAGGCGGCCTTCGCCGAGCACGTAGACGCGGCGGCCGTCGCGCAGCGCGAATTCTTCCACGAACTCGCGTGTGGGGCGGCGGCTGGAGGCCATGTTGCCGAGCGTTTCCAGATCGATTTCCACATTGAAGTGGCCGGAGTTGCAAAGGATGGCCCCGTTTTTCAGCTTCTCGAAGTGGTCTCGCGCGATCACGCTCTTGTTGCCGGTGAGGGTGATGAAGAGATCGCCGATAGTAGCGGCCTCGGACATGGACATTACGCGGAAGCCGTCCATCAGGGCTTCGATGGCCTTGGTGGGATCGATCTCGGTGACGATGACGTTGGCGCCCATACCGCGTGCGCGCATGGCAACGCCGCGGCCGCACCAACCATAGCCGGCGACCACCACGGTCATTCCGGCCAGCAGGAAGTTAGTGGCGCGGATAATACCGTCGAGCGTGCTTTGCCCGGTGCCGTAACGGTTGTCGAACAGGTGCTTGGTGAGCGCATCGTTGACGGCGACGATGGGATAGCGCAGCACCTTGTCCTTGGCCATCGCGCGCAGGCGGATGACGCCCGTGGTTGTTTCCTCGGTTCCGCCGATCACGGCATCGAGCTGTTCCTTGCGCTTGGTGTGCAGAATGGTGACCAGGTCCGCGCCGTCGTCCATGGTGATCTGCGGTTTGTGATCGAGCGCGGCCAGGATGTGCGAGTAATAAACGTCGTTATTCTCGCCCTTGATGGCGTAGACCGGAATGTTGTAGTCGCGCACCAGGCTGGCGGAGACATCGTCCTGAGTAGATAGCGGATTGGAAGCGCACAGCACGATGTTGGCGCCGCCGTCGCGAAGCGTGACCATCAGGTTGGCGGTTTCCGACGTGACGTGCAGGCAAGCGGCGACACGGACATCCCTCAACGGCTGGGTCTTGATGAACTGCTTGCGGATGGTCTGCAAAACGGGCATCGACTGGAAGGCCCACTCGATCCGGCGTTTTCCAACGTCGGCGAGCCCCAGATCCTTGACATCGCAAGCTACGGTTGCGGTTGCATTAGTTGACATGTTTTCCTCAAGTTTGAAATTTGTTATCGGGCAGCGACGGCGACGCGGCTGCTTTCGCGCAAAGGCTCGGCCTTGTCGGCTGCTTCCCAGGAGAAGCTGGGCTCAGTGCGCCCGAAGTGGCCGAAGGCGGCGGTCAGGCGGTAGATCGGCCGGCGAAGGTTCAAGTGGTCGATCATTCCTTTGGGAGTGAGCGGGAATTGCTCGCGGACCAGCGCCACCAGACGCTCTTCCTCCATCACTCCGGTTCCAAAAGTGTGAACCATCACCGAGACTGGTTCCGCGACGCCGATGGCATAGGCGAGCTGAACCTCGCAGCGGGTGGCCAATCCTGCGGCAACCAGATTCTTAGCGACGTAGCGTGCCATGTAGCAAGCGGAGCGATCCACCTTTGTCGGATCCTTGCCGGAAAAAGCGCCGCCGCCGTGTCGTCCCATGCCGCCGTAGGTGTCGACGATGATCTTGCGGCCGGTAAGTCCGGTATCGCCGTGAGGACCACCGATGACGAATCGGCCAGTGGGATTGATGTGGTATTTCGTGGACGAATCAACCATGTTGGAGGGAACCACGGGGTCGATGATGTGCTTCTTGACCTGGGCGCGGAGCTCCTCGGTGGAGATTTTGTCGTCGTGCTGGGTGGAGACCACTACGGCGTCGATGCGCTTCGGCTTGCCGTCGACGTATTCCACGCTGACCTGGCTCTTGCCGTCGGGGCGGAGAAAGTCGAGACCCTTGGCGCGACGCACTTCGCTCAACTGCCGGCACAGTTTGTGCGCCATCATGATGGGCAGCGGCATCAGCTCTTCGGTTTCGTCGCAGGCGTAACCGAACATCAGGCCCTGGTCGCCCGCGCCGCCGGTGTCGACGCCCATGGCGATATCGGGCGACTGGCTCTGGATGGAGTTGATGATCCCGCAAGTCTTGCTGTCGAAACCCATCGCGGCGTCAGAGTATCCGATATCGTGGATGACGCTCCGGACCAGGCGCGGGACGTCGACGTAGGTGTTGGTGGTGATTTCACCGGAGACCACGCAAATGCCGGTGGTGATCAGGACCTCGCAGGCCACGCGGCCTTTGGGATCGTCTTTCATGACCGCGTCCAGAACGGAGTCCGAAATCTGGTCCGCCATCTTGTCGGGATGTCCTTCGGTGACGGATTCCGACGTAAAAATGTGCCGCATCTTTTCTGACACTGATGAGCCTCCTGAAAATGCTCGTAGCTATGGGATACCCTGAATTTCCGAGCGGGAAATCGAAAACATCAGTGTATCGCTTCCGGGAGCGCCGGGTCAACGAAACGGCGTTGGGCGGGGCTGGTTGTGGGGCGGGCTGTCACTGGGACGAATTGAGCGGCGATGCCGCGGCGCGCGTATCTACGTCTTACGTTCTTTCTCCGCGATCCGCGCCTTTAATATTTTCTTTACCAGAGCGGCCGGCAGAGGCTTGTCCACGGGAAAGCGGATAGTGCCTTTGGACGATTCGGGAAAAGCTTTCAGCTCCTTCTTGCACGCCGCCGCGACCGCCAAGCTCATCGGGAATATGCTGCAATGCTTCGAGAACGCGGCGAACGCCACCAGCGATCCTTTGTACTTGAACGTGGGAATGCCATAACTGATCGCCTCCGTAGCTTCCGGTGGGACCGCGGACTGGATCGTCGCGCGAATCTTCTTCAATGTGCTCAGCGCCGGCTCGGGGACTCCGGCAAGGTATTCGTCAATGTTCTTCGGCTTGGTATTTGCTTTTTTCATAAGTCACTGCGCCATGTACTTCTTCACATCCGGATAGAGCAGCTCATGCACATCCGGCTTGTCCAGATCCTCTTTCTTCACCAACCGCGCCGGAAGATCGATCTGCTTCGGCGACGCCACGCCATGCAACTTATCCACCAGGGTCTTCACCGCCTCAAATCCCATCTTGAACGGATCCTGCACCACCATGGCATCGATGGTCCCGCCTTTCAGATCCTCAATCAACTTGTCGCTCGAATCGAACGTAACGCACTTCACCTTGCCCGAAAGCCCGCGCGATTTCAGCGCCAGCGCGACACCCATGCTGCTCGGCTCCGACGACGCGAAGATGCCGTTCAGATCCGGATGCGCCGACAGGATATTCTCCGCCGCCGCCATGCCTTTCGACGGATTCGACATCGAAAACTGCCGCGCCACGATCTCGATCTTCGGAAATTCGGCTTTCATGACGTCTTCAAATCCGCGCTCGCGATCCATGGTGGACGCGCTCCCGGGCGCGTGCATCACCATCGCCACTTTGCCCGCGCCTCCCACCAGGCGCGCCAGCTCGCGCGCTCCCATCTTGCCGCCCTCGTAATTGTTGGTGGCGAGAAAGGTCATGTAGTTCGTCGAGTCGACACCCGAGTCGAAAACGGTGACCGGAATTCCCAGCTCCGCCGCCCGGTCGAGCGACCGGTTCAGCGCCTTGCGCTCCGCCGCGGCTACTGCCAGTCCATCCACATGCTGGGCCAGCATCGAATCGACGATCTGCATTTGCCGGTCATACTCGGTCTCCTGCGGCGGTCCGTTCCACAAAATCTCGACGCCGAATTTTTGCCCGGCCGCCTCCGCCCCCGCGCGCACCGTGAGCCAAAAGATATGCGACGTACCTTTCGGCACCACCGCGATCCGCTTCTTCTTGCTCGCCTGGCATCCGGCCAACAACAGCAGTGCGGCCGCCGGGGCGGCAATCCACCTATTGCGCACACCAGCCTCCGTCAATCAGGATATCGGTCCCCGTAATAAATGACGTGTCTTCCGAACACAAATACACCGCCAGCTTCCCGATATCCTGCGGCTTCCCCCAGCGCCGCTGCGGCGTCCGCGACATGAACTCCTCGTTCTTCACCGGATCGTTCATGATCGGAACAGTCATCTCCGTGGCAAACGGCCCGGGACTAATCGCCACCACGGTGATATCTTCCTGTGCCAGCTCCAGCGCCAGCGACTGCGTGAATCCCAGTAGCCCCGCCTTCGACGCAGAATAAGGAGTGCGCTGCGGAAACGAGATGTGGCCCATGATGGACGAGATGTTGATGATCCGCCCGTAGCCCCGTCCTTTCATGTGCGGCACAAACGAACGGCACATCAGGAATACGCTGGTCAGGTTGGTGTGCAGCACGTGGTTCCATTCGTCCAGTGTGTAATCGACGCAGAATTTCCGGATATTGACGCCGGCGTTATTGATAAGGATATCCACTGGCCCGAACTTGGCGATCACGTCGCGCTCGAGCTTGAGCACCTGCGCTTCGACACCAATGTCGGCGGGAAATATCTCGGCTTCAGCACCCAGAGTGCGAGCTTCGGAAGCCACTTCAGTCAGCGCCGCAACATCCCGGCCGACCAGCGCGAGCCGCACGCCCTCCTGCGCCAGCGCGACGGCCATTGCTTTACCTAAACCCCGGCTCGCTCCGGTAATCAGCGCAACACGTCCACGAAGTGCCATAAGTCGCTAATTGTACACACTTGCACCTTTGGAACGGAGTCAGCGAGGGTTTTCGATTGCCGGAACACAAGCAGTGCTCCTCATATAATTGATCGCATGGTATTCGAACAACGCACTCGCAGAGTGTTCCTCGGACAAACAGTGGCTGGAGCCGCGGCCCTTGCGGCGCAAACGCCGGCGTCGACTTCCGTCCTTCCAACAACAACCGGGTTCTTGAAGAGGCCCGGCGCCGAGATCTACTACGAAACCACCGGCAGCGGCCCCGCCATCGTGTTCGCCCACGGTTTGGGCGGCAATCATCTTTCCTGGTGGCAGCAGGTCCCATATTTCGCCAAGCGCTATACCTGTGTCACCTTCGCGCATCGGGGCTTTGCACCGTCACGTCTGGAAAGCGGCGGCCCCGATCCCGCGCTGTTTGCCGGCGACCTCGCCGCGCTGATCGATCACTTGAAGCTTGCGGACGTCCGGCTTGTCGCGCAGTCGATGGGTGGATGGACGTGTCTGGATTACACGCTCCGTCATCCGGACCGTGTGCGTGCGTTGGTAATGGCGTCCACCAGCGGCGCTGTGGACTTGAATACTCTGGATCAACCCGGCCGCGAACGCGTCGAGAACTGGTCCTCCGCGAAGCGCGATGCCCAGGCGAACCTCCGCCGTCGCAATATCCATCCCGCGGCGGGCGAGCGGATGGCGCGCGAGCAGCCGGCGATGCACTTCCTCTATCGGGAAATCGATTGGCTCAGCAGCGCGTTCGACAAAGAAGCCTTGCGAGCGAAGCTCGTTGCGGCGCGAACCACGCCTGTATCGGCTCTGAAGCGATTGCGCATGCCTTTGCTGTTCATCTCGGGGAACGAAGACGTCGTCTTCCCGCCGCCCGCCGCAGTGGCGCTGGCCGCTGCTATACCCGGTGCGAAATTGGAGCGAGTTCCAAAGTCCGGGCACTCCGTGTATTTTGAGCGTGCCGACACATTCAATCGTTTGTTAGCTGCATTTGTCTAGGTTTTCCCGGCGGTTGCTGAAGCCGCCGATTACCACTCGTCTGCTATCCTAAAGATTCGGAATCCTCTCCCGGACCAACTACCTTGAAAATTGGCTTTGTAAGTCTCGGCTGTCCCAAGAACCTTGTGGACACCGAAGTCATGATGGGCCAACTGGTCGAGCGCGGCCACCAACTCACGCCCAATCCACAGGACGCCGAAGTGTTGGTGGTCAACACCTGCAGCTTCATCGATCCCGCCAAGCAGGAATCGGTCGACACCATTCTCGAGATGGCGGAGTACAAGAAGACCGGCAACGCTCAGAGGCTAATCGTCGCCGGCTGCTTAGTCGAGCGCTATCGCGACCAGATCCGCGAAGATATTCCCGAAGTCGACGCCGTCATCGGCACCAACGAACTCGAAAACATCGTCGACTTGTGCGAGGGCCGCCAGCCAGCCGCGAATCCCTTCGAGCCTTTCCTCTATCACGACCTCACGCCGCGCGTCCTCTCCACCGCGCGACATTACACTTACATCAAAATCGCCGAGGGCTGCGATCATCCCTGCTCCTTCTGTGTGATCCCGCAATACCGCGGCCAGTTCCGCAGCCGCCGCTTCGAATCGGTGATAACGGAAGCAACGCGCATGTTCGCGCAGGGCGTTCGGGAAATTAATTTGATCGGCCAGGACACCACCTCCTATGGCGAGGACATCGGTATCAAGGACGGTCTCGCGCAGCTTATGGCCCGTCTGGCGCAAATCGAAACGTCCCATGAAAAGTGGATTCGCTTCCTCTATTGCTACCCGAATCGCATTACACAGAATCTGCTCGACACCATCGCCGAACATAAAGCGCTGGTGAAGTACATCGACATGCCGCTGCAACACGCCAGCGCCGCTGTATTGAAGCGGATGAAGCGCGGCTCGCATGGCGATTTTTTCCTGAAGCTCCTCGATCGGATTCGCGCCACCATCCCCGGCGTTGCCATTCGTACCAGCATGATCGTCGGCTTTCCCGGCGAGACCGAAGCGGATTTCGAAATCCTCTGCGACTTCGTCAAAGCCGCCCAATTCGATCGCCTGGGCGTCTTCTCATACTCCGATGAAGAAACCAGCGCGAGTTTCCACCTTGACGCCAAAGTGGATGGACGCACCATCCACAATCGCAAGCAGAAGCTGATGGCCCTGCAGCGCCGCATTTCGCAAGCGCGCAACCGCCGCATGATCGGCCAGGAAGTGGATGTCCTGGTGGAAGGTCCTTCCGAAGAGACTGACCTCCTCTGGCAAGCCCGCATGTCCACCCAAGCCCCCGAAATCGA